>CAXTSF010000086.1:3183-12655 GCA_964246865.1 uncultured Terriglobus sp.
GCCGGTGGCGGTGGTGAGCGCACTGACACTGGCGCTGGTCATGTGGCTGCCGCTGCATGTGCCCGTCCCATACCGGCCAACAATCTCTGCCTCTTACATGGCCGGCTTTAATAACTCTGTTGCGATTCTGCTGGCGGCTGCTATCAGCAGCACCGTTCTTGTGGGAACGCTATACCGCCGGCGGCATCGTGCAACAGAGACGTTTCAGGATGCGCCCGACCAGAAGCTGACCGCGCGCTTTATTGCGGTCGTGATGGGAGCAGCCGCTCTGCTGATTGCCGCAGGATCTGTGCTGGTGGCGCGATCCCATATGCGTTATCTGGCGGATGCAGGTTACTTCATCGAGCAGGCGACTGTACGCCTGGAAACCGGACGGTCACTCTACACGCAGATTGAGTTTGCCTATGGTCCTCTGCTCGTGCTGCCGGCCGTGTGGCTAAGTAAGCTGCTGCACTGCCGCATCGAGACGGGTTACTACATCTCGCTTGTTTTTGAGTCGGCGCTCGGGCTAGGCCTGATCGCGTACTCCTTGAACGAGCTGCCGATCCGGCGCGGGCTCCGGCGCGCGGGTCTGCTGCTGCTCACCTTTGGAGCGGTTACACCGTTTCTGGGCAACAACTATACCTTTCTCCGTTTTGCCGCGCCGATGGCGGTTGTGCTGTTCGCCACGCGTCAACGGTCGCCGTGGCGGTGCGCGGCGGTCCTGGCGGCGGGCCAGGCAGTCTGTTTGCTGATCTCACCGGAGCTGGGGATCGCGCTGCTGGCGACGATCTTCTTCTTTGCCGTACTGCGGAGCCTGCAATCCGGCTTGCAGTGGCTTGCCACAGCGGTGCTGCCCGTAGGTGCGGTAGCCCTGGTGCTGCTCGCACTTGGGCCGTCGTTCCTGGCGGCGTTCTCGCATTTCTCGCGCGGCTCGCTCAGCCTGCCTGTGGGGCCCTACCCGCACGTGCTCATTTTTCTGTTCGCGCTGGTGTGGCTGGTGCCGGTGGGTTTAGGCCGGATGACCAAGCTTCGCAATCCGGAGAGCGCACGGCTGCTCACGCTGTACGTACTGGGTGTGTCCTACCTGCCCGCGGCACTGGGGCGGTGCGATCCGCTGCATGTTTTCTTCAACGGCACTGTCTTCTTCGTTCTCGCGCTGCTGGTCGTGAGCCCTGCAATCTACGCCATTCGGCGTGGCTGGGTGCTGGGTTTCGCCGCACTTGTTCTATGGACGCAGTTCGTGAACTACCACATCTTTGTCTACCGGAGCGCACATGTGCTCGCGCTGACCGTGATGCCGCATGTGCCGCGGCCCGTGCGCGATCCGATTCTGCGCGTGCTGGACCGGAGACAGAGGATCCTGGCGAAATTTCTGCGGCCGTCCGATAAGCCGGACCCGGTGCTGGATGCGGCTTTGCTGGACCGTGTCGTCGGCCGGGAAGGAGTGGCAACACCGATTGTGATCCGGCATTCCAGCGAGGATGTGTTGCGGGAGACGCACCGGTACCGGCCGCCATACGAGGCCTTCTGGGTGAACCTGCTTGGCCCCGAGGACGAGAAACGCTCCATCGATGAATTCAACAGCAACCGGTTTGCGTTGCTCCCCGCTACGTGGGAGGGAAACTTTGTGGAGACGCCGAAGAATATATGGATGGTGCAGGGGATGCGACTTCCTTACCGTGTGCGGCATCCGCTTCCCTACAATCCAGGTGCTCTCTTTCGGAAAAACCTGCAGGAACGATGGAGGCCGGTAGCGCAGGTCGGACCGGAGATCCTCTATCGCAGGGTGGATTAGCAGAGGTCTGCGGAGCGCTAGAACGGGCCTTTGATCCGCCAGTGACCTGAGGGATTAAACCTACTGCGCCTGCTAACGCCAGGTGTGGACCAGGCAGTTGCAACGCAGGTGTATCAGCCCGCATACGATTGAGAGCAGGGTACCTCTGTTACCTTTCGGGGTGAGCCTTCAAGATCAACTCAGAGATTGAGTTTCTTAAAAAGGGGCTCCGGGATGGCCTTGATGACGGTCATGATGGGCCACCAGATGCCGGGCACGTAGAGTGTGTCCTTCCGCGTGTCGATTGCTTTGACGATGGTGCGGGCTACCTTGTTCGGGTCGGCAAACTTTTCACTGCCCTTCATGCCGGCGGTCATGCCTGTCTTGACGGGCCCCGGCTTGATGGTCATGACGTGGACGCCTTCGCGGTCAATGCGGTTGCGCAGTCCAGCCACAAACGCGGTGAGACCGGCCTTCGAGGCACCATAGACATAGTTGGATTTGCGGCCCCGGTCACCGGCAACGGAGGAGAGCACGGCCAGTGTCCCACGGCCCTGCTTGACACAATAATTTGCAAGCCAGGTGAGGATGGAGACGGGCGCGGCGAGGTTCGTGTGCAGGATCTGCTGTGCATGCGCGCTGTCCTGCTCCGCGCGTGTCTGCTCGCCCAGGACACCGACGGCGAGGTATGCGATGTCGAGGCCACCAAGAGCGGTGAGCGCGTGAGCGAGCAACTCCGGATGGTCACCGGTCTGATCGAGGTCCGCAACAGCGATGCCGACCGAGCTGGCACCGCGCGTCTTCATGTCGGCCGCCATCACGTTGAGCTTGGATGCAGAGCGGCCGATCAGGAAGAGGTTCGCACCTTCGGCAGCCCAGATGCGGCAGCTTGCCTCGGCGATGCCGGAGGTAGCTGCGAGCACCAGGATGCGTCGCGGATTCTGCGGCACGCTGCGGTGGGCTGTTACGGTCTGAGGGGCTGCTGCCATGCTCCCTGTGCCGATGGATTGGGTGTCCAGGACCGTGACCGACTGGGCTGAAGGCATTGTTTCTCCACTCATACTGGGCGTTTCCCTCAGGGCACATGGCCCGCGAAATCATCGTTACCGGTCTTTGCGCGGCGGACCGGCGGGCCGTTGTGCCTGTTCGGTTGCCCTTGCCGGCGCGGTTGCTGCGTCACAAGCATGCGGGAGCGACTACGTGGTAACCCGCTCCCAGAAGCTGGAGGTGAGCAGCGGATCCTTGTAGCGTGCGAACTGCTGCCACTGCGGATAGCTGGTCTGGAACTGCGCGGGAGTCATGCGCGCGTCCTTTGCCGGGTAAAGCTTGCCGCCATACTCGAGCGTCATGCGAGCGAGCCGGTCGAAGAGGGCAAAGCTGACATCTGGCTTGATGGGGAAGTCCAGAGCCAGTGTGATGCCGGGCTGCGGGAAGCTCATCATGCCCGGTGAGGGCACGTCGCCAAATGCCTTGAGCACGGCGAGAAAGCTCGCGAGGCCACTCTTTGCTACCTCGCCGAGGATGGCGATCGTACCTTCGCGCGCGTGCTCCCACGGGATGGCGTACTGGAACTGGAGAAGGCCGCTCTTGCCATAGAGACGGTTCCAGTGCAGGACCTGATCGAGCGGATAGAAGAAGGGCTCGTAGTCCTGCAAAGCGCGCACGCGGGGCTTGATCTGCTTATGGAAGAAGACGGTGTTGAAGAGGGAGACGGTGGTGCTGTTAAGGGCAAAGCCCGGCGCGTCAAAGGGAAAGACAAGCTTCGGTTCCTTGGAGGGCTTGAGATCGTCAGGAACGCGTGAGTGATCGCCGAGCATGAAGATGCCACGAGCGAAGTTCTTCCCTGTGGAGGTGCAGTCGATCCAGCTGACGGTGTACTCGACATTCTTGTACTGCTCGGTGAGCGCGAGGAACTCGTCGACGCCGTGAAACTGCACTCCCTCGTAGTCGATCTTGCGTGAAACGATCGGCTTCAGCTTGACCTGCATCCACGTGATGACGCCGGTAAGGCCGAGGCCGCCGATGGTGGCGGCGTACCAATCCGGGTTTTCTGTCGGAGAGCAGCGCAGGTGCGTGCCGTCGCTGCGGACGAGCTCAAACTGCGTGACGTGCTTGCCGAAGGTACCCGCGACGTGGTGGTTCTTGCCGTGGATGTCGTTGGCGACGGCGCCGCCGAGAGTCACGTACTTGGTGCCGGGGGAGACAGGGAGGAAGTAGCCGCGCGGTACGGAGAAGTCAAGCAGCTGTGCGAGCGTCAGGCCGGCCTCCGCCGTCAGGAGGCCAGACTCCGGATCGAAGTCGAGCAAACGATTCATACCGGTGGCCACGAGCAGGCTGCCATCCTTGAGGAGGCAGCTGTCGCCATAGCTGCGGCCCATGCCGACGGCGAGCGCGCCACCGGGCAGGCGGTTGTTCTGCGCGAGCACCTCAGGGTAGTCGCTTTGCCAGGAGAGCGGGATGAGCTTGGCGCCGTACAGGGGATACCGGCCCCACGACTGGAAGGGTGCGGGGCCCTGAAGCTGGTCATCCCGGTCCTGATGCGGCGTTACCGGCGGCATCTCCGGTTCGGTCACGGTGCGGTGCTGGAGGACCGGGCTGGTATCAGAGGTCTGCATAGCCTTTAGGATACCGGAGCCGCGCCGGGCGGCGTAGGGGAATCGCCACGTCCAGCCGCATTGGCTGTCGCCTGACGCCAGCGGACCCGGTTCCCTGCACCGCACGACGAAAATGCGCCAATCCGCCGGACGGGGATGCGGCGTCGCTGCCGCCGTCCGTCATGCTACGTTCACTTATCCGATCCCTTCCAGGAGACCTCATGCGCCTTGCTCCACTCCTTGCGCCCGCGTCCATGCTTGCAGTCGCCGCAGCGGTTTTCGTGGCAGCCCCAGCGCCGGCGCATGCCGCCGACTACACGCTGCTGGCAAAGCCGGACACGGTCGTCTGGGGCTACTATTCCGGCCTGTCGAAGCCCGCGCTGACGGTGCACTCCGGCGATACCGTGCGCATGCAGACGCTGTCCACGTGCGGGTCGCCAGAACGCCTGATCAGCCGGGGCGTGAAGCCGGGGGATATTCCGCCGTACACGGCTGCCATCTTCAAGGAGTACCCGGAGAAGGACAAGGGTCCGGGCGGCCATATCCTGACTGGGCCGGTGGCGATCACCGAGGCGGAGCCCGGCGACGTGTTGGAGGTGCAGATCGTGAAGGTAGAGATCGACGCCAACTTCGCCTGCAACGGCTTTGGCGTGGACCGCGGATTTCTCCCGATGGAGTATCCCTACTCCCGCACCAAGATCATTCCGCTCGACCGCGAGAAGATGATTGGGCATTTTGCGCCGGGCATTGACCTGCCGCTGCACCCGTTTTTTGGCAGCATGGGCGTGGCACCCGCGGGCGGCAAGATCGACAGCGCTCCGCCGTTCGTGCACGCGGGCAACCTGGACAACAAGGAGCTGGTTGCCGGAACGACGCTGTTCATCCCAGTCGCGGCCAAGGGCGCACTCTTCCAGGCGGGCGACGGCCACGCCGGACAGGGGAACGGCGAGGTGGATATTACGGCTCTGGAGACGTACCTCACGGGAACCTTTCGCTTTGTGGTGCACAAGGACCGGCACCTCCTGTGGCCTCGCGCGGAGACGCCCGACTTCTTTCTCTCGATGGGCTTCAGCAAGGACCTGCATGAGGCGACCGAGCACGCAGTGCGCGACATGATCGACTTTCTGGTAACGGAGAAGCACATGAGCCGCGATGATGCGTACATGCTGTGTTCGGTGGCGGTGGATGTGGACATTACGGAGCTGGTGGACGGCAATGTGGGCGTACACGCGATGCTGCCAAAGAAGATTTTTACGGAGGCAACGCACCCGTAGCAACGCAAGACTCCTCGCGGAGAACGACACCGGATTAGGGGAGTCTAGCCGAGCCCTCGCCCGGGCTGAACATTTGCGGTAGAAGCTCTTGCACCGTTCTCGGCTGCGGTTCCTCCGCGAAACGTTTCGATATAGGCGCATGCCATGCGCACCATCTCACCGCCGGTCTTTTCCGCACCCGCTTTGTCCGTCTTTGCCTCGAGCAGGCCGCGGCTGACCCCGCGCAGCATGCCCTGCAGCACGGTGGCTGCCAGCTGCACATTACCTAGGAACGGCTCGCTTGCGGTGCTGAGCATAGCTGCGACTGCCTTCCCGAAGCGGCTGCCCAGTTCCTGCACGATCCGCGCACCGTCCACGTCCGCGCTTACGGCATAGAGTGCCACGCTGATCTTCGCGTCGCGCAGCTTTGCCTCGAGAAAGCTGTTGACGACGGCGGTTGTCATCGTATGGAGGCACTCCCCAGCTTGCCGCTGGCACGTTTCTTCGACTGCCTCTGTGACCTCCAGTAGATGACGCCGCAGAGCCGCCTGTAGGAGTGCGCTTTTGTTTGGGAAGTACTGGTAGAGAGTGCCGACAGAGACCCCGGCCCGTGCCGCCACAAGCGTGGTAGTGAGCTTTTCCTTGCCGACGCGCAGCAGAACCTGAAGCGTGGCATCGAGGAGCGCCTCGACGCTGGCCGTGGAGCGCGACTGTACCGGCTGTTTGCGCGGTTCCAGGAGCAGATTACCCCGTCGTTCCAAATGCGAACTCCCGCGTTGAAGCTTCCTTCATCCAATCCTACGTCAGCGCATTGCGGGCTTCACGCGCGTCAGCGTACGACGACCCCAGCGCAACAGGAGAACTCAACGATGCATGAAACGTTTACTTTCCCCGGCACCGCGGTTTCCGTCAACCGGCTGGGCTACGGCGCGATGCAGCTTGCGGGTCCACATGTGTTCGGGCCGCCCAGGGACCGCGCTGCAGCCATTGCCGTGCTGCGCGAGGCAGTAGCAAGCGGCGTGAACCATATCGACACCAGCGACTTCTATGGCCCGCACATTACAAACCAGATTATCCGGGAGGCGCTGCAACCCTACCCAGACGAACTGGTGATCGTGACCAAGCTGGGTGCCAAGCGTGGCGAGGACGGCTCATGGAACCGTGCCGACAGCAGACAGGAGTTGATCGATGCCGCGCACGATAATCTGCGCAATCTTGGGCTGGACGCTCTCAATTTCGTCAACTTTCGCGCCTGGGGCGATGGCCATGGACCTGCCGAGGGCTCCATTGCCGAGCAGGTGATGGTGCTTGCGGAGCTGCAGACACAGGGGCTGATCCGGCACATCGGCGTGAGCAATATCACGCCGACACAGCTGCAGGAGGCGCAGACGATCACGAAGATTGTGTGCGTGCAGAACCTCTACAACCTGGCGAACCGGGCGGACGATACCTTTGTTGACACGCTGGCAGCACAGGGAATTGCGTACGTGCCGTATTTTCCGCTGGGAGGCTTCACGCCGCTGCAGGCGTCCGCCCTGGACGAGGTGGCAGCCTCACTTGGAGCGACGCCGATGCAGGTGGCGCTGGCGTGGCTGCTGCACCGTTCGCCGAACATTCTGTTAATCCCGGGAACATCGTCAGTCGCTCATCTTCGCGAGAATCTTGCGGCGGCGAAGCTGCAGCTGTCACCGGAGCTGATCGAGAAGCTGGACAGCATTGCAGAGGTGCCGGCAAACGCTTAAGACCCACTGCTTCAACGCGACGGATCCCTCGAGATCTGTCGCGTCGAAGCAGCGGTGACTGTGGAAACCATCCGGTGTGCGGCTACTGCGGCAGAGGTTTGAGCGTGATGGTCCTGCCTGTGTGGGCGGATTCGCGCGCCGCATCCAGGATTTGCATGACGACCATGTTGGTGTCGAGGGCGGAGAGATCTCCCTTTGCGGGAAGCTGCCCATGCAGCACGGCCGCGAGATAGCCAAGAGAGTCGCGCTGTTCGAGCGGGAGCGCGGGTGCGGTGTGCTTCTCCGCGGTTTTGTCGCCCTGGTAGCGCGTGAGGACGTCGTCCGAGGCGACCGTGACCAACGAACCTTTGACGCCATAGACTTCCATATCCTTGCGGGCGAAGCTCCAGTTCCAGGAGGGCATGAGGACGGCCTGCGTTCTCGGATAGCCGAGGATGACCGTGGCGTCGTCATCCACGTGCGGATAGATGTCCGGCTTGTCGGTCTGGGCGAGCGCGGTTACGGTGAGCGGGGCCTTGCCGCCCATCATGACGGTGAGCAGGTCGGCACCATAGCAGCCAAAATCAAAGAGCGCGCCCGCGCCGTTCAGCACGGGATCGGTGAGCCAGGGCAGCCACTCCGGGCCGACGCCGATCTCCTTCGGCCCCTCGTGCCCGTCGTGGACCACGACCTTGCGCACATCGCCAAGCCTGCCTTCGCGGACCTCGCGGAGAGCTTCGGCGTTGCTCGGGTACCACGTGGTCTCATAGTTCACCAGCACCTGCACGTGGTGATCGCGCGCCGCGCGGCGGATAGCGAGCGCGTCGTCCATGGTGGTGGAGAGAGGCTTCTCCACCATGGACGAGATGCCGTGTTGCGCGGCGGCCTCAATCACCTTGCGATGGTCGCGGATCGTCGTGTAGACCAGCACTGCGTCCGGCTTCTTCTCGGTGAGCATGCGCTCAAGATCGGTGTAAAAGAGCGTCTGCGGCAGGTGATAGCGGTCGGCGTACTTTTGCGCGAGAGCCTTGTCCGGCTCCACGATGGCGATCAGCTGCGCACCGGTCTGCTTCGGAAAGGCCCCGAGAAAGCCCTGCACATGGCCGTGTACCAGGCCGACGATGGCCACCCGGATAGGCCCCTGGACGGTTTGCGCGGAAGCGAGGCAGGGGGCGAGCAGGGCCAGAAGAAGCACCCACGCAGAGCGAATCTGCTGATTGAGAGAACGTTGCATCGGGGCTGATCCTGCATGGGTCATCGTTCCACTACCTCCACGTAAAAGTGTTCCGTATCCACTTTGAAGCTGCTTCGTCTGCCGGGTACGGTTTGCCACTCCGATGTTGGATGCAGTGTCGTCCATCGATCCGGATTGCCGGCGCGCACCGGCATGGCGAAGCCTCTCACGTCTGCGACCCAGCGGTAGCGTACCGTACCCGCGGCATCGTCGAAGTGCAGCTCTAATTTTGGCAGTGCGATGTACCGGAGGTACTGGTCGAAGATGGCGGTCTGATCCGCACCCAGCGACTGGTTGAAGAAGGCAACAACATCCTCGGTGAGGATGGTCTGGTAGCGAAAGTGTTCGGCAAAGCCGTGAAGAGTGGCGAACCACCTTGCATCGTCGTCTACGACGCTGCGCAGCGTGTTGAGGAAGAGCGCGCCTTTAAAGTACTGGTCGGCATCCGGCGGCTGCTGCGCGAGGCCGCGCGTCTGCAGGATGGGGTGCAGGCCCTTCACCTTGGGCCGGAGACCGTTGATGTAGCGGATCGCGTCGCCATGGCCGTACATGGCTTCGACATAGACGTCTTCGGCATAGGTAGTGAAGGCCTCGTGAATCCACATGTCCGCGGGATCCGCGGCGGAGACGCTGTTGCCGAACCACTCATGCGCGCTCTCGTGAATGATGATGAAGTCGAAGCGTGGACTGATGCCAACGCCGGTCCAGTCACCCTTGCCATAGCTGTTGTGGAAACCGTTCCCGTAGGCAACGGCGCTCTGGTGCTCCATGCCGGCATAGGGCACCTGCACCAGCTTGTAGCCGTCGCGCCGGAAGGGGTAGTCGCCGAAGTACTTCTGGTAGATCGCGAGCATGGGCTTTGCCTGCGCGAACTGACTCTTTGCCTTGTCGAGGTCCTCGGGCAGAGCGTAGAA
>CAXTSF010000087.1:0-639 GCA_964246865.1 uncultured Terriglobus sp.
CTTCTTCAGCACACTTTCCGTGTGCAGCGATTGCCAGAGCGCCCAGCAACCCAGCAGAACCACCATCAGCCTGGACACCAGCAACACCTGCCGGTCACCGGCTTCCGGCTTCAAGTAGCGCACAAAAACATCGTTCACCAGATTCGTGGCTGGCGAGAACAGGTAATTGTTCGCCGTCGAGATGATCTTGGCGAAGATAGCCCCCACCATCATCGCGCCCAGCAGTGGCAGCGCTCCGCGCCCGCGAAGACCGTGCATCGCCGTGTATGCCAGGATTTCGCGTGGGCTATTTCGCACCTCACCCCTCTGGAACAGCGCGGAGCCGACCACTGCCAGCGCGATGATGGCTGTCTCCAGAACGACCGTGCCGATCACCCATCCCACCACGGCCTGCCGCGCATCTTTCGCGCTCCGGGCGGAGAAGAACTTCTGATACATGGATTGATTGCCCAGCATCAGCAGGCATGTCGGCAGCGCCAGTTCAAGCGCGCCGATACCCGTGAAGTCCCCCAGAACCTGGAAGTGGCTTGCCGGCAGGGCACCATGAACGCCGCTCCAGCCTCCCGCCCGATGCACCAGGATCGGAAGAGCTACCAACATGGTCAGCGTGGTAAGCGAGCCGATGGCAACATCCATGTA
>CAXTSF010000087.1:649-1277 GCA_964246865.1 uncultured Terriglobus sp.
ATCCATGTACGCCACGGAAGCCATACCGGCAATCGCCGTAAACACGATGACAAACGCCGCAAGGATATACCGGCCCTGCACCGCGCTGACACCTTCGGGAAAGATAAGGTGAAGAATATCGCCGCCACCGATGAGCTGGTAGCTCGTGATGGCCGTGTAGGTAAATAGTACCGCTACTACGCCCAGCACGCGTGCCGCCTGGTTATAGCGAGCCTCAAGCAGATCGGGGATGGTGAACTGGGCAAAGCGGCGAGCCCGCGGCGCGATGAAGTAGATCAGCAGAAGCCCCGCCCAGCCTCCGCCGCCCTGCCAAAGTGCTGGAAAACCGTGGCGGTAGGCGTTCTCCGCCCCGCCCAGCAGCGAGCCCGATCCGATCCAGCTTGAGAGCAGCGTAAAGACCAGCACCACCGCCGGAAGCGACCGCCCAGCCAGCAGATAATCCGCCTTGGTCTTGGTGGACCGCAACTGCGACAGCGACACCAAAAGCAGGGCCACAACGATGCAGCCAACCACAACGCCATACAAGTTCATCGTGGATCGAGTCTACTGCGTACAGTTCCTGGAGGGCCGGTTCACGAGCGGAAGTCAGGCCGCTGAAGCCGTCTCCGCCGGCATAACAGTCGTCGTG
>CAXTSF010000087.1:1287-12604 GCA_964246865.1 uncultured Terriglobus sp.
CCTCCTGGATGTCCCGCTTGGCGACAGCATGTTCTATCTCTGAGTTCACCTCGCCACCGAGCAGGATCATGACGCCTGTGATGTAAAACCACAGGAGCAGAATGATCACGGCTCCAAGCGAACCATAGGTAACCGAGTAGCTGTTGAAGTAGTGCAGATAAATCCGGAGCACCACAGACCCGATCACCCATCCAGCCAGCCCGATCATGCCACCCGGCGTAAACCAGCGCCACTTGCGTTCCTTCACGTCCGGACAGAAGAAGTACAGCACTTCAAAGGAAAGCACCATCAGGAGCGACCCCACCGTCCAGCCGACGATACGCACCGCGACCGCGATCACATGGCCTGCGGGCAGGTGCACCAGCGCGTACTTGGCACCAAAATCGCCCGCGAAGATCAGCAGCAGCGCACTGATCACGATGAACGCGACCAGCAACGTGAGCCCCATCGCCTGCAGCCGCGCCTTCCAGAACGGCCGCGTCTCTTTCACCTTGTAGACCGTGTTCAGGGTGTCCTGAATGGCAGACACACCGATGCTCGCCGAAAACAGGGCGAACACGATGCCAAGGGCCACCTTGCCGGATGTGCTGGCACGCGTTGTCTGCTGAAAGGTCTGGATAACAATATTGAACGCCGACGGCGGCAGGAGACGGCCTACCTGATTGAGCAGCTTGATGTAGACATCATTGAAAGATTTGGCGACAAGCCCCATAAGAGACGAGACCGCGATCAGCGCTGGAAAGATCGCCGAGAAGAATGAATATGCCAGCTGCGATGCGCGCCCAAACAGGTTGTCCTCATCGATCCCGCTCCAGGTCCGCTTCGCGACGCCACTAAAGGACAGTCCGCGAAGGTCCCACATGGATGAGATCGGGTTGTGCGAGATGTGCCGCCAGATGCTCGCCTCCAGCTTGTGGTGCTCCATCGTGCCGGGCTCCTTTGCACACTCGGACTGTTGAGCAACGTGCATTTCGGACATGTCATCGTCCTCGAGGCTTAGGATGCAGGATGTCGTGGGGGCAGAGGTCTGGCATTCCGCCCGCATACGCATCCTTCGCTCAGACGCCTCATCAAACAGAGGTGAGCGAGGTACGTCAGCATCCCACTGTTCTGAGGAAACTGCGGCAGGGCGTGAGCTGGGTTCGTGAAAGCCACCGTGCCCCGCTGGTAGGCGATCCGCTGCCGCCGGTGCGGGTTCCCGCTGATCAGCTCGGCATCACCTTCATCGGCCATTCCTCCTTTCTGCTTCAGGTTGCCGGCCGTCACCTCCTGATCGATCCTGTCTTCGCACGCTCACTCATCTTGCTGCGCCGTCAGCGCCGCGCCGGCGTCCGCGTCGAGGACCTGCCCGCAGTCGATGCAGTTCTGTTGACCCACGCGCACATGGACCACCTCAACCTTCCGTCGCTGCGCCGCATCATCCGCCACACCCGCCGGCTCACCGGCCGGGCTCCCGCGTGTGTCGTACCCCATGGACTGCGCGATCTCGTTGAGCCGCTCGGCTTTCACCCCATTACGGAACTCACATGGTGGAACAGCACGCTCCTGGATGGCGAGGTGGAGATCACGCTGACACCCGCAAAGCATTGGGGTGCCCGTCTCTTCCGCGACACGCACCGGCTCTTCGGCGGCTATGTCATCGCTGGCGGGGGACATCGTGTTTACCACTCCGGCGATACGGCTTACTTTTCCACCTTTGCCGAGATTGGTCAGCGTCTCAGGCCAGACGTCGCTCTGCTTCCCATCGGCGCCTACTTCCCGGACAGCTACCGCGCTGTGCACACCAGCCCGGAGGAGGCACTCCGCGCGTTTCTGGACCTCCGCACAGCCACAACTATGATCCCGATGCACTTCGGCACCTTCCCACTCGGCCGTGAACCTATCGGCGAGCCGCCTGTACGCCTGATGGAAGCGGCCAGGCGCGCAGGTGTGGCCAGTCGCGTCCGCATCCTTCATGAAGGTGAGACACTAGCTCTCCATGCGGCAGAGCGCACAGGCGCAGAAGCGTTATCTCATTGACCAGTTCCCCGCGGACCTGATCATCGCGCTTGGATCCGGCGCGCTGGCCGGCTGCATGGCAGCGCCGCTGGGATACCTCGCCGCCATGCACTTCTTTGAACGCGCACACACGCTGGATCGCTCTCAGGAGCACGCCGCATCTCTGTTCCTCGGTATCTTCGCCGCGCTAGTCGCGGGTGCCGTCACAGCGCTCGCTGTCTTTCTGTTCCGCTACTTCCGCCGCCTGTACAGGTTCCCTGTCTAACGAGGCCGAGCCCCTTGCAGCGCCTCATGCCTCTTCCAGTGCAAAGCGCCGCAGCACCTCATCCGAGGAGACACCTTCTACCCGCAACATCTTTAACGGGGAAAGCGCTCCAGAAAGGATAGAGACACTCAGGCGCGGCACCTCAAGCTGCTCCGCGATTAGCCGCACCACTGCTTCAGTATTTGCACCCGCATCCGCCGGCGCGCTCACTGCAACCTGGACAACGCTCCCATCGCTTCCGAGCACCGCATCGCGCTTCGCTCCGGGCAGCACGCGCACCGCGAAGGTCACGCCGCCGGGAACCTCGTCCACCTGCAACATCAGCCCTCGCCCGGAGGCGTCGTGGCGAAGCCGCGAGGACCGAAGATTGCCGATCCCACACGCACACAGGTCGAGCCCTCCGCGATCGCTACGGCGAAGTCGTGCGACATACCCATGGACAGCTCCGGCAGGCTCAGCCCGGGTATCGCGGCCTCTGCCTCATCTCGCAGTCCGCGCAGGCGCTGAAAATACGGCCGAGCCCCCTCTGGATCCTCGGTGTAAGGCGGCACCGTCATCAGGCCACGCACCGCTACACCGGTGAGCTCTTCGTGAATCGTCCGGAGTAGCCCAATCGCGCCATACGGATCGATGCCCTGCTTTGACTCCTCATCCGATAGTTTGACCTCGATCAGAATGGGCAGGACCTTGCCCACCTGCTCGCAAACATCGTGCAGCTTGCGCGCTAGCTTCAGGCTGTCGACAGCATCCACTGCCTCGTATAGCCACGCCGACTTTGAAGCCTTATTCGACTGAAGATTGCCGATCAGGTGCATCTCGATCTGCGCGACGTCCTCGCCCAGCAGAGAGTGCAGTTGCTCCCGCTTGTGCTCCCATTCCTGCACGCGATTCTCGCCGAAGAGACGCTGCCCTGCCTGGAAAGCTTCCACAAGGATCGGCGGCCCATGCGTTTTGGACACCGCCATCAGCCGGACCGAACCGGCATCACGGCTGGCGCGCGCACAGGCCTCGTCCATTTCACTCCGCACGCGCTGCAGGTTCTCGGCGATGCCCATCAGCGGCCGTGTTCTTCCAGATACTTCTCCACCTCAAGCGCCGCCATGCAACCTGTGCCGGAGGCCGTGATGGCCTGCCGGTATCGCCGGTCCTGCACGTCACCCGCGCAAAACACACCGGGGATCACGTGCCCCTCCCTGGTCGTGAAAACATTCTCTTTGCTGATAATATAGCCGTCCGCGTCCAGATCCATCTGTCCGGTAAAGAACTTGGCATTGGGCACATGGCCGATCCCCAGAAAGAAGCCGTTGAGCTCAATCTCGCTCACCTCGCCCGACTTGAGATTGCGTATACGGATCCCACGAACTTCCTTCTCTTCTACGCCGAGAACCTCCTCCACCACCGTATTCGTCAGGAACTCGATGTTGCTGTGCTCCATGGCGCGCTGCAGCATGATGCGTGAGGCTCGGAACGAGTCCGACCGGTGGATCACGTAGACCTTGCTTGCGAAGCGCGTTAGAAAAAGCGCCTCCTCCATGGCCGAATCGCCACCACCGATGACGCAGATGACCTTTCCTGAGAAGAAGAAGCCATCGCATGTGGCGCAGCTCGACACACCGTGGCCGATGAGCGCCTGCTCACTCGGCAGGCCCAGCCAACGTGCACTTGCACCTGACGCCACGATCAGCGTCCGCGTCTTCACCGTCTTGCCGCCGAAGTTGAGCTCAATGGGTGATTTATGCAGATCGGCACTCACCAGGTGACCCATCTCCAGCTCAGCTCCAAACTTCTCGGCCTGCTTACGCATGTTCTCGACCAGCTCCGGGCCCTGCACGCCGTCCGGCCAGCCGGGATAGTTCTCGACCATAGTCGTGATGGACAGCTGACCGCCGGGCTCATGGCCCTCGATCACGAGCGGCTTCAGATTCGCTCGCGCCGTGTAAATTGCTGCGGTCAGACCTGCGCATCCTGACCCCAATATCACCGTATCCCGTGTTGCCGTTTCCTGCTCTGCCATGATTGCTCTCTAGTCCTGTCTGCTCCGCTCGGTCCTTCTCCGCCAGAAGCCGAACCTCTATTCTAAATGCGCCTCGCTTGCGAAACGATGCAGGACGCGACACGGCTGAGACCACCTGATCGCCACCTTTCGCGTCCCATTGCATGCCATGGATAAGACCCCGAAGCCCTTACCGAATCCCAGTCACAGCATCCTCAAGGGTGCCATTGCAGGCCTGCTTGGTGGCCTGGTTGCCACCGCTGCAAAGTCCGCCGCTGAAAAGTTTTACCCGCCCCGCGTACACGGTGAGCTCGAACCCCCGGCAGTGCTGGCCGATAAGCTGGGTGCCCCCGAAAACGCGCAGACGCAGAAGACTGTCATAACCGAGGGTATCCATTGGAGCTTTGGTGCCCTTGCAGGTGCAGCCTATGGCGCCATGGCCGAGATCTATCCGCAGATCACCGCCAAAAACGGGGCCACCTTTGGCCTGACACTCATGACCGTCACCCACGAGGGCGCACTCCCCGCGCTCGGCCTGTCCGCTCCGCCGTCGGATCAGCAGCCACGCGAGAGACGCAGCGAGGCAGCAACCCACATCGTTTACGGCGTGGTCTGCGAGACGGTGCGCAGCGTTGTCCGCAGAATGCTGTAGAGCCAGATACAGCTGCGCTTACGCATCGCATCTCCGGTGCCGTACGGAAAGGGCCTGGTATCGCGAGGCCCTTCGCATCGCTCTCACACTCTTCCTGTACCCTGCACGAGATGAAGTTCGCGATTCTCTTCCTTCTCTCTTGCGTGTGCACACTGCCGTGCTGGTCCTGGGGAAACCAGGGTCATCGGCTTGTCGGCCTGGTGGCGGCTGACCACCTCTCTCCCACTGCGCGTAAAAATGTCGCCTTTCTGCTCGACAAAGAAACACTGGCCGATGTCGCCTCCTGGGCAGACGTCGTGCGGCCTGACGAGACGCAGACCGCCCTGTGGCACTATACCGACCTGCCGGCAGACTCCCGTACCTACGACCGGGAGCGCGATTGCCCGGCGCAACCCAATGTCAAGCAGGGCTCGCCGGGAGACAAGGTGCGTGACTGCGCCGTGGACCGCATCCTCTACTTTCAACGGCGCATGGCTGATCCCACGCTGGATCCCGCTGATCGTGCAATTGCCCTCAAATACCTTGTCCACTTCGTAGGCGACCAGCATCAACCGATGCACGCCACAGGTGTGCAGAAGGGCGCAAATTGTATTCACGTTGTCGTCTTCGGCTCGCCCACCTGCGGCGAACGGCCCTGCAACCTGCATGCCGTGTGGGATAGCGGGCTGCTCACGCATCGCAATTTGAAAGAGAACGAGTACCTCAACCTGCTGGAAAGCGAGATCAAGCAGAACTCACTCGTGGCGGGTACGGCAGATCCCGCTCTCTGGGCCGGCGAGTCGAAAAGACTTGCCGATGAAGCGATTCTCCCCGAAGGCGGAGCTGTCGATGATGCCTACTACAACCGCGAGATTCCTGTAGCGCACAAGCAGTTGGAGATGGCCGGCCTGCGATTGGCGGCAGCCCTGAATGCAGCCTTCACGGCAAAGCCGGCCAGGTTCAAGCCAATCCGTACAGATACATCGCTGCCGGCTGCTCACTAGGTCCAGCAGCACTGGGCAGAGATCCTGCGTTCTAAGGTGTAGCCGGAGCAGGCGTCCGCTTGGCCGTGAACTCGCCAGTCACGTTCTGCGGCTGCACGTCCACGGTGCCTTTCATCGAGCTGTCTTCGGCCAATGTTCCCGTAAATGTAAGGGTCAGAGGATCGCCCTGATACTCGTCAGGATGGCTGAATGTCACTGTCTTCGCATTCACAGTCCCGGTAACGTCATGGACCTTGCCAAGATCGTTTTTGCAACTGCCCGTGATCGCTGTATCTTTCACCGTCAGCGTGCACACATCGGTAAAGGTCACGCCCTGCACGGCACCATCAATCGTCCAGCTTCCGGCGGCACTCGGGCTGGCGGCAAAGGCGCTCGCCGACAGCAGCAGCCCCGTTACAGTTGCAATCCACTTCATGGCAGACACTCTCTTTCAGCATCCACTCTACACTCGTCCAAACTCGATTCTGCTCCGGTGAAACGCGGAATTGTCAGAAGTGGAAGATCAGGTCAGAGGCCGCTGTGAACTGATTTTGGTGCTTGCCCCCATCGTAGGAGTTCCGATCCAGGGCGCGGTCGAACCGTAGCTCCGGCCGTATCTGCACCGTGGTGCCGATCCAGTGCGTCCAGGAGAGTGTCTCCTCGTAGTAACGCGTCTGGTACCCGGTCCGCTGACCCTTCTTGTCATTCAGCATGTCCGTGCGCAGGCTGAAGAAGTCATGCGTGGACTTTTCAAACTGGAGGAAGTTCACAGCCGCGTACTCGGGAGCGGTGCACCGCAGGATCCCTGGACGGCAGAAAGCACCGTTGGCCCCCTGCTCCGGCGTAACGGAGCCATTCACGGACGGCACGCCACGCTGGTACATAAAATACACCTCCGTCGCGCTGTGGATTCGCTTCGAGAATCTGTGATACCAGGTAAGGTCGTACTGCTGCAGATTGTTGTAGCGATACTTGGCATCATTAATGCCGTTCGCGCACGCGTACAGATTGTCGTTCACTGACCTTGTCGTGTAACCGAGGCAGAACGTGCCCGAGGGCGTGGCATCGTCGGTCCACGGCGCCACATCGTGGCCGGCCGTCAGCCCCAGTTGCACGAGCCACTGATCCGATAACTTCACCGTGCCGATGATGCCTGTATCCGTGAACGGATCGATGGAATACAGCAAAGAATGCGAGAAGGTGTAGTTGTTGGGTGCTAACTGGGCCTCAATGCCAGGAACAGAGATGAACCGGCCGACACGTACGTTCATGCCCTTCCCCACCTTGGGTATATACACATCGACGTACTCCAGCGCCGGATCGAAACCATAGGTGTTGTTATGGTCGAGCAGCTGACTGGAGAGGTATCCTTTTCCCGTCGTGAAGTGATAGTCGGTTCCGAAGAGCGACGTTAGGTGAAATCCCCAGTCGACATGATCGGTCTGTACCGTATTTGGCAGGCGCTCCAGGTAAACCACAAACTGGTTCAGTTCCAGACGGTTGCTGATGGCGTCATTCGCCACCGGGAAGTTCGTCGTGCCGGAGGTGCTGCCATTTACGGTGGGCTCAAACCAGCCGTAAAGCTTGGTGCGGTGACTGGCACCGCCGTCCTTTGGGAAGAGCGCGCTCATCAGCGGATAGCTCTGGCCGTCGGGCTCTCCAAGGGACGGCGATCCACCGTACGACCAATCTGCATTCGGAAAGGGCGGCGAGTCGAGCGGCGAGGGCAGGCCGCGCCGTTCGGGAGCCTGCCCAACGACCTGCGGATCCGGCGCGGAGGCCTTTACCGCCCAATCCTTGCGATAGATGCCGGCGAGCCGGCCGAAAAAGCCTCGCGAGCTTGCCTGCAACGTCTCCGGCTGCGCCTGGGGAATGGACCCATTCTGGGTCATCGCCGAAGTCTGTGCGGCAGAGGCGGCTACTGGGATGGCGACCACCATCGCGAGGCAGGATGATCTAAGGATGAGCATGTGGGGCTTGGAGGAGATGGTGCCGTTCTTTCTGGGTTCGAGCATATCTCTGCACTAGGATGCGGCTTCCGGCATCCCCTGCCCTCCTGTTTGGAGTGCGCGGGCTAACCTAGCGGAGGGCGAAGATGGCGCTCCACCCCACTCTGCGCAAGCGCATCACAAGTGAGCAGCTTTGGAGAGAAACTTGAATATCCTGCAAACACGAACGGCCAGACTGTTGACGCTTCTGCTGACGATATTAGCTGCCAGCGGGCTCTCCGGATGCATCGTGGCCGGATACTCAAGCCGCGGCGGCCTGTTCTTCTGGCCGGGCAGTCTCGGCCTCACTGCGCTGGTGCTGCTGGTGCTGTGGCTGTTGCGGCGCGGGCGTTAGATCGCGCCGCAAGCTCTACGCCCGCTCTCGCATGTCGTTTTCTCGCATGCTGTGAGTGCTGATCCCCTTCTTCGCGATACAGCGCGTTCTGAGTAGAGACTCTGCGGCCATGCTGCAGACCCTCCATTCACGCGTTCCGAGGAGATGACCATGGCAACTGCTTCTGTCCCAGTGACAACGGTCCCGGCGGCTTCCTTTCAGCCGGATATAGACAACCACTATGAAATGAGCGATGCGAACAAAACTCTTCAGCTGACTTACCGGCTGCAGACAGCCGGACCGCTGACGCCCGGGGCAACCACCGGGCCGAGCCTGCAGTATGTTGCGGCGGACGGACGACGGCTCTTTACCGGCGAGGAGATCGCCCAGGAGACAACGACGCTTGGGACGATGCTGACAGTAGGCCTTGAAGTCGTTGCGGATCTCCGGTCGGTCACACTGACCCTGTTCCTGCCGAGGGTGGTCCACCAGCATCCCGGATCGCCGCAGAGCTTTGAGGCCTTCGCAGTCCGCGCGCAGCACGATACCTCCTTCACCGGTACTCCATCGGTCTTTGGCGGCAATCCCACCTACAAGGTCACTCAGCTGCACGGAACAGCGAGCAAGGTGCAGGTTCCGCTCTAAGTTCCACAACAGATCTTCCGGCGTGCTGACCTTTCGCAGATAGCGGCGGGTCGGCGTGATCTTCGATGTTGTTGCTTACGGAGAACTGAGGAAAAGGATTCGTCACACTATGAAAACCTACAGTTTGTGCATTTACATCGGCGTGGCCGTCCTGGCAGGGACGATCACAATTGCCTACGGGCAACATAGTTCCAAAACTACCGCCACAGAGAAAGCTGCTGCTACAGCTACGTCAGCCGTAGCTGGCCAGCCGAGTAAGAACGCGATGGTCGGTGTCTTTGTCACCAGCGTCTCGCGGCAGATCCGATATGCCGATCTGCAGAAAGCATATCCGTCGGAGCAGGCCGGTCAGATTGACAGGGTCAAGATGGCCGCTGACACCATTGTGGGCTGGTACGACAACGGCGGCAACTACCACGAACAGAAGATGGAGAATAACCTCGGCCACTTCGACGGAGGTGTGCGGGTGCTGCCGCAGACGCTGCGGGGAGTAGCACTCCGCGGCAGCAAGTTACAACAGCAACCTTAGTACGCACCTGTGATGTCGCGAGAGGAGCCATGACCGGTCTACCTGCGTTTTCCTTCGACAATTCACTCTGGCTCAGAATTAGGCGGCCGTTCATCGCAGCGTGCCTTACGGTTCACTTCGGAACAGGTCTTCTCTGCTTCCTAAGGCCGCCTTGCGCGCTGCTGGAGATCAAACCGGTTGCGAAGTTAGTGGACTGTTACAAAGATCTGGATCTGGCACAAACCTGGAGGATGTTTGCGCCTCCCTCTCAAACGAAAGATGAGGTGCAGTTCGCCGTAGAAATGCCGGGAGGCTGGACATCGCTTCTTCCTCTCGATCATTTCCTTGTTGAGCAAGGCACGGGTCGTATGTTGTTACCACCGGGATACCTCAGGATCGCCAACCACTTCCGCCACCCTAACTTTCAAAAGCAGCGGCTACAAGATGAGATCTTCTACTACCAATACTTCCAATCCATGTCAGCGTTCTACTGCTTTGGTGATGGGAGTATTCCGGCGATGAAAGCGATCCGTTTCTACTCTGTGTCCAGGGGACTGGCGCCGTTCTACGAGAGAGACGGCGATGGTCATGCGTTGCCGAAGGCAAGCGACTACAACAAGGTGGAAGCGCTTTACGAGCGCAGGTGCTGACGGAGCTATCTCGTGTGGAAGCTGCTTGGAGCATGGTTCTTTGCGCGTGAGGACGGACGCACTGCGGCTGCGGTGCGGATCGGCTTCAGTGCGGTGTATCTCCTCATGCTTTTCGACTTTCATCCTGCCATGCACTTGCTCTTCGGCCGGCGGGGTCTATTCGGCACCATGGAGCCGCTCCCGTACGCTCTGGAGGGCTGGCGGTATCTGCTGTTTCACTACGATGCTGCATGGCATCTGGAGCTCTGGTTCGCCCTCTCCGCGCTGGCCGCCTTCTCTGGCTTGGTCGGCTTCTATACCCGATGGTCCGTAGCCGCAACGCTTCTCTCCATGCTGCTCTTCCGCGAGCGCGGACCGTACATCACCTTTGGCGCAGACCTGGTGCTCAACTGTGTCGGCGTGCTGCTGCTGTTTGCTGACAGCGGGCGCGCCTGGTCGCTGGACAATCTGCGGCATAAGGGCTCGCCGCGCTCACACGCGATTGAGGGCTGGCCGGTAAAGGCGATCCAGCTTCAGGTGGCGCTGGTCTACCTGGTTACGGGTCTGGTCAAGATTCATACAGCGCCATGGCTAGAAGGCTCCGCGGTGTACTACGCGCTTCAGGTGGGCAATCTGCTGAAGGGAAATCCGGAGTTCCGGTACCTGCACCATCACACGCTGATGGCGGCCCTCAACTATGGAACCCTGCTGACGGAGCTTGCGTTTCCGCTGCTTGCCTTTGATCGCCGCACGCGCTGGCTGGCGCTCCTCGCCGGTGTAGCGATGCATTCCGGCATCGACCTGCTGATGTCCATCCGCTTCTTCAGCATGACGATGTATGTGGGGTATCTCGCGTTCGTGCGGGCAGAGGACTGGGAGTTCCTCGTCAACGTAGGGCGAAGGATCCGGCATGGCGTGCGCACACGCATAGGGAGGACCGCAGCTAAGGGGGCGAGGCAGGTGGCAAGCCACACGTAGACTGTGCGGGGGCGGGCCTTGCGTCTACAAGTGTAGAGGGAAGCTTGTGAGAAGGTGTGGATCGCTCCCTATTCCCTAATACACGTCTACGGCCCGGATCCCGTGTTGCACCACGGAGCGCCTTCGGCTCTGGGCGACTTTAGCTTCGCGTGCCTTGGGTACCCGTGCGCGACCGCCTGGTGGGAGCGTGGAAGTTCGCGGGTTTGTTCGCGATCCATTTGAGAAAGCGCTGCATGTCTTCGCGTTCGTGCAGGGTGCTGAGGTCTGCGTACGCCTCGGCTAGGTCGTGGTGGGAGACGTGGGCGTGGATGGCGCGTTGGCAGATGGGGTGCACCGGCACCGTCTGGTTGCCGCCCTCGCGCTTT
>CAXTSF010000088.1:0-12327 GCA_964246865.1 uncultured Terriglobus sp.
GCACGGTAACGATCAACACCGTTGTTGCTGTCCTGGAGGCGGGCAGTAATGGCAAACCGGCGGGCAGTGCAGCGCCGCCCACGGCTGTACCGCCATCGCCGGAACCTGTAACACTTCCGGCAGCCTCCGTTGCGGCTACGCCTGCAGCCAGTGCCACCATCGAAGTTCCGATGCCGCAGATGGGCGAGAGCATCACCGAGGGAACCATCACAAAATGGCTGAAGAAGATCGGCGACAAGGTCGTGCGTGATGAGCCGCTCTTCGAGATTTCAACGGACAAGGTGGATGCGGAGATCCCCTCCCCGGCAGCCGGTGTGCTCACGGAGATCAAGGCCCAGGAAGGCCAGACGGTAGCCATCAACACTGTTGTGGCCGTCCTTCGGGAGGGCTCCCCTGCTGTATCCACTGCCGGTAGCGCTCCCTCTGCCAACAACGCGGAGAGTGCAGCCACGCCAGTGCCAGCAATCGTTGATCAGCCACAGACAGCTGTAGAAATCCTCATGCCGCAGATGGGGGAGAGCATCACTGAGGGAACTATCACGAAATGGCTCAAAAAGATCGGCGATACTGTCGCGCGCGACGAACCGATCTTTGAGATCTCAACCGATAAGGTCGATGCAGAAATACCCTCGCCGGCAGCCGGTGTGCTCACAGCGATTCACGCTCAAGAAGGCCAGACGGTCAGCATCAATACCGTTGTTGCCGTGCTTGGCAGCTCGCGCGAAGCCCCGTCTTCGAAATCAGCGGTCGCTCCTGCGGCAGCCGTCACACCTGCGCCGAACGGAACAGCCAATGCGATCATGCCACCACCTGCCACAGGTGACATCCCGCGGTCTTCGCCACTGGTTCGCAAAATTGCACGTGATAACAACGTGGACCTTGCATCTGCGGGCATCGCCGGTTCTGGCGCTGCGGGCCGTCTCACCAAAAATGACATCCTTAGCTACATCCAGAATGGCGGCAAGACACCCTCCACCAGCCACCCTGCGCCAAGCGTGCTATCGCAGCCCGGGACTCCCTCCCACACGGTAGCTTCCGTGAGCTCCGGACCCACAACACCTGTCTCTGCTGTTCGGCCCGAAGCGTCAACCGCGCAATCGGCACCCGCGACCACCAACGCAGCGAAGGCGGCAAGTGCGCCTGCGCCGATGCCCGGCGACATTGTTCCTATGTCCAAGATGCGTACCATCATCGCCGAGCGCATGGTGGAATCCAAACGGACTTCTGCGCACGTCCATACCGTCTTCAAGGTGGACATGACGCGCATCGTCAAACTACGTGAAAAAGAAAAGAGCAAGTACGAGCAGCGCAACGGCGTGAAGCTTACCTACATGCCCTTCATCACGCGCGCAGCTGTTGGTGCCCTGCGTAAGCACCCCATCGTCAACGCAGCGGTCGAGGGATCGAATATCCGCTACAACAAGAGCATCAACATCGGCATCGCTGTTGCGCTCGACTGGGGACTGATCGTTCCCGTCATCAAGCAGTGTGAAGAGAAGAACTTCCTGGGCATTACCCGCAGCATTGTCGACATAGCGGACCGCGCTCGCAATAAAAAGCTTGCGCCCGACGAGGTCTCGGGCGGCACCTTTACCCTCACCAACTCCGGCATCTTCGGCGAGCAGTTCGGTACGCCCGTGATCAACCAGCCCCAGGTCGCCATCCTCGGCATCGGCGGTCTGAACAAGGAAGCCGTCGTCGTGCAAACCCCTGAAGGGGACGACGTGATTGCCGTCCGCTCCATCCAGCGCTTCACCCTTGGCTTCGACCACCGTATCATCGACGGCTCCGACGCTGGTAAATTCATGTCCGACTTCAAAGCCCTGCTTGAGAACTGGAACGAAGACATCGGCTAATCAGACGAACGTAGTAGCCACAGCACAGGAGCCGTCTTCGAACAAAGCTGCTCCTTGTGCGTGGCTACAGCCGCACCTTCGCCGCCAGTACCCGCTTACGGGCCTCCTCTGCATTAGCGCCCACCGCACTCAGATGCCCCATCTTCCGGCCTTTTCTCGGTTTGAGCTTTTCGTAGAGCGTCAGCCGAACCCCGGGCACCGCCAGCGCCGCATCAAACCGCGGCTCCCGCGCTGAACCATCTTCCGCAAGCCACACTTCACCCAGCAGATTCGCGATCGCCGTCGGCTGCACCAGATCCACGTCGCCCAGCGGCAAATCGCACGCCGCCCGAATCGCCTGCTCAAACTGCCCCGTCACGCACGCACGCTCTGAGCCGTGATAGCTGTTGTGCGGCCGCGGCGCGAGTTCATTAACAAGGAGCTCGCCACCCGTCGTCACAAACATCTCTACCGCCAGCAAACCCTCGAGCGCAAACGTGTCCGCGATCTCCCGCGCAATCTCCCCGGCCTTCGTTGCCAGCTCTGTCGAAACGGACGCAGGAATGACGCTCCAGGCCAGAATCTGGTCCTCATGAAAGTTCTCTGCCGGCGGATAAACTCGCACCTCCCCACTCGGCGACCGCGCCACCATGACGGAGATCTCTTTCTCTAACGAGAGGGCACGCTCGACCACACACGCCGTTGACCCCACATCCTCCCACGCCTGCCGCAGCACGGCGTCGTCCACGTGATCTCCGTTGAATCCGAGTTTCGCCTGACCACGCCCGTCGTAGCCGCCCGTAGCTGATTTGGCAAACACCGGCCCACCGAGCTCCCGCATAGCCGCTACCAGTTGTGGCAGCGAGCGCACCGCGACATATGGCCCAACTGGAAAACCATGCTTCCGCAGCCAGTCCTTTTGCTCGATCCTGTCCTGAATCACACCCAGCATCGACGCGCCCGGGCGCACCGGTGCCCATCGTGCCGCCTCTTCCAGCGAAGTCAATGACACCTGTTCGATCTCCAGCGTCACTGCCGCACACTCGCGAGCAAGATTTGCCGCAGCCCAGCGATCGTTCCAACCTGCTTCGATAACCTTGTCTGCGATGTAGCCGGCCGGGCACGACGGATCAGGGTCCAGGACATGAACCTTGTAGCCCATCGCCCGAGCGGCCATGCCCATCATGCGCCCAAGCTGGCCGCCGCCGAAGATTCCAACGACTGCACCCGGCAGTACCGCGCTCACGGCAGCTGCTCCATCAGCACAGCTTCTTCGCGTTTCGCTCGCCACGCGAACAGCTCTTTTGCCAAAGCAGGGTCCGTGGTTGCAAGTATCTGCACGGCAAGCAGCGCCGCATTCGCCGCACCTGCGGAACCAATGGCCAGCGTGCCGACGGGTACCCCTTTGGGCATCTGCACAATCGACAGCAACGCATCCATGCCTTGCAGCACCGTTGCCGGCACGGGAACTCCGAGCACAGGCACAATCGTCTTCGCAGCCAGCATGCCGGGAAGGTGCGCTGCGCCACCGGCACCCGCCAGCAGAACCCGCAAACCACGCTCCCTGGCCGCAGCCGCATATTGAAATAGAAGATCCGGTGTCCGGTGCGCACTGACAACACGCAATTCATACCTCACATGAAACTCGTCCAGCACCTCCACAGCGGCACCCATCACGCTGTAGTCGCTTTTTGAGCCCATCACCACACCCACCAACGGCCCGTTCGCCATCCGCCGATTATACGGGCCGCACTCTCGCGATGGTGCCCGTACGACTCTCGTACGGGCACCCGACTCTTACAGCTGTTTCGCCCAAACGCTCGCGTTCAGGCATGCCACCACGCCATCGATTACCAGGCTCAACCCGTCCGCGAACGACTTGCCATCCGCAATCGTTTTGTTCGTCACGGCGTCCGTGATGTTGATTGCTGACCCAACGATCTCCAAAGCTGCCTGCTTCTTCTGCGGGCCGGTTTTCGCCCCAAAGATCGCCTCAATCCCTTGAATCAGACTCGGCAGCAATGCAATCCCGCGTAAAAATAACTTCAAAAAATTCACCCGTCCTCCTTTGATACTCAACCTGTAAAAACATCGAGAACATAACGGTTCAGCAGCCTTGCTCTTACCGCTTCAGGTAATCCAGCCCGACATGCACAGCTGTAAAAGCTACGCTCAGTGCGCCGCCCACACCTTTCATCCGCTGCACTGCGCGTTCGTGGCGCTCCACTCGCTCCTCCAGCGCGTGCAGCCGGCCCGGCTGCCCTACACCCAGAACTGCATTCATCTGGCTCTTGAGCGCGCTCAGGTCGCTAAGCACCTGCGCTTCAAAATCTGTCATCCCTTCCTCCTATCTACGCCCTAAGACACCGGTAAATGCGTCAATACCGCAGCCGAGTACGGCGAATACTGTGGTAGCGCGGCTCCGTCATACATCCGCGCAAAAAAACGCTCACGAAAGCCGGCCCGTGGAATAGAAAATCCGCGAACCGGGCTGCGCAGCACAAGAGTGGATCCGCCTGCGGCACCAAAGCCACCATCCGCGCTCCGCACTTCAAAGCCGCCGCCCGCCGGTGGGTCCACGCCCGCATCCACCTGCAGGGCCGACGTGCTCGCGCTCACGATCTGCAGACCGGACAAGTTCGCCACCGGTGGAGCAGTGCCTGTTGCGGCTGGCAAAGGTAATGGCACATCACTCGCCAGCAATCCGCCCGCTCGAAAGGAGAGGCAGGTCGCCTCCGTTTGCGCGAAAGCAATGCGATACCGCACCACTTCAGGAGCGCAGTTTCCGTCTGCGATTGAAACGCTCCAGATGGGCAGCGTTCGTTGAACACTGCCATTGCTCCAGGTCAGAACATCACCGGGCTGCACATCTAGCGTCTGCTGTGCATTTAGAATCTCGCAGTGTCCCGCCATGCCCGTACCGGCATCTGCCGCAAGGTGCAGCATCGCTCGTGCGGCTGCAACGCAATCTGTGGAGCTGCGTGCCGGCGGATGCTGCACCTGCCCACTCCACGATGGCATCCCTGGCAGACCGGCCTCTTGCAACGCGGCGAGCGCGCCGCCGTCCTGCAGCCGGGCTACTGCGCGAGCCGAACGCCGGTAAGTGATCGTCAGCAGCTCTCCCGGTTGTGGGATCGCCCCGGGAAAGAACGTGAGACCTCCCTGACTGCTGACGGCAAAGTCCGCGCCCTCTCCCGCCGCGCCTTGTCGCCGCGTATACGTTGACCCGTCGCTTCGAGTGCTCACGACTCTTAGCGGTCCCGCTTGATGCAGCAGCACGGAGCCGATGACACACTGCATTTGCGTCGCATTCACCGGCGCAAAGGTGCACTGCGCCGGCGACACAGCCACGCTCCCGTCGTACAACACGGTCGCAACCGTATTTGAGGCCAGCCCCTCGTCTACCAACTCCATCACGACGGGCATCGGCGCGCTCACCAGTCCCCCACCGAAGCTCTGCAGACTTCCACTCGCCAGTACCTCGTATTGGCCAAGCACCCGCTGCCACTCCGCGCAGAACAGCCGTATGCGGAGCGTGTAACTGTGTCCAGCCAAATAGCTAACCGGAGTGCCTGTCTCGGATCCGTTCACCATGGCGACCAGTACCTGCGCCCCCGCGGACCCCTTCACGCGCACTCCCGCAAAGCAGTTACCACGGACGGCCAGCCCGCTGTACAGGCCAAGCAGTACGCCATCGCTGCCCGGCTGCAGCACAACGCCGCTTGCCTGGGCCGTGATGTTCCCGCCCATCTCTAAACGTTGTGCGGCCTGCAACAAAGTCTGTCCATCCAGTCCATTGCCCCCTGCCACATGCAGCCCCCCGGCGCCGGAGGTCACGGCCTTGCCAGGATCGCTGGCGCTCCACAGCTGTGCATTTAGAACCGGCGTGGCAAAATCGTCCCGCAGCGTTGTCGCGGCGCCTGCCGCGTGGAAGGGTGGCGAAGTCAGCAGAAAGGTCGCGGTTGTTCCATCTCCGCGAAAGAGCTCTGTGACGAAGCTGGTGGGCTCATGCTCTCCACTGAGAGTCACATCGCTTGCCATCGCCTGCAATGCCGCCGATCCCTCGGAGACAAAGGTCACGGCTGCATCTGCCAGCGAGATCGCATGAGTCACCGAACCGCTGGGCTGCAGTCCGGCATCCGGAGCTGCATGCGTCAGCCATCGGTCCTCCACGGCAACCATCCGGATCTCACCCGACGATCCCTCCGCCTCGGCACGCGCCACATAGCCCGAAAACAAAACTGTGCCGCCGATGCTGCGCGCAAAGACACGCGCACGCGAAATCGGCACTGCCAACATACTTCCATGCACATCGAGAAGCGCGCTCAACTCCGTCAGCTTGCCATGCTGGCGCGTGATCGTCACAGCACTGGAAAGCACGGCCGCAGAGCTGTAATCCAGCGGCCCAGTCCCATCCGCATTGTCAATGTCTATTCTCATCTCGTCTCCTGGATCCCGTCACTTTCAGGATCGACAAATCAAACCGCGCGCATCGGAGCCGGGAAATAGCTGCGGCAACACAACACGGGGGCTCCGTCCACTGCATCTGCGACCGGCAGCGCCGTGTAGTTGGCATCGAGTCGCCAGCGCTCGAGCCCAGGCGCCAGCAGCACTCGCGATTCCGCACTTCCCGTGTTCAGCTGCAATCGCGGATAGTAGAAGACAACACAGTCTCCCTGAACCCCCTGCATCACAAAGGCAGCCGACCATTGCCGCTGGACGGCATCGCCCTCCCGGTCGGCGAAAGCTGTAACCCTGGCCAGCCTCATCGCCGGCGTAGGCGCGCCCGCTGGTAGCGGCTCCATCAGTGTTACGGCTCCGCCCTGCACGCTCCCCACGCGTCCCACGTTCACGCTCACGCGACGTACGTAGTTCACATCTGCCGAGGGCGGGCCTTCGTCTACGCCAGCGATGCCTGCGCCCAGCGGCCCGCTCTGCCCTATGTAATCGTCGTCCACCACGACGATGTCGCCCGCGCTTACACCGGCTCCAGGCGCGACCTGCAGCACCGCGGCCGTCGAACCTGCCAGGAGCGGCAACGCCGTCGAGCCCGCCAGCAAATTGATCTGCCGCGTGCCGCAACTCAACAGCAGTGCCAGCTTGCTCCATCCGGTAAAGCTGAACCCCACTGTGGCATCGACAGTGTGTCTGGCCAGCGTCCGCGGCAGCGCCGGCGATCCGCTCCGTATCTCCGTCATCGCTGTTGTATTCTTCCGGATGAAATCGGCAATCGGCCCGGCACTGTACCAGCCTGCCGGTGCGCCAGTCGCCGGCAGCACGGCAAACGCGGCTGGGTCGAAGCTGGCCGTTTGTCCCGTCTGCAGATGCACGGGCGCAAACCATGCACGCACCGCTGAACCAATCGGCGAGACAGCGGGTGTACTCACCATCGCGTCGCTCATCGCTCACCCGCCTCTCGAAAACTGAACACACTTACCGTTGCCGCTCGTGAAAGTGCCGACCCATTCAGAACAACCGGTCCGAATGCGACATCGCTCCAAAACACCCGTGTCTGCAAAGCCGTTTGCGGTTGCGAGCCAAAGCTGCGCTTGCCGGTGAACGGCGGTGCCAGTACCGCTCGCAGCTCACTGTCCAGTGCGCTCAGAACTCGCCCGCGATCCATCCCTGCCGCCAGGTCGCTGCCTCCCGTCCAGTAACGGATCTCGCAAGCCGCGCTCTCAAGCGGCAATGCCTCGGACCAGTCACTTCCGGGCTGGGACCACCGCAGCACAAACGTTTCAGGCGCGGCAGCTACCTCCTGCGGCAGCTCATTCTCCTCCGTCACAATGGCTGGCCGGCTCGCTCCCCGCATCACACACGTTCGCTCCGGGTTCAGGGCCGCAAGCCGGTCACGCATGACGAACAAAAACGTATCCTTCGCATTCTGCATCGCTCTAACCCCTATCCGGAACACAACTCAAGACGTACAGGTAAGTCCGCCCAAATGCCTGCACACCCTGTACCGCCGTGATCTCGAAAACTTCATCTCCCGCCAGCAGAGCGATCACGGCATCTAGCGATGCTCGTACAGCACCCTCACCCTCCAAACCAAGCGCAAGCTCCAGAGCGCGTCCAGGAATCAGCCATTCCGTCGTCTTCGCTGCTCCCCGTGCACCCGCTGGACTCACCGGCACCTCGGTAAACAAGGGCACCGTCAACCCCAGCTGTTCCCCATCCACACCGCCCGGTGCCGGCGCGGGTAAGCGTAGCCGGATCGTCGTTCCCCCGAGCGCCGCCACCATCGCATTCGCCTGCCGCAACAGTCCCTCGCTATACCGGCTTGTCACATCGGCCATGCTTACCCCACCCTCTGCGCCACATAGGGCCGCAGCATCGCCGCTGTGCTCTCGTCGATCAGCGAAGCACTGAAGTACTGCAGGCGCATCCGGTCCATCCGGCTGTCTCGAACATTCAGCGCAGGCGTTGCCTGGGCGTTGCGCACGATCTGAGCGCACGCCGCCTTCACGGCATCGGGCAATGTCGCAAATCCTGCCGTATATGTCACCTCCGCCTCATCGAATGGCACTGCCAGGGGATTCGGCGAGAACTGCAACAGACCATCTGCGGATACTTCGATCGTCGTCGTATCGATAGAACTCCAGCTGCCGCAGACACCAAGGATCTGCGCCGCATCCTGCAGCGGTGTCAAGCAGGTCTCACTCCGGAATCGACCCCATCGCACGCGAACACTCACGAGTGCCGATTGAGCCGGAGGCACCGCCGTCAGTGGCGCATGGCTAAGCTGCAGGCTTCGCGCCAGCCCACGAAACCGGATGCGCTCCACATACTGCGTCACACCCAGCGTCGCTCGCCGGCAGTGTCCGTCGATCACCGCAGACGCGGCCAGCACAAGGTCGTCCGCCGTCTCCGTTCCCAAACCGAATCGCTGGTACTCCGCTGGATCTAGATAATTCACACCCACCGCCTTCCCGTAAACACATCGACACAGATCAAAACGAACATGCAGCAGGCGAGGGACCGCGGCTCGCTACCGCGCGAGACGTGGCCCCCTCCGTATAGCCCGCTGACCTGCTGACTAGCCCATTGCTGAGTCGCTGCTTTTTAGCGATCCACCAGGACCTGGTAATGTGCATAGTTCGCACCTTTGACAACCAGCCCGCCGAATTTCACGACGACATACTGGGAGGCCAGTGACCCCGGGACGCCGAGCTGGAATACCCGTGGGTTGGGATCCGTCAGCCAGTGATACTCGATCAGGTCCTCCGTGACGATGTACGCCGGCAGCACTGCCGAACCCGAGCCCGGCGTCCCGGTGTACCCAAGCGTCCACTCCGGAATCAGGGGCAGCTCGCCCGCCTGTGTCGACAGCGTCTTCACTGACACGCCGCCAGCAATCTCCTTCGTGTTCAGCACGACATTGAAGGCCGTCTTCATCTCACGGTCGATCAGGTCCAGCAGCACCGGATTGGCATAGATCGCGGTTGGCCGGACAGCGTAACCCGAGTTCGCCACCATCTGTGCCACTGCGGACTTCAGGCCATCCACAATGCTCGCCGTCGTGCCGATCGTTACCGAGTTGCCGCCTGCCGCAATCTGAGCCGCCGCACCGAAATACTGTGTGCTCGTCGGTGTGTTCAGGCTGGTGTCCGCGCCATTCCATAGCGCCACGTCGTGCGTGCGCATCACACCCTCAACAGTGTCGGCCAGGTCCTTCGCCTGCAGATATGCGAACTGACTCTGCTGCGAGCCGATCTCCATGTCGAACAGGTTGTAATTCAACTGTGCCACCAGCGCCTTCAACGGAACCGAACGCTCCACCCGCGTCGGGCTTACCAGCGGAGCCACAATGTTTCGCGGGTCCACAAACCCCGCGGCCAGTGAGGGGGAAGGGATCCCGGTCTCCTCAAAGAATCGCGACGGATGACCCGTGGCCGGCACCTGCTTGATGCGCTGACCAAAAGCGCCGCGGCGGCGAACAATATCCGTGATCTCGTTCTGATACTGAGGGACCTCGATGGCGCCCGGTCCAATGTAATCAGCCGCTGCATGGATATCTCTGAACTGTGCAAGCATTCGTCTCTTCTCCTTAAATCAAAAAGGGTGCGACCAGTTTCGTCGCACCCGTGTCATCCCTTGTGAGTCAGCCAGATCTCGTCCCGGCCTCACATAGCCGCTGACTTGCTGACTCGCTTCCCGCCGTGAGCCGCTGCCGTTAGCCCAGCAAACCCGCCCGCAGCATCTGGCTCTTCACGGCAATCCGTTGCTCCACGCTCAGGCTCACCAGTGCCGCATCCACGGAGCTCACATCCATCGACTCGCGACCTGCATGGAGCTGCACACCCTGCTTCGCCAGCAACTGCGCCGTGTGGGTGGGCAGCGTCTTTCGGCCGGGCGCGGCGCTGGCCGCTACTGATCCGGTGCCCGCGGGTGCCGCACCCTCACCGGTCTCCTCCGCAGACGTCTTTGTCCTCAGGTCCGCAATCGCTGCCTCCATCTCGCGCAGCCGCCGGTCCAGCTCTGCCAACTGTGTGTCCAGCAGCGCCTCCGACTTCGCTTCGGCGGGACTATCCACCTCGGCGGCAATCACCGCTGCCGCTCCTGGCTGCTTCTCTTCCATCATCTCCATCAATCCTTCCCCTTCCTTGCATTCGTCTATGCTTCGCGTGAAACATGTCCAGCCGCGGTAGCCGGCATCGGCTGCATCTTCGCCACGTGGCTGCGCTTCGGCACATGCTGCCCCACACGTCTCCCGCATCCACGCTCCGCCTGCGCCGCCAGTGCCCGTGGCGAATGCGCCAGTCGAAAGCTCGTCCCCTGATACGCCGCCTTCTCGCGCAGCAGGATCGCCGCTCCCGTGAACGTCGCCTTTGTCAACCGCCACACGCTCGCTTGCATGTCCTCCACATGGGCATTTGCGAGTTCATAGCTCATCCCGAGCGCCTCGTCCCCATGAGCCTCCATCTCCCGCATCATCTCCGCGAAGTCCCGGGCAAACAGATAACCCCGCACCTTGATCGCAGAGCCGCTCATCTCCGCCGATGTCACAATGCCGCATTTCTGCCTGGCATCGTGCCCGTCCCATCCCGCCTTGAAGTCCACTGCCATGCCAAGCAGGCTCGGCAGCGCCGCTTCTGCCGCCGCTCGCGTCAACACCACGCGATGGCCCTTCGCTCCACTCGGAGCTTTGTCACTCGGCGCATCGACCAGCGTCAGCACACCTTCGAAAGGAACCCGGTTCGGGTGTCCCTCCACCGCCGGAAACTCCACCGCCATCGCGCTTATCTGCAATCGACCTCCCGTGTCGTCTTAAGCGAATCCATTCCATCCACCTGTCTATCTGCTGTACGCGGCAACACCGCACACCGGCTTACTGCACCGCCGGCTGTACCTTCGGGCCCAGCCCCCGCATGCGCCGAACCTCATCCACCGTCAACACGCCTGCGCCCAGCAGTTGCACCTGCATCGCCACCTCGCTTGCCTCATCCCGGCTTACCAGGTCGTTGAAGACAAACTCAAACTCATCCCACCCCATCGCCTTCGCAAACACGTCCCGGGTTATATGCTCCGCAAGCAGCTTCGCCAGCGGCACAATCGCGCTCTGAAACGCATCCTCCGCCATCTCCGCTGCCGTCGACCGGTTCACATCATGCGCTACGCCCAGCAGCATCGGTGGCAGGTCAAAGGCAGTCGCCACCATCCGCATCAGAAACTCCTGCCACTGCAGCCGCAGGTCGGCATCTGTGCCACCGGCAAACCGCAGCACCTCCGGCTTCTTTTCGCTCGATAGGATCGGAACCTGTCCTGTGCCTTCCGCCTCGTCCTGCCACCACCGGATCAGCCGCTCATGCTGCTGCGGTGTGGCCTCGTCCAGCCACAGCGCATACTGCACCACGCTGTTGCTCGCCAGCCTTCCCGCATACCGGTTCGCGGTCAGGAACTGGTTGATCGTCTCAAACGCAACCTCCAGCCGCCCCAGGCCGAACGGCGTGTGCGTTCGCGCGTTCAGCCGCACATACATCAGCTCCCGGTCCAGCAGCGGCACCGCGGCGCGCTCACCTGCCTGTCCAGTGCTTTGTGCGTAGCGTGGCGTGCCCGCCTCCCCGTCCCACCGCACGTCGATTTGCACTGTTGCCCCGTCTACCGGCCATAGCCGCACCGGCCATGCCGGGTCGTTCGTGGCTTCGACCTCCACTGCGCCAAATCCGCCAACGATCACGTCCTCCAGCACCTGCTCCATCAGCGATCGAAAGCTGTCCTGCGGATTTGGCTGGCTCAGCACCGCCCGCAATATCCGAAGCCGGTTCGCCGTGAAACGGTTCGGCACCGCATCCCGTTTCAGTCGCACCTGCCAGTCCATGGATGCGATCCGGTCCTTCACCACGTTGATGGCCCGCCGTGCTACAGGCGTCTCCGCAAATCGTCGCAGGTTCTGAGGCGTCGGTTTCGGCATCACCCACGCCGGAGCACCGCTGCTCCCGAACGTTCCTGGCGCCCACGGCGCCAACACTGCAGGCAAGCCGCCCGGCATCCA
>CAXTSF010000089.1:0-12323 GCA_964246865.1 uncultured Terriglobus sp.
CGGCCTGCCCCCACCCCCCCGGAGGAGGCCGCACGGTCTCCCACCATGGTTGCGCTGGAGAGCACCGGCCTCGTGGACTGGGCCAGGCTTTCACGTCCGTCTCTGCGGTCCGCACCCGCGTGCGCCCGCCGGGCCGTGCACATCTGCGCAGCGGTGGTTCCCTCAGGCACCTATGGAGAGAACCGCACCCATGAACCCTTTTCCTTCTAAAGGCACCCCCACCATCCCCACAGCCGTTCTCGGCTTTCCCCGCATTGGCCGGCAGCGCGAACTCAAGTTTGCCCTCGAGGCATTCTGGAAGGCGCCCAGCTCCGCTGAGAGCGAGACCGCTCTGGTAAACACGGCTCGCACCCTGCGCCAGCAGCACTGGCAGCTGCAGCAGGCCGCCGGCATCACGCACATCCCCTCCAACGACTTCTCCCTCTACGACCACGTCCTCGACGCCCTCGTCCTCACCGGCACCACACCCATCCGCTTCTGCGATAGCTCTTCCCGCAGCGCTCAGCAAACAGGCCCGCTCTCACTTGCGGAGTACTTCCAGATGGCGCGCGGCACACCGGGCCACGAAGGTCCCTCCGCCACTGCCATGGAGATGACCAAGTGGTTCGACACCAACTACCACTACCTCGTCCCCGAGTGGTCCGCCGGCCTCTCCTTTCAGCCGGACACCCGCAAGCTCCTTGCGGAGTTCCGCGAAGCGAAAGCCCTCGGCATCCTCACCCGCCCCATTCTCGTCGGCCCCGTCACCCTGCTCCGTCTCGGCAAATCCATCGACGGCATCGACCCTCTCTCGCTCCTTCCCCAACTCACCACAGCCTACGTCCGCATTCTTCGCGAACTCGCCGAGGCCGGTGCCGCGTGGGTCCAAATCGACGAACCCATCCTCGTCACCGACCTGCCCTCCCCATGGCATGCGGCCTTTCGCACCAGCTACGCCGAGCTCTCGCAGGCCCGGGTAAAGCTGATGCTAACCACCTATTTCGGCGCGCTTGGGGAAAACTTGAATCTCGCGGTTTCGCTCGGCACCGCCGGCATCCACATCGACGCCGTTCGCGCACCGGAGCAGGTCGAGGCTGTCGCCAGCGCCCTTGCACCCCACCAGACGCTCTCCGTCGGCTGTGTGGACGGCCGCAACATCTGGCTCACCGATCTCGCAAAGACGCATGCCCGGCTTGCCTCCCTGCAGGCCAGGCTCGGCCCCAATCGCCTGGAGGCCAGCACCTCCTGCCCCCTGCTTCACGTTCCATACACCACCCGCACGGAAACCGCACTGGATGAGGATCTCTGCTCCTGGCTGGCCTTTGCCGAAGAGAAGCTTGCCGAGCTGCGGGCCTTGGCGAACGGCCCCTTACTCGCCCCCGGTGCTTTCCAGCTGAATGCACTCCGCCTCCGCACCCGCGCCGCAGCCGCCTCCAGCACCAATCCGGCGGTCCGTGCCGCAGTGGCACGGCTGGAGCAGCAGCACTTCACGCGCTCCTCCCCCTATGCCGAACGCGCAAAGCTGCAGCAGCAGCACCTCCAGCTACCATCCATCCCGACCACAACCATCGGCTCCTTCCCGCAGACCGCCGAGATTCGCCAGCACCGCGCCGCCCATCGCAAAGGGCATCTCGACGACGCCTCCTACCGGGCCTTCCTCCGCGAGGAAACGACCCACTGCATCCGGCAGCAGGAGAGCATCGGCCTCGATGTGCTTGTGCATGGCGAGTTCGAACGCAACGACATGGTCGAGTACTTTGGCGAACATCTCCGCGGCTTCGCCTTCACCAGCAACGGCTGGGTCCAGAGCTATGGCTCCCGCTGCGTCAAGCCGCCCATCATCTACGGTGACGTCTCCCGCCCCGCACCGATCACAGTCGAGTGGTCTACGTTTGCCCAGTCCCTCACGCGCAAACCCGTGAAAGGCATGCTCACCGGCCCGGTCACCATCCTGCAGTGGTCCTTCCTGCGGAACGACATTCCTGAACGCGATACCGCCTTCCAGATTGCCCTCGCTCTCCGTGACGAGGTCCGCGATCTGGAGGCTGCCGGCATTGCCATTATCCAGATGGATGAACCCGCTCTGCGCGAGGGCCTTCCCCTTCGTGAGGCCGATCAGCCCTCCTATCTCAACTGGGCCACGGAGGCCTTCCGACTGAGTACCTCCGGCGTGCGCGACGCCACCCAGATCCATACCCACATGTGCTACTGCGAGTTCGAGTCAGTCCTGCCCGCCATCGCCGCCCTGGACGCCGACGTCCTCAGCATGGAATCCACCCGCTCCGGCATGGAGATGCTCGCTGCTTTTCGCAGGAGCGGCTATCCAAACGAGATCGGTCCCGGCATCTACGATATCCACTCACCGCGCGTACCCTCGATCGAAGAGATGCACCGTCGGCTCACCCTTGCGCTCGATGCGCTGCGTCCGGAGCAACTGTGGGCTAACCCGGACTGCGGCCTCAAAACACGCAAGTGGCCTGAGGTCATCGAGGCACTCGGCAATATGGTGGCTGCCGCCCGTCTCACCCGCACCCACATTCTGCAACAGGAGTAGACCCGGTGCAATGCGACGCTAACAACACTTCCGAGCAAAATATCATCGCCAACAGAACAGGGGACACATGCTGTGTCCCCTGCCTGCTGTGCCTACCTGCTGCGAGACGTTTTACGAGCGGCCACCCTCGCGAAGAACATCGCTTACCGCGTGCGCGGCCTTGCCAGCCGTATCTTTCACGGTGCCCACGGCCTGATCGACCAGGCCCTCTCCCGCAAGCTCGTCGTTACCGGTAAACCGGCCAACACCCTCCTTGGCCTTACCGAACAGGTTCCCGCCCGAACCCTTGATGCGCTGCTCTGATCCCCACGCGGAGGTCCGGTTGGCCGCTCCGTCGAAATCATTGCCGGCGTAGCTGAACTCATCCGACGTCACCAGGTAATACACCACCAGGCCGGCACCCACGCCAGCCAAAATCCATGGAAGAGCTTTCATGCTTCACCTCTTCCTGCTCTGATGCGCAATCCTGTGCCGGAGGTCGTTCCTGCGGGAGCGGTTTGCCCCGGCTTGCGAAGTGGTTTTACCCCAATGCGCGAAGTATCTGCCCGCATGTGCATGAGCCTGGGCACCTCTGCGGGCCGCCACCTTAAGAACGCAGCAGCTTGCCCGTACAGGTCATCTCTACAGGGCGCCGGAGACGATCGCGCGCGCCGACTCCGGCCGTCGCGCAAGCTCCTCGATAAGGCTGTCCAGCGATCCGCTCACCCCCACCGCTACCTTGGACGGCTCAGCCGGACTCGTCCGCTTCGTGGCCTGCTTCCTACTGGCCAGCTCTGCCGCGGGCACCATCACCGGCTTGTCAAAGGGTGATTTCGCCAGGGCAGACGGAAGCGGTTCCCGGTACGGAATTCGCTGCTGCCGGCGCCGTGCCTGCCTGGGCTTCACAACTGTGACTGCCACGGGTGGGGCGACTGCTGGCTCACTGACGGAGGCGTCCAGGCCACGCTTTGCCTCCGTGGTGGTGAGCCGCGCCTTCGGCATTCGTGCGGCACCGGCACCTCCCCCATCGAGTGTCTTGAGGATCTCTCTCGCTGCCGTCCAGCGCTCAATCAGTCCGTCGAGTTCACGCACTATTTCGACAACCGTCATATGTCTCGATCATACGCAAAGCGCGCCTCTCCGCTTCCCTTCAGTAAGATCACTCCCGCTGTTCATGCCTTCGCGTTCGCTCGTTCTCCGCAAACATTTCTGTGCCGGGCCTGGATCGTGCATCCGCACAACACACCGTCGCCGAGGATTCCGGCGCCGGAAATTCCTAGCCTTCGCCAATTCCAGCGGCCTCTACTCGAAACCAAATCAAGGAGACAATCGCGTGCATCCAAACAGATCGATGAGGGATAACGAAGATCACTCGCAGGCAGTGAGCGAACCATTGCCTGAGCTGCCGGCCGGCGCCTTCCTGAAGGAGGACGGGGGCAATGACGGCGACTTTTACGCGCCCGCTCGGCTGGTCACGCATATCGACGAGGCGGCGACACGCGCACTCACCGCCTTCTACCGAGCCGTCCTGCCGGCCGGGGGCTTGCTGCTGGATTTGATGTCGAGTTGGGTGAGCCATCTGCCGCCGGAAATGGCCTTTGCCGAGGTGATCGGCCAGGGCATGAATGCCGAGGAACTCAGGGCGAATCCCCGGCTGAGCCGGAGTTTTGTGCAGGATCTGAACCGCAACCCCATTCTTCCGCTCGAAGCCGGCAGCTGCGATGCCGCCCTGTGCTGTGTCGGCGTCCAGTACCTGCAGCGTCCCCTGGAGGTGTTTGCTGAGCTCCTGCGGGTCCTGCGGCCGGGCGCGCCCTGTATCGTCAGCTTCTCCAACCGCTGCTTCCCGACCAAGGCGGTGGCAATCTGGCGGTCTCTCGACACCAACGGACATGCGGCTCTGGTGCGCCTCTATCTCCAGCGCGCCGGCTTCCACGGCATCAGCGCAGAGATACTTCGCGATGGCTCTACGAGCGATCCGCTGATCGCGATCACGGGCCGGCGTTGAAAGGGCCGCTGTAGACGAGCTTCTGCTCTTCTGTCAGCGCGCCTGCCGCAACCCGGCCAACACCGAAGCCCAAATCGCGAACGCAAGCCGTCTTGCCGGTAAACGATAGAGCCAGACCGTATGTGAGCGACGGTCTTAGAGCCCTGTCCAGCGCCCCATCTTCTCAAGCCTGACTCCGCGACGATTGTCTTGCGGAGTGCCCGTCCACAAACTGCCGAAAGGTCTCCTCAACGAACGCCTCATCCATCTTCCCCGAACCCAGCAGCAGCCGGTAGTAAAGCGATCCATAGAGCTGATCGATCGCGGTCTCGAGATCAAAGTCCCCTCTCAGCGACCCTTCCGAGATCGCCGCCTGGATGTTTCGGCGAACATCCCCCCGTCGTGGACTGAGCCAGCGATCGCGGAAGGCTGTCGCAAGCTCACCGTCCGACTGCGCCTCCGACACCAGCGAACGAATCAGATTGCCCCGCGGGCTCCGGAAAAAGGCGGCTTGCAGATAGAGCTGCCGCCGGAGGCTGTCGAGTGCGCTGTCCGCCTCGGGAAATGCTGTCTCCTCGCCAATCAACGCAAGCAGCGCATCCATCACCAACGTTGCTTTATTGGGCCAGTGCCGGTACAGCGTCATTTTGCCGACGCCCGCCTCGGCTGCGATCGCATTCACGCTCACCGCACGGAAGCCGCGCTTCGTTACCAGGCGAAGAGCGGCCTTCAGAATGGCAGCATGCACCGCCTGGCTTCGCGGCCGCCCTGTCGAACCCATAGCAACCTCGCCCTGACACAAAAGTGCATCCGTGACGATACTGACGGTATCATATTGTTGAGAAATGATACCGTCGGTATCGTAACGGAGGAACAATGAACCAGGTCGTCATCATAACCGGCACCAGCACGGGGCTTGGCAGGGCATTTGCCCAGGCCCTCCTGAAGGCCGGATTCCTAGTCGTGGGTACCGTCCGTACGCCGGAAGCGGCACTTGACTTTGAGCAGCTGAACCCCGATGCCGCCTTCGCACGGATTCTCGATGTGACCGAATCTCCCGAGCGGCTGGCCTCGGCCGTCAACGAGATTGAGCAGACTGTTGGGCCGGTATATGCCCTCATCAACAACGCCGGCTACGGTCACGAGGGAACCCTCGAAGAAAGTTCCATGGACGAGTTGCGCCAGCAGTTCGAGGTAAACGTCTTTGGTGCCGTCGCCATGATGAAAGCAGTCCTGCCGCACATGCGTGCCCGGCGCGAAGGCCGCATTCTCAACATCACGTCCATGGGAGGCCTCATGACCATGCCCGGCCTCTCGTACTATCACGGGAGCAAGTTTGCACTCGAAGGGATTTCGTCATCGTTGGCGAAGGAAGTACGGCCGCTTGGCATCTACGTCACGGCTGTTGAACCGGGTATGTTCCGGACAGACTGGGCCGGCCGCTCCATGGTGCGTTCCAGTCGCAGCATCGCCGACTACGACGCCATCTTCAACCCCATCCGGGAGGCGCGCAAAGCGAGAAGCGGACAGCAGCCGGGAGACCCGGCAAAGGCTGGCAAAGCGATCGCGGATCTGCTCACGGCGCCGGAGCCGCCCCTCCATCTCCTGCTCGGGCCTGACGCATCCGAGCACGTGCACAAGGAGCTCAATGCCCTCCAGTCGGAGTTTGCAGCATGGGACGCTGTAAGCCGGTCCACGAACTTCGAACAGAACAACTGAGGCGATTCACCACTCCCGAGAGCGCCGCTACAAACGACGATCAACAATCCGGGATGAGGACTGGTCTGACGCCGTCTCTCAGGCGCAGTCAAGCCGGAAGAGACGACCCTTGGGCAGAGGCGGTATCTCTGTTGAAGGGTCTCTCTATCCAGGTCTCAGTTCAACTGGCAGCCTGCAGCCATCACCCAAAAGCTGCTGTGCTGCCTGTTCGGTCAACCACGGTAGCGCGAAGCCGGAGTTCCACTCTGGGCCGAGCCCATCAGCGTCTGGCTCGATGCAACGTAGCTGGTGAGCAGGTCGAGATTTTCGACGGAGGGTAGTGCGATCTGCTCGCCCATGTCCAGGCTCTTGAGCGACGCCGTCACACAATCCTGGGCAGACATGATGATCGAGGAATCGACGGTTGAGCTGTCCCATCCCTCAGTCGCGACTCCTGCTGGCGCGACAAGCTGAATTTTGACGTTGCCGCCCGCATGTTCGGCCTGAAGACCCTGCGTGAAAGAGAGAACGAACGCCTTGGTCGCACTATAGACACTGGTACCGGGGTAGCCTGCAAAGCCGAGCACCGATCCGACATTGACGAGCGTTCCCCGATCTTCCGCTTTAAAGCGGGTGAGCGCAGCGAGCGAGAGGTGCACTAGCGCATCGATATTTACCCGCAGAAGGGCGTCCACCTGCTGAGGGCTGGCGTCAAGCGCCGGTCCCATGCGCATGACACCCGCATTATTCACGAGTAACGCGACCGAAGGCTGGGTACGGATCACTTCCACCACCCGCTGCACGTCTGCTTCTTTGCTGAGATCGGCAGGGACGCTCGTCACTTCTACCCCGAAAGCCGCTTGGATCTGACTCGCCGCTTCTGCGAGACGGTCCGCGCGCCGCGCTACGAGAACAAGGTCGTAGCCTCGTTTCGCAAGCTGTTCTGCATACTCCCGTCCAATACCCGAGGAGGCTCCAGTGATAACGGCCGTTCTGTTTACGCTCATGTGCATCTCTCCGTTGTCTCTAATTTTGTACCGCTCTGTAAAGATGGTTGATGAGGGTGCCGGGATGCAGGTTTTTGACCCATCGGTACAAAATAGAACCTGGCGGAGCCGCCCATCATCGAAACTGAGTGAGAGTAGGAGAGAGGATGAAGGACTCAACGAAAAAGCGCTCCACCGGCCGACCTCGGGAGTTCGATCGCGACACCGCTCTCAGGGCCGCCATGCTGGTTTTCTGGAGGTACGGGTACGAGGGTGCCTCACTCGCAGAATTGACGAAGGCGATGGAGATCAGCAAGCCGACCCTGTATGCCACCTTTGGGGACAAGGAAAGCCTGTTGAGAGAAGCTTTGCGCATCTATCTGGGGCTTCATGCCGAGGAATATAACGCGGCCCTGAACCGTCCCACAGTCAGGGAGGTTGCGGAGGCATGGTTACGCCTTACCGGAGGCGTTCGAAAGGAGGCCGATGTCCCCTCGGGCTGCCTTGTGGTGCAGGGTGCCCTTGTAGGCAGTCAGGCAAGCCGCATGATCCAGGATGAGCTCGCTTCCATCCGGAATGAAGGAACCAGACGGCTGGAACAACGATTTGAACGTGCGAAGCAGGAAGGAGACCTTCCCGGAACATGGGAGCCTGGGTCCCTGGCACACTATCTCTCCGCACTGGCTTCAGGGCTGGCGGTGCAATCCGGCGGTGGTATTTCACCCGAGATTCTCAACAAAGCTGTTGATCAGGTAATGGCAAACTGGCCCGAGTGAAGACGCAACGAGAGCCCCACCAGCTCACCGCCCCGCACGAATGTCTTCCATCAGCAAGAGGAACTCCGGTGTCTTCCGCAGGTCGGTAAACGCCTCCTCGCCCAGTAGCCGCTTGGTATCGCGAAAGCCCTCGGTGATGGCTTTGTGCAGGTACTCCATCGCAAGCGGCTGGTTGCCCGCCAACGCACAGTTTCGCGCCAGGTGATAGTGCACCTCCACCAGGCTCTGCGCGTCGCGGGTCTGGATCGCGTGGTGCGCCGTCCGCTCCAGCACGTTTCGATCGAGCAGGATGGCTCGCTTATAGGCCGCATCCCCCTTGTGGAACTTGCCGCGCGCGTAGAGCAGCGCTCCCAGGTTCTGATACGCGTCCGCGCCGCGCGGTTGAAAGTGGATCGATCTCCGGTACAGCTTCTCCGCCTCCTTCAGGTCGCCCTGCGCGTGATACACCGTCGCCAGATTGTTGTAAGCCTCGCCATACTTCGGGTCCATCCCGATCGCCTGCTCAAAGCACAGTTTCGCCTTTGGAAACATCTGCAGGTGCTCGCTCGCCACGCCGATCTTGTTCCATAGTGCGGCTGACCTCGGCTGCACCGCTTCGAGAGACCGGATCGCCGCCACATACCGGCCACGCTGCAGCATCAGATCGCCCGCGGCCTCGGTCAGCGGGATCGCCACATCCACGTCCGTCTCCACAGAGGCCACAGCTGCGGATGTGCTCTCCCGGGCCGGCGAGTTCTCCTTGATCTGCTGCGCGGAAGCAGGGTCCATCCCCATGGCAAAACACGCCAGGAGCGGCAGCCAGCTACGGCAAAACCCTTCCTGCAACGGCATCCCCCGGTATTTCCGTTCCCTTCGCATACCCGTCCTGTTTGCCGCGATGCTCGTCCGCACTTCCGGCACAACGAAACAGCATAGTCCGCTTGCCGGGGTCCGCGCATCCCGCAGACGCCGGAACCCGAGCGCCCGCAACGCGGGCGTGGAGCTGCACGGAATTAGGATCGTACGAAGAATAGAAAGGGGGGAGCGGAGGCCGTCGAAGCTAGTCGTTCCGGCGCAACCGGTTCAAACCGTTGAAGGCGGCCACCTTGTAGCATTCCGCCAAGGTTGGATAGTTGAAGACCGTATCCACGAAGTAGTCCACATTGCCGCCCAGCGCCATCACGGCCTGGCCGATGTGCAGCAGTTCGCTCGCACCCTCGCCAATGATGTGCACCCCCAGGATCGACCGGTTCTCCCGGTGGAAGATGAGCTTCAGCCGGCCTGTTGTGTCCCCGCGAATCTGTCCGCGCGCAATCTCGCGGTAATAGGCGACACCGACCTCATAAGGCACGTCTTCCTCGGTCAACTGCTCCTCCGTCTTGCCAAGGAAGCTGATCTCCGGGATCGTCCAGATGCCATACGGATAGAAGCTCGGGTTGGAGAGGATCGTCTGGTCACCAAAGGCGCGCGCGGCGGAGATGCGGCCCTGCTCCATGGATACCGACGCCAGCGACGGGAACCCAATTACGTCACCCACCGCGAAGACGCTGCCGGCCTTTGTGCGGAAGTCTTTGTCCACGGGAATGCGCCCGCGCTCGTCGGAGGAGACGCCGATCTTGGCAAGCTCCAGCTCGTCCACATTGCCCTGCCGCCCGACGGCATACAGCAGCGCATCGCCCTGGATCCGCTTGCGGCTCTCTAGGTTGGCGGTCACGGTGCCGTCCTCGTTCTCCTCCACCGATTCCACTTCCTCATTCAGCCGCATGGTGACGCGGCTGTCGCGCAGGTGGTAGCTCAACGCTTCCACGATCTCCTGGTCCGCGAACTCCAGCAGGCGCGGCCGCCGCTCGATCAGCGTTACGCGCACACCCAGCGCGGCAAACATGCAGGTGTACTCCACTCCGATCACACCGCCGCCCACGATAATCATCGTCTTTGGAAGTGTCTTGAGGTCGAGCACGAGATCGCTGTTGATGATGGTTGTGCCGTTGATCGGCACCTTTGTGGAGGAGGCGGGCTTTGTGCCCGTGGCGATGATGATGCTCGCCGCGCAGTACACCTGCGATCCGCGCGAGTTGGTCACGCGCAGGTGCGTCCCATCCTCAAAGGAGGCCGTTCCCGTCAGCATCTCAATGTTGTTGCGCGAAAGCTGAGCCTCCGTGACATCGATCTCGGTCTTGATCACGTGCTGCACACGAAAGGCGAGGTCCGCCATTGTGATGCGTTCCTTCACACGGTAGTTCATGCCGTAGATCGACCGGTAGTTATATCCGGACAGGTGCAGCACTGCCTCGCGCATTGTCTTCGATGGGATTGTGCCGGTGTTGATGCACGCTCCACCGACGACCTCGCGCATCTCGACGAGCGCAACCTTCTTGCCGAGTTTGGCACCGTAGATGGCAGCGCGCTGGCCGGCTGGGCCGGAGCCAATCACGATCAGGTCGTAAACGGTACTCGGTGCGGAACTGCTCATCATCGTTGCATTGCGCGTAAGCGGCTTTCCTCTGGTTGTAGGACGCGGCACAAATGCTCTTGGCGGAGCCTGCGATACTCGCTCAGGAGCGGGCTGATAGACCCTGTCTCCCGGGCATTTCGGCCTTTAGGCTACCACAGCAACGTCGGCCATCCGTGGCCCTGGGCGTAACACAATCGGGTCTGCCGCGGTACCGAATGCGTCATCATGATGCTCCGCTTAGGCTAACTCCACACGGATAACTCTGCATGTTGCGCTACGCGATTACCGACCGGCGGCGAGTTGAGGGTAGTGAGTCCGACCGCATGGCCGCGATCCTTGAGCAAGCGGTGCGGCTTGCTCGCAGTGGTGTCGATTACCTTCAACTCCGCGAAAAGGACCTTGCGCCGCCGGCTTTGCTGGAAGCAGCCTGCAAAGTGCGTAAGGCCATTGCAAGCAGCGGCATGCCGATGAAGCTGATCGTGAACGGCCCCGTCTCGGTCGCCGTGGAAGCAGGCGCGGACGGCCTGCATGTATCAGCGGCTCAGGGCGAGGAGCATGTGCGTGCGATCGCGCAAACAGCCAGGCAGAGTGGACTGTTGGTGAGTCTCGCTTGCCACACCATCGACGAGGTAGCGCGGATGCACAGGGACGCAGACCTCATTCTATTTGCGCCCATCTTTGGCAAAGAGGTAGCAGGGCAGGAGGTTGTTGCGGGGGTGGGCCTTCTCGCACTTGAACGGGCATGCGTCGCTGCCCATGGCGTGCCAGTGCTGGCGCTTGGAGGCGTTTCGCAAAGCCGCATCGAGTCGTGTCTGCGTGCCGGAGCCGCAGGCGTGGCGGCGATCCGTCTCTTTCTCTCAGGGTCAGAGCCGCGGGCGCGTCGAGATGAGTAGCATGCCCGGCGCGGAGTGCGGCGTGCCTGCCTTACCTGGATCCGGGCGGGAGAAGTACAGGTGCGCAATGACGGCATAGGCAACCACAATGACAACCGCAAGTCCGAAGACCATCAGCCAGATCCTGTTGAAGTTCTTTTTCTTGTACGCATCTCCGGACTGCAGAGGATCGCCGCTGTGTCTCTGGTTCCCGCTGATTGCCATTCTCACCTCCAAATCCTGTGATGCGGTTGCGACACCTGCGATGTATCCGAAGCGGAGAAGTTCACTTCAGCGCATCACATCATCGCTGGCAAACCTTGCAAAAGTGAGTCGAGCGTCCGCCCACGACAATACGCTGCACAGGCGAGCCGCAGACGCGGCAGGGCTGGCCGGTGCGGCTGTAGACGCGGTGCTCCAGCTGGAAGAAGCCGCGCACGCCATCGGCATCCACGTAGTCCGATACCGACGATCCGCCGAGTTCGATCGCCTGCCGCAGTACCGTTTGCAGCGCTCCGTGCAGCCGGGTGAGCTCAGCGCGCGTAAGCCGTCCAGCGTGGCGGCGTGGACGGATACCGGCGCGGAAGAGGCTCTCATCCGCGTAGATGTTGCCGACACCATGCAGTAACGACTGGTTCAGCAGAGCGGATTTGATCGGCGTGCGGCGGCCGCGGAAGAGGCGCGCGAAGCTCTCGTGCGTAATGGTCAATGGCTCCGCGCCGGGGCCTTCGTAGCGCGTCTCCGGCGCAACAATGCCAATGCGGCCAAAGCGCCGGGGGTCGACGAAGCGCACCTCCCGGCCATCCTGCAGATGCAGCACTGCATGCGTGTGCGGCGGCAGTGGAACATCGGCCTGCGCGACCAGCAGGCGGCCTGTCATGCCGAGATGAATCGTCATCTGCGCGGGCTCGCCCTGAGGGCGATGCACATCCATGACGATTGTCTTACCGACACGGTGGACGCGCTAGATGCGCGCGCCGGTCAGGGTTTCTTCAATCAGGTGCGCGGGCGACATCAGCGGCTCGGGCTTGGTGCCGAGCGTACCGCGCTCGCATCGCAGG
>CAXTSF010000090.1:0-12265 GCA_964246865.1 uncultured Terriglobus sp.
GTACAAACCTGCTGCTTCGAGGTTGAACCGGCGGAGGACGATGATGCGGATCGCATACGATGCACCCAGAGTGACCAGAGTGCTTACCATGAAGGCCAAGCCCAGCTTCAGAAGTGCGGAGACCTCGCCAAACAGATACGTGGAGGGTGTTCCTCGCCGGGTTCTTCGGCCGGGTATGTCCACCTTCCGGCTGTACCACCACGACGAAACGATCGTCGCTATCGCAACACAGATGATCGAGGGAACAACTCCTCGTTCGCGGTACACGTACACCAGAGGAATACCGGCCAATGTTCCGAAAAGCGCGCTCACGATCTGCATCTTCGCTAGATCCCCAATCCGGCGCATCCCCTGGATGAGCGCGGACTGGCTGCCGGAAAGCAAGGTGAGGCAGACGGCTATTGAGAGCCAGCGTATGTAGACCGCTTGATGATCCGTAGTAAAGGTGAGGGTTGAGATCTGCCGGGCAAAGAGCACCATCAGCCCCGCCCCCAGCAAACCGAGTGCAACACCCACGCGTCGCAGCACAAAGACCGTCTCAGCAATGCGGTCGTTGCTAGCTGTGCCGACAGCTGCCGCGATCTGCCGCACCCCACTGCTGTTAATGCCCATGCCGGCCAGCGTCTGCGTCAGATTCGCAACGGAGCTGTAAAGACCGAAGAGACCGAAGCCACCTGGCCCTAGCATCAGCGCCATGGCTTTCGTGCGGACCATTCCAACCAGGATATTCAGCAACTGCGACCCGCCCACCATCGCAGATGACTTCAGTATCTGACCGTAGGTGTTGCTTCGGGTCAATTCATGCGCGGGCTCAGGACGCGTGCTGGAGGAGCCCACGACTGCTTCGGAGTTCATAGATAGAGCGCCTCTGGAAGGAGAGATCTCCAATGCGGAGCAGCCTCCCCATATAGCCCGCTTACGCAGGACTGCAATGGGCGATCAGCACGCACCGCGGCCAGAGAACATGGCGGCGGGCGTGCGAAAGATGATCTTGAAGTCCATCCAGACAGTCCTCATCCTTGAGTAGCGAATGTCCATGCGGACCATCTCATCGAAGGTGGTCCGGGAGCGGCCCTCGATCTGCCAGAGTCCTGTAATACCCGGTTTCAGCTCCAGCACCCGCCTTCTGTGCCAGCTTCGATAGTTCTCGTATTCGTAAGGCAGCGGCGGACGCGGTCCGACAAGCGACATGTCGTTGTGCAGCACATTGAAGAATTGCGGAAGCTCATCGAGGCTCGTACGCCTCAAGAATCGACCGATGGGTGTCACGCGCGGATCGTTCTGCAACTTGAAGAGGGCACCGCCCTGCAGGCCATCGACCTGTCCAGCAATCAGCCTCGTGACGAACTGGCGATGGATCTCCGGATCGTTGTCGATCCTCATCGTTCGGAATTTGTAAAAGCAGAACGCTTTGCCGTATCTGCCCATCCTTTGCTGACAGAACAGGATCGGACCCTTGGAGGTGCATTTCACAAGAAGCGCAATCGTAAGAAGCAATGGGAGAAAGAGAAGGATCGCCAGGAAGCTCCCCACTACATCAATGGCGCGCTTCAGTCCGGAGTCCGTCCTGGTGTCTTTCTTTCTTGGCTCAAGGTCTGGATAGAGAAGCTCATCCTTGCTGTCGTCGGGGTAAACGCGAACCGTCGTGGTCAGGCGGCAGTAGGCGTCCACACTGAGTGATCTCGCAAGACTCGCAGAGACCTTTTGCACCACCGTTTCTATGGTGGCGGAAGACGTATCGGCGACGTCCATCAGGATGAGTCCGAGAACACTTCCCTCGGCGTACCAGCCAAGCAGATCTGTCTCACGTATGCAGGTAGCCAGGGACGTGCAGATCTTCGCAGACACCTCCGGATGGTTGGCAGCGTGCAGCACGTCGCCACTGGCAAGCACGAGAATGAATGCCCGTCCGGAGCGCTCGCTCCGTCTTCGCTCAAGCCGAAGCATGCGGAGAAACAGGTCTTCTGACAGGACTGATGGCGAGTTCTGATCAGACACAGTTAACGTGTCCTGCTCTGCATGCTGAAGTGCAAGTCTGAGGGTAGACATGGAACTCCTTCAAAGTCCTGGGGGTGCTGCGATCTCGACTCCGCGTGTAGTCGTCTGCGCCGCAGAAGCCACACTGAGCCACCACGCCGCAAGGCTGTTGCTTCAGACCGCAATCTGGGAAGGAGCCGTGAAGGTCATCCTGACCTACTGGACGGTCACAAGCATCTGCGAATCCAGTTCGACCGACATGGACTGATGGATCATGGCGATTGAAATCACGACGCGGCTCTGATTCTTATGCCGGACGACCGTGCCTCTTAGCCCCATCAGCGGACCCGATACGATTCGCGTCATACACCCAATCTCGATGTACGGGTGCGGTTCAGGATCTCTGCCCTGAACCAGGCATGTTTTTAAGGCGTGTATTTCTTCGTCCTCGATGGCAGCTGGCCTTCCGCAGTGGGAAAGCATCCGCACCACACCGGGCACGTTATAGATGAGGAAGCGATCGTCCAGGGTCATGCGGGTAAACACGTAGCCCGGGAAGATCGGCCGCTGCAGACTCACGGTTCGATCCTTCCGTTGACTGCGTGCCGCAAGCAAAGGAAGAAAGGTTTCGACACTTTTATAGGTCAACTGCTCGGCTACCGTCTTCTCATGCTTTGGCTGAGTCATCAAGGCGTACCAACGAACTGGACTCATGCAGCAGACTCCCCGACACGTGACCGTCTTGCGGCACAGGTCCGCGCAAGCAAACACCGGGTCACCCCTGCGCTCCATCGGAGCGCGCTTCGCGATCGTGGCTTACATAGGGCCACAGGAAGAGCAGAAAGCGAAACGCAACGATCTAAAGCCGAATGACCTCCCGAGTGGGTCTATCGTCCGGCTTTCACATCTCGTCATGGATGACTCAACCCGGTGAAAGCAATTTGGCTGCCAGCGGAAGTCTCTGCCTAAGACAAGCAACAGCGATGTGGCTTTCCTGTTAGTTACAGGGCAAAAACACACATAGCGAGCTGTTTTGCAGTCCGGTCGACGGGGGTTAACTCTCTCCTGTCGCCAAGTGGCTGTCTCCGCCGGCTCCCAAGTATGCAAACACTTGCCATCTCTTCGACAAGAGCTGTGCACAGCGGAAGCGCCAGGCGCGCATGAGAAGTTTTGCAGACGAAGGCGTTTGCCGGGGAACGTGCAGAGCGGCAGGGCGAGATTGGCCCATGGTTCAGGTCTCCGGAGCTACCGTGTTTTGATAGCGTGTGGCCCCGCCTTCAGAAACGGCGGAGCCACACCAGCGTTGCTCTACGGAACGGTGACCACAAAGTTGTTGGAAGCAACACTCTCAACACCAGAGCCGTCAACACTCTTCACGATGTACTCGTAGCGAATGCCGGAAGCGACGGTGCTGTCCAGGTAAGACTGCGCGGTCGTAAGCGTACTGTTCTGCAGGTTAAAGTTGCCACCCGAGGTCGACCGGTAGATCCGGTATCCCGCGACTGCATCCGGAGAGCTGGGCGGAGCGTCCCACGTTACCTCAACAGAATGTTGTATCCCTGACCCGGTCCCCGTGCCGGTATTGGCACCCGTGCCGGCCCCACTGAGCGACACGCCGATCGTGTTACCCGCTGTCGAGTTGCTCCTGATACTCAGTGAACCTGATGCCGGTCCTGTACCTGTCGGCTGATACCGGATCGTGAGCCCCACCGTGCCTCCAGGGTTGAGAGTCAAGGGCGTTGCCGCACTCGTGCCGAGCGAGTACCCTGAGCCACTGATGGACAGGGAATTGACGGTCACCGCGGATGAGCCGGACGAGGTTAATGTGAGCGTAAGTGTCTTCACATTGCCAACCGTCACGCTGCCGAAGTTAAGCGCGGAGGCGTTGGCCGCCAGCTGCGGCTGCGCGGCCGCCTGCAGCGACGTCAACGACGAAAGCTTCCAGAGTTGATTCGGATTATTCCCGCCGCCGCATCTCCACTGCTGCAGCGGAGTTCCGTTCACCGTATTGCCGCCAGGCAGATCGAGACACTTCCCGCTATTGAGAGATACGAGTTCCACATAGTTTCCGAAGGGATAAACCTGCCAGATCTGATTGGCCTGTTCCGCTCCAAGGCAGTTCCATTCAAAGACGTTCCCGCCATCGAGGACGGAGACGCCCGCAACGTCCAGACAGGATCCGCTGACGGAGGAAACGACCTGGTATCCACTGCCGCGGGAACCGCTCACCGGGATTAGGCTCCAGGACTGGGCCTGGGTTCCATTACAGGTAAAAGCCTGTACCGGGGTGGCGTTGGCGGTTTGAGCCCACTTGATGTCCAGGCAAGGAGACGATCCGAGAACGCTACTCAGCCGATAGGGGCCTTGAGGAAGGTTGGACGCGGGCGTGCCCTCGGAGGACGCTGCCTGCAAGGCTGCTCCAAGAAGAGCATGCCGCATGGAGATGGGAGTGCTGCCGGTCGCAAATGCATTTTGGGAGCACACGGGAAGAAGTACGGCCAACAGGCACAAAGCGATACGTCGTGCCTGAGTCTCTGAGGAACGTAAGGGCTTCTGGTTAGAAGTCCGAACACAAACTGCGATCTGCTTTTTCGAAGCGAAAAGCACACCCAAACGGTCTTGACGAAAAATGTGTCTAAACAAACCCAATCACCTGCCGGTGGAATCACCACACGAAAACAAACCTGGTCGGCGAGGATGGATGCAAGCGCTTCAAGTGGTTCAACTTCCCGGGCTCGAAGCCATGGAAGGAAAGGGGCAGCCCGACCGTGAGCTCGGTCGTAGAAATCTGACCGGAACTGTGCGATAGAGCTATGCAGAACTGCGAGTGGAAAAACCGGAACGCTGTGCTGGAACGTAGCCTCCGATACCGGCCAAAGGCCTTGATATCTGAGAGTTCTACGACCGCGTGGTTAAGCCTAATGCATCTTTCTCAGCACAAAGAGAGGTCCGCACCGGAACAATGTTTCTCGTTCGCAGGCAAATATTCCGAGTTTGACGGACATTTTGGGGAGAGGGAAATGAACCCGATGCGTCTAGGTCAAAGCGCTTGCGTACCAGTAGCCCTGGCGCACGGAGGTATGGCGCGATTCCTGACGACGCCCGGATCGGAGCAGGTAAAGCCGGTGTCGTCCCGCTTACAGGCTTCAGGCGCCGGCCCGGGTGAGTTGCCGTGTGGAGAAGGCCAATTTGCTTTACACGATGTTTCCAGAAAACGCTCACTTCTCGAGGGAGAGGCCATCGCCAAAACTCTGGTCACATAGCGAGATATCTCTCGCGTGGCGATACGGGTCTGTTACTGTGACTGTAGAGAGACGCACGTAGTTAGGTAAAATCGTGTAGTTACTCTGGCGCATATACATCGGCATCTTTAGGCACTTACCAAAGTGCAGAAGCCGCCTGTAAGTATCGAGCTATCGAGGCAAGAAACGCTTACAGAAGAGCGCTCGCGGAACGTAGTAATTTCCTCTTTCTATTTAACTTGACTTGACATAGGGTAAAAGCTACCTTTTTGGCCTGTCCACTGAATACTTATTCCGCGATGCCTAGAGCCTAAATGCTAATGACGCGCCCTGGACACGGCAATTGCGGTCGAAAGACGTTTTGAGCTCATCTCTGTGATTCCTCCTATTTTGTCTGAGCTGATAGACCCGGTTAAAACGCTGTTGAAGTATAGGAGTACCTACCTGGGCAGGTGGCCAGGAACTGCGCCGAGGCAAGCGGATCATCGATCCCGCTACGCCCGGACCACATTACTGTCTAAGTCTGAATTCTCTTGAGGTGTTCGATGTGCCATGGTATCCGCCTGATCGCGGTTAGTTCTGACTCCCGTCTCCGTCAATTCGTTGAAACGGTTCTTCAAGCCGAAGGTCACCGCGCCCTCTGCGTGTCCACCGCAGATGAGGCTCTGCAACAGATACACACTGAGCGGGAATGGGATTACCTCCTGCTCGACATCGATCATCGGCATCCGGCGGAGGCGAACTTTTCCGCCGAACTGATCAGGCATGTGGGAAGCGAGAAGACCTCGATCGTTGCGGCGCTCGGGAGCAACGATTGGAAGGCGCAGGCCAAGAAGTGGAATATCGACAAATTGCTCACGAAACCGCTCCTGCGTGAGGACCTGGCACTGTTGATCGACCGCGTCGAGATACCCTCGCTTGACTATCCGTACAGCTCGGGCTACCCGTCTACAACCCAGGCGCGTCCCTATCTGCTTGAAGAGCTGGACAGCCACGGTTTTTTCCTGGCTGCTTCTCCGGCGATGCTGCGCATGTACCGCGAGATCAAGGTTCTCGCTTCCGTGGAATACCCGCTGCTGATCCTCGGCGAGAGCGGCGTTGGCAAGGAAGTGGTTGCCCGCTTGTTACACAAGTACAGCGCCCGGGCCAATCAGGATTTCGTCAACGTCAACACAGCGGCGATCCCCAGTGAACTTCTTGAGAGTGAGCTCTTCGGGTACGAATCCGGCGCCTTTACTGGAGCGGTCAAGACCAAACCGGGCAAGTTCGAGCTGGCGAACAAGGGCACTCTTCTGCTCGACGAGATCGGCGAGATGAGCCTGCAGATGCAGGCCAAGTTACTTCATGTTTTGCAGGATGGCTCGTTCAGCCGTTTAGGTGCCCGATACTCGATGCAGACCGACGTCCGCATCCTTGCTGCCACCAACGTCAACATGGAGGCGGCAATCGAGAAGAAACAATTCCGGGAGGATCTCTACTACCGCCTCAACGCTTTCACCCTGACCGTCCCATCCCTGCGGGAACGCCGCGAGGAGATCCCCATGCTCATGGAGCAGATCATGGCACGTGGTTGCGCCAGCACCGGCCGCACGGCCCAGGTGTTCACAAGCAGCTTGCTTGAGGCAGCTCAGGAGTATCACTGGCCGGGAAATCTCCGTGAGCTGAGGAACTTCGTGACGCGTTTGCTCGTGCTTCAGGATCAGAATGCGGCTTACAACGACCTGCGCGCGAAGACACGTGCCAAGCTAACCACGCCCGTGCTGGAGCAATGTGCCGCAACTGCGGCCGGGCTCTCCGTCCCAGCGAAGCCGACGCTTCGCGGAGTCATCAACGACCAGAAGCAGGAGACCGAAAGCCGCATGATCAGGGAGGCGCTATCTGCGGCAGGTTGGAACCGCCGGCGCGCCGCTTCGACCTTGCAGATCAGCTACCGCGCCCTGCTGTACAAGATCCAGCAGCACAAACTTGTGGCCTGACCGGCAGGAGAGCGGTGTCTGCGCGGGTCCAGTGCTCGCGTGCACACTTACAGATCCTGACCGTTGTCGATTGATCGATTAGCGCGCGTGCTCTTTTGTGGGGCAGCATAGGCTTTCAGCCGCAACCAGCCCTCGCTACCGATCGAACGTTTTAACTGCAGCTTCAGCCAGGGCCGGGATATCGCTACACCCGGGCTGATCTGTCTGGCAAATCTGCGGAGCTGATCGGAAGTTTGGTGATCGTTCGCGTTGAAGGCTGCACTTGCAAAGCCAACAGCCTCAGTTGCAAGCAAACGCAGAGCGGCATCGTGTAGTGACCTGCATGTTTCAGGCGGCACTGCATGGGAAGCAAGAAGCTGATCGATGGCGCTCTTCCTTTGCTGCAGATCTGGAAGCCAGTGTTGCCGGGTGTACGTGAGAGACATGTTCATGCTGTGACGCCGGTACACCGCGTGCACAGCATCCGAAACACCGACGTCTGCCCGCAACGCCAGGCGCATCCACATCTCCATGTCACCACTGTGAGGAAGATCGCTTCGGTACCCCCCTATCTGCTTTTGCAGTTCCGTCCGGACGACCGCGGCCGGGGTTGGAACACGGTTCTTGGCCCCGCTTGCTCGAATGAAGGCCAAGCCGCCGAAGACCTTCCAATCCGGGGCCACCTCATCAGCGCTCGTGTACGCAGGTTCATCATCGTCATACAGCGCGACCTGCTGACCGAAGGCAAGTCCGACGGATGGGTGCGTGTCGAGAAACTCAGCAGTCCGCCGGAGGGCTCCTGGGAGTAAGTAGTCATCGGCGGAGAGGAGCAGGTAATAGGGCGATGATATCCAATCGATACCTTCGTTATAGGTTGCGATGTGGCCCTGATTTACGGCATGCCGCCGGAAGGTAACCCGCGTATCCGCCATGCTGAGCAGGTGTGCGACTTCGGTGGTGTTGTCAGGGGAGCAATCGTCCAGGATGAGCACACGCACAGCAACGCTACGCTGGCTGAGAACACTCTCGACACATTGCTTCAGGTAGTGGCCATACCGGTAGCAGGGCACGATGACATCGACACAACTCATACACATTCCCCGCAATAGCTGGATTGAGATCGCTCCGGACGGATTGCCACCCGCAACTCAACATTCATTGCGTCGTGAAGTTGGCGATCCTGTTGGCGCCGCTCACTGTGATCGAACTCGAGGCAGGTGTGAAGGTCAAGCCGGCTTTACTGACGGATACGTTGTAGATGCCATTCGGTACCCCGCTGAAGACGTAGGTGCCGCTGGCGCTGGCCGTCGCAGTTCTCGTGCTCGCTCCGGAGAGGGTCACGATAGCTCCGGGTCCACCGGCACCGGCGATCGTTCCTCGGATCGAGAATGTCTGAACCGCTGAATTGAAGTTGCGCGTGAGATTGGCCGTGCCGATCGTTACATTTTGAACGCGTGGTGTGAAGACGAATCCGGCCTTGCCCGGTGTCACCGTGTAGGGCCCAGGAAGCAGTCCAGAAAAAGCATATGTGCCGTTGGCACCCGTGACCATAGACGCTGTCGCCGTTCCGGATAAGTTCACCGTTGCGCCGCTCGCAGCCACCCCGCTGATTGTGCCGGAAAGGGTGAAGGTCCTGGCAGCCGAGGCAAAGTTCGCCGTAATATTCGCTGCGCTGATCGACACCGTCTGGTTCGCGGGCGTAAAGGTGAATCCCGCTTTACTGGGCGTCACGACATACGAGCCTGGGGCAAGGCTCCCAATTGCGTAAACGCCGCTTGCGTTAGCGGTCACGGTCGTGGATGCTGCCCCACTCAGGACGATGGTCGCACCAGGCCCACCGCCTCCTGAGAGTGTTCCGGTGATGTTGAAGGTCTGCGCCGCCGAGGAAGCGTTGACCGTTACGTTCGCCGAAGCAATCGTGACCGCCTGGCTTGCCGGAGTGAAGAGGAAACCAGGATTCGCGAACGTCAGAACATAGTTGCCGTTGGCCAGACCTGGGAAGGAGAACGACCCGGACGCGTCTGTGATGACCTTTCCCGTCGCCGCTCCCGTAAGGGTGACAGTCGCTCCGGATGCACCGGCTCCGGTAAGAACCCCGGACGCGGTGAAGGTGCCTGCACTCGTACTGAAGCTCAGGTCAAGTGCATGGGCATTGTTGATGGTGGCTGTGAGCTGGGCTGGTGTAAAGGTGGCGCCTGTTTTTGTAGGGGTCACGCTATAAACCCCATTCGATAATCCTGAAAAGCTGAATTTGCCAGAACTGTCCGCCGTGGTGGTGGCACTCGACGCGCCGCTCAGCGCGACGGTCGCCAGGGATCCTCCGGCACCCGCGATGGCTCCGGTCATGCTGTACGTGGAAGATGGGGTGTAGATCACATCGACCCAGTAGTTGGAGGCGTTCGCATTGCTCAGGTTCGGGAACCCTCCGGTGGGAGAGACCAGATAGACGCCGTTGGGTCCATCCACGCCATTGGCCAACGCATGCAGAGGCGGCGCATTCACGCCGGCACTGCCAAAGTAATTCACGTCCGCGGCATAGTGCCCGGCGGGGGCAAAGTACGAAGCCACATACGTTGTGTTTGCCTTGACGGCGACTGGAGAAGAGAACAGTACCTGCTGCCATCCGCTGCTGCTCTCATTGACAAAGGTGGCTGTGCCCAGCAACGTCCCGGCACCTGTCCACACACGTCCAAGGTGGGTTCCTGTGTTCGCAAGAGACTTATAGAAACGGATGCCCAAGACGTATGCATCCGCATCGGCCCTGAACTTCACACCGAGCTCTACGGCGCTGGCGTCCGCGAAGTCAACGACTGCGGGCGCTGCCTTTGCTGGGAAGATCGTGTCGCATGGGCAGCTGCTCGGAACCGCGAAGTTCGCACCGGTAATGTTTGCGCTGCTCAGAGTTACAGTGAGACTGCCTGGCGTCGTGATCGCGCCGGCACCGGCGAAGGGAACCAGCGTGTATGTGCCGACAGAGAGGCCAGCAAAGGTATAGTTTCCGAGCGCGTCGGCTGTGGTGGAGGCCGATGCGGGCCCGCTCAGGTTGATGGCTGCGCCGGGCCCACCGGACACTGTTCCGCTGATCGAGTAAGTCAAGGGAACGGCGGTGAAGTTCACGTTCGACACGGCCGCGTTGCTGACGACGACGCTCTGGGTGGCCGGCGTCACCGCAAAGCCAATCTGGCTCGGTGTCAACGTGTAGGTGCCTTTCGGCACAGCAGCGAACACGAAAGCACCGGCGGCGTTTGCGGTTGCCGTCTGTGTAACCGGTCCGCTTAGGGTAAGCGAAACGCCTCGTCCTCCCGCCACCGTACCGGATACGGCGAATGTCGGAGTCCCGGCCGAGAAGGCAAGTCCGAGCACATGGGCACCGTTCAGTGTCACAGTCTGCTGTGCGGGGCTGAAGAGAAATCCGGTGGCTCCCGGCGTGACGGTATAAATCCCATCGGCCAGGCCGCTGAAGCTGAACTTGCCGGACGCGTCCGCGGTCGCTGTCGCCGAGGTTGCGCCACTCAGCGCGACCGTGGCTCCGGCACCTCCGGGTCCTGTGATCACGCCAGCAATTGTGTGCGTTGCCGATGTGGCATAGATCAGATCGACCCAATAGTTTGCCGCTCCGAAGCTGGACGCAGGATAGGCGCTCGCTGCACCGTACCCGTACACACCGTTCGGTCCATCCACTCCTGTAGCCAAAGCGTGCAGCGGCGGGCTGTCAACGCTGGCGGTGGCGAAGAACTGCGAATCACCCGAGTAGTGACCGGCAGGCGCGAAGTACGAGACCACATACGTCGTGTGTGCCACGATCGGTACGGGATTGACAAAGAGAAGCTGTTGCCAGCCGGATGCGCTCTCGGTCACAAAGGTTCCCGTAGCCAGAAGAGTTCCCTGCGTGGTCCAGAGGCTGCCTGTGTGTTGTCCCGTGTTGGTCGTGGCCTTGTAGAAGCGCACCCCGAGGACGTACCCGTCCGCGTCTGCGCGCACTTTTGTGCCGACCTCGATCGATTGCGGATCTCCGCTGTCCACTGCCGTTGGGCGTACGGTTGCCTGCCACACCGTATTGCAAGGGCAGCTCGCGGGCGTGGAAAAGTTGACGCCGGTCACGCTGGCGGAGCCGACCGTTACAGGGAGGTTGCCTGGTGCAAAGATCCGTCCGTTCCCGCTCGGTGTGATGGTGTACGTGCCCGCGAGGTACGGCTGCGTCGCGTAGAGGACGTCAACCCAGTAGTTCGTTGCATTGAAACTGTTTGTTGGGAAAGCACCTGTTGCCGTGTAGAGGTAAACGCCATTGCCTCCGTCGACTCCGTTCGCAAGGGCATGCAGGGGCGCGCGGTCCACACCGGCGCTCCCAAAATAGTTCGGCGAGTCGGAGTAGTGTCCAGACGGAGCCAGGTAGGAGACGATATAGGTGGTGTTCGCACTGATCTGAACCGGCGTCGTGAAATAGCCCTGCTGCCAGCCGGAGGCAGTCTCCCCGGGGAAGGTTGCCGTCCCAAGCAGTGTTCCGCTGACAGACCAGAGATGGCCGACATGGGTGCCAACATTCGTGCTGGCCTTGTAGAAGCGAACACCGCTGAGAGATGCCGGGCTATCCGCTCTGAACTTGAGTCCCAATTCAACCGAGTTTACGTCACCACTGTCCACCGTGGCAGGAATGTCCGTTGCCTGGAAGAGGGAGATACAGGTGCAAACCTGCCCTGTGAAGTTGACCTGCGTGTTGCTGCTTCCGGAGAGTGTTACGTTCTGGCTGCTGGGATTGAAGATGTACGCGGTCTTGAAGGGTGTGACCGTGTATGCGCCACTCAATAGACCTGGAAAGGCATAGTTGCCTGAGGCATCTGCTGTAACTGTCTGTGTTGCGGCTCCTGACAGGGAGACAGTTGCACCAGCGCCTCCGTTGATCGTTCCGGAAAGAGAGAGCGGGTTGGTGACGGTTGCAGCAAAGCCGATGCCGGCGACGCTTCCGAAATTGATCGTTACGGGTTGACTGGCTGGCGCGAACGTCACTCCGGGATTGCTGACGGAAACGGTATAGCTCCCGTTCACAACGCCATTGAAGCTGAACTTACCCGTGGAGTCCGCGACTGTCGAAAG
>CAXTSF010000091.1:0-12218 GCA_964246865.1 uncultured Terriglobus sp.
GCGGGTCTGCCGCCATCGCCGCGTCTGCCGCTTCCACGGCCGTACGTGCCGCCAAGCGTGTCGCCCTTCCCAGCACCCGGCCTAGGCGCACTTTGTCCATATGCGAAAGTCTACGCGGCAACGCGGAACGCACAGCACCCATCCCTCCTGATGCATCCAACAGCGCTAACCGATTTGCTCGAGGGTAAGTCAGCCTCATTAGGAGAGATACGCACATGAAAAGTGTTCTTTGGGCCCTGGGTGCCTTTTGCGCCGCCGCCGCCGGATGGATCGTCCTCGGCCCGCGGCGCGTCCAACCAGTACAGGAACTGGCTCACCAGCTCGAGACAGCATGGCAGGATCATCACACCGTCGTCTAGGCCGCCGTCTTCCTCGTTGCTTGCCATCTCAGGGCGGCAGCAAGGTGAGAGGATGCCGGAAGGCCTCCAACCCGGATAGGGGATTGCGGTTAGCAACGGTGTATGGGGAAATGGGGTGGCAATGAATACGCGAATCAAAGCGCTGATCCAGCAGTTAGGCGAAGCCATCCACGAATCCGTCTCCGATTCGGAGCAAATCTCCGGTGTCGTTCGTGAGATTCGCGAGGAGGGCTTTGACGTCCTTCTTATGTTGGAAGCGACGATCGGTCTCAACGAGGTCGCTGAAGAGAAATCCAGCGAAGGCGTTGAGGATGCCGCATCCGGGGAAACATTTACCCGCAGCGATCTCAGCTTTCTCAAATCCCTTCGCATCACCCTGCCCGACGAAGAAGGGCCGGCAGGCAGCGCCTGAGGCAGTAGCAACTACAGAAGAGACAGGCACCGCATTGTTGCGGTGCCTTTGTTTTTGCTGGAGCTTGCGGCCAAATGGACAAGCGTTGAGAGCGCTGTGATAGATTCTCCGTGCCGTCACGTTTCTGCATCCTATGCGGGTCGGCACGGGCAGGTGACTCTCCGCCCGCATACACCTCATCCGCGGTAAAGCGCAGGTCGGAGCAGATCCATGAGAGACACCTTAGGAGTCTTGTTAGCTGGTGGGGCGGGAGAACGCCTCTTTCCGCTCACCAAGAACCGTGCCAAGCCGGCTGTCCCTTTCGCCGGACAGTACCGCATCATCGATATCACCCTCTCCAATTGCATCAACTCCGACCTGCGCAAGGTCTACATCATGACGCAGTACAAGGCACTCTCTCTCAACCGGCATATCCGTGAGGGATGGGGGTCGGTGGTCGCGACGGAACTGGGTGAGTTCATCGAGATTCTACCGCCCATGCAGCGCGTCAATCGCAACTGGTACCAGGGCACCGCGGATGCCGTCTACCAGAACATCTACTCCATCGGTTCCGAGGAACCCAAGTTCGTCATCATTCTTTCAGGCGATCACATCTACAAGATGAACTACGGCCTCATGATGGACCAACATCTCGAGAGCGGTGCCGCCTGCACCATCGCAACCCTCCCCGTTGACCCGGGCGAGGTCGCCGGCTTCGGTGTGGTGGAGGTCGACTCGCATGGCGAGGTCACCGGCTTTCAGGAGAAGCCAAAGTCCACCAGTGTCCGCTCCCCCTTCAACCCCGACAAAGTCGATGCTTCCATGGGCATCTACATTTTCAATACCGACGTGCTCTTTCCTGAGCTGATGGCCGATGCGGAGGATCCCGATTCCAAGCACGACTTCGGCCACAACATCCTGCCAAAACTCCTGGGCCGCTATAAGGTGTGTGCCTTCAATTTTGTCGATGAGAATCGCAAGGAAGCGCTCTACTGGCGTGATGTGGGAACCCTCGACGCCTACTACGATGCCAACCTGGACATCTGCTCCGTCGCTCCTATCTTCAATCTGTATGACACCTCCTGGCCGATGCGCACCCGTCCTACCCAGTACCCGCCCGCGAAGTTCGTCTTCGGCGAGATGGGCCGCACTGGCATGGCCATCAACTCCGTCGTCTCGCCCGGCTGCGTCATCTCCGGCTCCGCCGTCCGCCAGAGTGTCCTCTCGCAAGACGTCCGCGTCAACAGCTACTCCGACATTGATTCATCTGTTCTCTTCACTCACGTTAACGTCGGCCGCCACTGCCGCATCCGCCGCGCCATTATTGATCGCGATGTCCACATTCCGGACGGCACCGTGATCGGTTATGACACCAACGAGGACCGCCAGCGCTACTTTGTGACCCCCACCGGGATCACCGTCGTTACCCGCGACGGCTCTCCTTATGAGAATCCCGTCTCCCCGGAGTTCCTGCAGGTCCTTTGACCGGAGACAGCAGCACCGCAAAAGGGGAGCCATCGCTCTCTGCGATGGCTTCACCTCTCCGGCGTACTTTGCCAATACGTGGCATCCTCTGCGGTCGCATTCTTTTACCCGGTCATCGAGCCCCGAACCGGTAGAGCACGCCGCCCGAGACGGAAAAGAACTCCCGCGTTGTATCGCCAAAGTGTTCGAAGACAATCTCTGGCGACAACCGGAACGCCAGGCGCGCCGACCGGTTGAAGTCGAGGCTCCCGCCCGCCACCGCATTCGGTGAAGTCCGGTTGCTGTACAGGCCTGCCAGCTGCGGATCCACACCATTGGTGCTGTGGTCGAACTGCCCATGGGAGATTCCAGCCAGCGCGTGCAGGTTGATCGCCGCACGTGGATTGCCTCGAAGGTGATACTGCACCCCGCCCATGCCGATGATTTGCGTCACCAGCGGCCGGATCTGAATCCCGTACACCTGCGCTACGGGCAGCACAGGCGTCGTCCCTGCCTCATACCGCACACTGCCGACCGCACCCCACTTCGGCGTCACCCAATATGTAAACCGGCCCTCGCCGCCACCCATGTTGTAGCGCTTGGGCAGGTTCTGTCCCGCCTGTCCATTCAGGAAATTGATGCCGCCGTACACCTCATACCGCTCGGTATACGTGGCGGGAGCCGGTGGCTTGAAGGTGTCCTGCGCGCGTCCGGCAACTGCCGTCAGAAGAATAAGGCAAAGGAAAAGAGGGAATCGACGCCAGGAAAGGTCCGGCCCGGCAAGCCTTCGCCGGGTGTGAGAGTTATGCATGAGCCTCCACGCTGCAGGTTTGTGCCAGCACAAGTTGTTCGTACCCCATCAACTATACCGTTTAGACTCGCTGCCACCGGCTTCCGCACGCCGCTCTCTCCTGCCAGCGTATGCGACAATCATGGGTGTGGAAGGAACGCGCCGCGTCCCTCCACGGAGGCGCCTTCCATGCTCAACGACCTGTTCCAGCCGACCCACCTTCTTGTAATCGGCATCATCGTTCTTGTCTTCTTCGGTGGCCGCAAGCTCCCCGAGCTTGGCAAAGGTCTCGGTGAGGGTCTCCGGGGTTTCAAAGAGGGCATGAAGGGCATCAATGACGACGTCAAGAGCGACGCACACACCGTGACGCCCAAGCCTGAAGAGCCTGCTACCAAGCTCTAATCCTCGCAACGGCCCTCGCCCTCCGGCAGAGCTGCAGATGCAGCCGCGCGACTCCCCTTCAGAGTGTGATCAGCAGCACCGCTGGAAGCGCCAGAGCCATGCCCATGCGCTGCCTGCCCGTGGTTTTTTCGTGCAGAACCGCAGCCGCCAGCAGGATCGTGCCCGCTGGGTAGATCGCCGCCAGCACCGCTGCCACATCCAGCCGCCCCGCTCGCGCCGCTCCCAGGAAGCTCAGGTTTCCCCCTGTATCCAGAAGGCACCCGCCGATGACCCACAGCAACGTCTTCCCGATGCCCGCCCTGGGCAGCACAGGCGCGTCACCCCGCCGCATCATCACCGCCAGCATCAGCAGGCAGATTCCATCGCTTCCCACACGGGCCATTGCCGTCGGCCATAGCACGCCGGAGGTCCCCGCCTGCCGCAACGCCACGAAGTAAATGCCAAATCCAATCCCGCCCAGAACTGACAGCACCATTGCCTTGCGCGATGCCGTCTCCCCCGGCACACTCGATCCCGCAATCAGCCAGATGGAGGCACCCGCCACAAGAAACCCGAGCAGCCGCGCCCATCCCGGCGCACCTTCCACGATTGCCGAGAATACCGCCGGCACCGTCGCGCACAGCAGGCCGCTTACCGCCGCCGCCGAGCCCATGTGCCCATCCGCAAGGGCGATGTAGAAGCCGACGAGAGACACGCCCGATATCGCACCGCCCAGCACCGCCCAGGCAAACCCGCGATGCGTGAGCAGCGGCTCACCCGCCTGCCATGCCAGCAGCGACAACAACGGCAGGCTCACCGAGTGTCCGACGACCACGGTCGCCAGCGCATTCCTCATGGTGCCGCCAGCACGCTTCACGGCGACCGAACCGAAAAAATCGCCGCCTCCCCAGAGCGCCGCTGCCATGAGACCAAGCAGCACATTCATTGCAAAGAAAGGGCGCATCTCCTCAGCTTACGTGAGCACAACGCGACCGCACATTACTGTGCTGTCGGAGCACCCTGCGGTGATCCCGAACGCATGAGCGCCTTTGGCGCCGGATAATAGCCCCGCGGCGCAATCACGTTCAGCCCCGGCCGCATCACCTGCACCTCCCACGTCCGGAACTTGCCATCCGTGATCGGCTCATTGGAGTAGTAGCCCGCCGTGTACTTGACGCGCACATCCTCGGCGATCCTAGCAAAGCTCGTCTCGATGGTCTTCGTTCGCACCGCCGAGATCGTCTCCCCGCCGGTCGCTGCCACAAACTTCGGCAGATTGTTGTCCTTTGTCTCAAACGGCAGGTGGTACCGGTCCAGGAACCCCTCGTATTTGTTCGCCGAATCGCCCACCAGCGTCGCGTACACGATGATGTTGTTGGTCTGCAGGTACTTGATCAGTTCCTTGTCCTTGATCTTCGACCCGTACTCCCGCCCATCGCTCACCACGTACAGGATGCGTCTCCGCCCGTCCGGCCGCTTCGCCAGGCTCTGCGCCGCCATGAACATCGCATCGTTCAGCGTATGCAACTCCTTCGGCGCATTCTGGAATGTTGAATTCGAGTTCCGCACCGGGGCCGTATTGGGATCCACCGTTCTTCCGTTCAGAAAGGTCGTCTGCTCCAGAGGTCCATCGTTGCTGACCGTCAGGTTGTCGCGCCCCGTCGTTTTCGACTGCTCAATCACCGCCGATACACGCGCCCCGTCCGCCTTCGTATAATCGGTCCGCATCCGTGGTCCGTTGTTGTAGGTAAACAGAGCCAGTTCATCAAAGGGGGTAAACGCCCCCTGCACCGCACCCAACGCTGTGTTCACCCGGTCCATCGTGTGGAAGTCCAGCGACTGGTCCACCACAAACGCCACCGACAGCGGATACGGGTCCACCGTGAACAGCCGCAGCTGCCGCCGCGTGCCATTCTCAAACACCCGCACATCCCGCCACGTGAGCCCCGGTACCAGCTGGCCCTTGTTGTCCTTGACGGTGAACGGCACCTGTACAAAGTTCACCAAGGCGCGGATGGTCTGCACCCGGCCGCCCTCGCCCAGCTCCGGCTTCACATCCGGCTCGGGATCCGCAGCTGCGGGTGGCTGGTTTGCCGCGCTTGCTGGCAGCGCCGTTGGTACGGCGGTTCCATCGGCGTTCACCGCGCCGTCGCTCGTGCTGGAGGCTGCTCCCTGGCCCGGCGTTATGCTGGCCGCATTCGGCAGGGTCTGTGGCCGGGGGCTGTCTGGAATCGCCGTCTGCCCCCGCATTGCGCCGGAGCCGCCCACTGCCATCGCCAGCAACCCCGCACTCACCCAAAGCTTCCGCACATCTGCCTCCAGAACCACAATCCTATGAGCCTACCAGCCCGCCCGTTCGCGCTGCCGGTGCTCATCATGTTGCGTGTACCTTTATTGGACGCGCCGCCATACACCTTCGTTGTCGTCATGCGCGGCCTGTCTAAAGGCCGAGTGACAGAATCGCAGCTTTCTCCGTCCAAACACCGTATGCGTCTCTCTCCGCTTCTGCTCTTCGCTGCTCTGGCCTTTTCATCTTCGTGCCTCCTTGCTCAGGAGGCGCCTTCACCCGGCGGCAACCTCCCTCCAGCGATTCACCTCCGCCCGATCCCGAGCAGGAGGTGCGCAACGGACAGACCCTTAATGTTCGCGTCAACCTGGTCAACACGTACTTTTCCGCCCGCGACAAGGGCGGCTTTCTCACCGGCCTTCATAAAGACGACTGCCAGGTCTACGAGAATCGCGAGCTGCAGACCATCCGCAATCTCACCCAGGAAAAGACGCTGCCACTCACCATTGGCATCCTGCTGGACACCAGCGGCTCCCAGACCAACGTTCTTCCGATGGAGCAGGAGGCCGGTGCCGAGTTTCTGAAAGATGTGCTCACCCCCAAGGACGAGGCGTTTCTCATCTCCTTCGACATCAACGTCGACCTCCTCGCCGATTACACCAACAACGCGAAGGAACTTCGCCGCGCCATGGACAAGGCACAGATCAATACGGGTGCCGGGACCGGTTCCGTAACCGGCAACACGACACCGCGCGGCACACTTCTTTACGACGCCGTCTACCTTGCCGCCCATGACAAGCTCCGGCAGGAGGCCGGCCGCAAGGTCCTCGTCATGCTCACCGACGGCGGCGAAAACGGCAGCCAGGTCAAGCTGAAAGAGGCCATCGAAGTCGCCCAGAAATCGAATGCCATTGTTTATGTCATCCTCATCGCGGACTCAGGCGGCTTCGGCCAGTTCTCCTTTGGCGGCGCGGGCGACATGGACCGGCTCGCACACGAAACTGGCGGCCGTGTCATCAACGTCGGCAACAACGCCAAGAAACTCGAGTCCGCCTTTGCGCAAATCTCCGACGAACTCCGGACTCAGTACCTCGTCAGCTACACACCCAAGAACCCTGCGCTCGACGGCACCTTCCGGACGATCAACATCACCTGCGGCAAAGACGCCAGGATACAGGCGCGCAAGGGCTACTATGCGGTAGCCGAGGCCAATACGGAATAGGCTTTTGCTCCCTCCAGCGCTCCGCTTGAGGCAAATCTCCTCCGCTAACGCGTGTGTCCCTCAACCAAAACATTGGGAAGCCCCTCACACGCCGTGACCATCGCGTTGGCTCACCTGGCAAGCCGGCTACTCATGACATAACCCTTTCGGCTTCCAGTCATCCGCTCTCGCAGACCACGGATGTGCCGAGTCATGCAGCACCAACGCCAGTGACCGCCGGTTCTCGGTGCCGCTGGCGGTCAGCATCATGGGCGCTCCCTCGGGAACAATCACGCCCGTGCCCGGCCGCCCAATCTGCTTTCCTTCCGGCGTCTCCAGGCAGGATTCTCCAGCCTCCGTGTAGAAGGCTTCGTCCATCCCAGGCGTCAGGACCGCCTCCATGTACTGCGCCGCGTAGCCGTGATGCTCCTTCAGCGGCAAGGGACCGATCTGCGCCACATGGTGGCCCGTTGCCGGCCGGTCGTCTTTGGATGAGATTGTCAGCACCCATACCTGATTCAGCGCCCGCAGCACCTGGCCGTGCTCGCCCTTCGCCACATTGGCCGTTGCCTCCGAGGGAAAGGTATCCAGAGACCAGTAGACTGGGCCGCTCTGCACGCCCGACCATGCTCCGCTCGACAAGATCCAGCATCCGATCTCGCCCTGACGCTCGCTCACTGGCTTGCAACTCACGGGACCGCTCTGTGCCGTCGCGGACAGAACGCACACGCCGTAGTAAGCGGCGGAGAGAAGGACACCTGCCAGCAGGACCTTCGGGGATCTCAATCCAGGGTGACGCATGCGGATGCCTCTTTCCAAAGCAGAGTCACTGTACGCGCATTCTTCGGCCAGGAGCCTAGTGGACTGTTCCCAAACGAGACCACTCCCCGCTCACTGAATGGCAGTAACCGTGATTGCTCCGTCGGCCACCACAGTAGCACCGCAGGCCGGGTAAGTCTGCCGAAATGTATGAGGACCGGTCGTCGAAAGCCTCAGTCTCCATCTCCCCCGGCCTAAGCCTCTTTTCTCCCGGCCTAAGCCTCATTTTTCCCGGCCTAAGCCTCCATCACACCGCCTAAGCCTCCAGCACCCCCGCGTACACGGCCATCCCCGCCACCGCATCTACGCCCATGCCATCCAACTCCTCCACCTCCGCGGCAGACCGGATTCCGCCCGCCACGATCAACTGCTTCGCCGTGCACGCACGCAGGATTGCCGCAACCTCCACGGGAAAACCGCTCATCGTTCCCTCTGTATCCACATGCGTGTAGAGAAACGCCGCACAGTCGTTCTCCAGCCACGTCACCGCCTCCTCCGGCGACAGGTCCACGTTCTCCTTCCAGCCCTTGACCGCGACCTTGCCGCCTTTGGTATCCACGGAGAAGACGAGCTGCTCCTCACCGAGCGTCGTACGCAGCGACGCGCTGAAGTGGAGGTTCATCACCGGATGCCGCTTGCGGTCCGCCTCGTTCTCTCCACCAAAGAGCGACGATCCATAGATCACCCGCTTCGCCCCAAGGTCCAGCATGCGCTGCCCGTCCTCGGCAGTCCGCAACCCGCCGCCCACCTGGCATGTGAGCCTGCTCGTGAACCGCGTGATCAGGCTCGCGTTGGACCCCTGACGCATCGCCGCGTCAAGATCGATCAGTTGCACCAGCGGATATGTTGAAAAGCGCTCGATCCAGTACTCAAAATCATCAAAGGCCAGCTCGAGCCGCTCGCCCCGTACCAGCTGCACAATCCGGCCACCCATCAGGTCGATCGAAGGAATCAACATTCCCCCATTCTCGCAGGGCAGGCGAGAGCTAGAGCCGAACCGGTACTCCTGCCAGCCGCAACTCCTGCTTCAGCGCCCACGAGTCGGTCACGCCGAAGTGGAAGATGCTTGCCGCCAGGGCCGCGTCGGCTTTGCCGGCAGAGAATACCTCGGCGAAGTGCCGCGCGTTCCCCGCGCCGCCGCTCGCGATTACCGGAATCTGTACCGCGGCCGAAACCGCCGCGGTCAGCTCGCAGTCGAAGCCTGCCCGGGTCCCGTCCGCGTCCATGCTCGTCAGCAGGATCTCCCCCGCGCCGCGCTCCTCCGCCTCACGCGCCCAGTCCACAACGCGCAGGCCGGTCGGCTTGCGCCCGCCCGCGACGTATACCTCCGCCTCACGCACCGGATCTGCCGCAGTGCTGCTGCGCCGGGCATCGATGGCCACGATAACCGCCTGCGCGCCAAAGGACGAGCCAATCTCTCCGATCAGCTCCGGCCGCGCAATCGCCGCCGAGTTGATCGACACCTTGTCCGCACCCGCCGTGAAGACCGCTTCCGCCTCTGCTGCGGAGCGTATGCCGCCGCCGACGGTGAAGGGTATGAACAGCCGCTCCGCCGTGCGCTTCACCGTGTCGATCAGCGTGCCTCGACCCTCATGTGTCGCCGTGATATCGAGCAGCACAATCTCATCCGCGCCCGCCGCCGCATGCCGGTGGGCCAGCTCCGCCGGATCGCCCGCATCCACGATGTCGACGAACTGCACGCCCTTGACCACGCGTCCTCCGCGCACATCCAGGCAGGCGATGATGCGTTTGGTCAGCATGAAAGCTCCTGGAAACAGCATGAACGCGGCGCCCGCTGCGAAACCGCGGCGCTCGCTGCGGGAGGCTCTTGTGTTTCCGATCTCACGGCAGCTCCACGAAATTCCGGAGGATCTGCAAACCTGTCTCGCCGCTTTTCTCCGGATGAAATTGAACGCCCATCATGTTGCCACGCTCGACGGCCGCCGTAAAGGGGCCACCGTAGAAGGTCGTCGCTGCCGTGTCGGCGCTCACTGGCGCGCGCCATGAGTGCGTGTAGTACACAAACGCTCCCGGCTCAACACCGCGCAGCAGCCGAGAGTCCGGCCGGATCGCCTCCAGTGAGTTCCAGCCGACGTGCGGCGACTTGAGCTCCGCTCCGTCGAAGGCCGCAGGGAAGCGCTCGCACGCTCCGCCGAAGTGACACAGCCCCTCAGTCGCCTCCGCCTCCGTCGAGCCCTCGTAGAGCCACTGCAGCCCCACGCAGATCCCAAGAAACGGCACCCCACGCGCTACCGCCTCCCGCGTCGCCTCTGTGAGCCGCAGGTCGTGCAGCAGCTGCGTCGCCCGGAAGTGCCCAACCCCCGGCAAGACGATTTTGTCGGCCCCGCGAACATCCCCGGGCGACTGCGTTACGTGGGTCTCCGCACCAAGATAGTGCAAAGCCTTGATGACGCTGGTGAGATTGCCCGCTTTGTAATCGATGACCTGAATCACTGTCGAGTCACCTTGTCCCCAATCGCCATCACGATTCCGCCGATGAATTCCAAGGACCAGAACAAGGCGAAAAAGATCGACAGAGTAGCCGCCAGTCGGTAAACAAGCCGATAACGCAGCGGATAAAAGACAGCTGAGACGCCCAGCAGAACGAAAGCGAGAGATGAAGCTGCGATCCATCCCGCAACGTCGGTATTGGCCCTCGTCTTCGAACAGAACAAAACAAAATAGGGTGAAGCGACACAGATGGGAAGCAAGACCCAAGCGAGCGTCCGAAGGCCCTTTGCGCGCATGCTTACAGCAGCCCCTTGGTACTCGGCAGCAAATCCTTCATGCGTTCATCGCGGCTGACAGCACCGCGCAGCGCGCGTGCGAATGCCTTGAAGATGGCTTCGATCTTATGGTGATTCGAGCGGCCGTACATCGTCTTTACGTGGACGTTGCATTTCGCGCCTCGGGCAAAGCCGTCGAAGAAGTCGGTGACGAGTTCGGTCTGGAGATCTCCGACGAGCGGCACATTCACCTGATCGTCGACAACGTAGCTTACGCGTCCACTGAGGTCGACGGCGGCCACGGCAAGCGTCTCGTCCATCGCCATGACAAAGTAGCCGGCACGCAGGATGCCCTTCTTGTCGCCAAGCGCGCGCTCGAAGGCCTCACCCAACGCGATGCCAACGTCCTCGACAGTGTGGTGCTGATCGACGTCGAGATCGCCGGTGCACTTCAACTCCAGGTCAAAGCCGCCGTGACGCGTGAACAGTTCCAGCATGTGGTCGAAGAAACGAATGCCCGTAGAGACGGTGTAGCCGCCTTGGCCGTCCAGATTGAGGCGGAGAGCAATCTGTGTCTCGGTCGTGCTGCGGTCGATGGTAGCGGTGCGGGAGTGCAGGTCAGCTTCGTGAACCGTTGGCACTCGGGATTGCTGACTCGAGAGAGAGTTCCGTGCGGCAACCGGAGCCAGATCTGCCTTCGGCGAACCTCGAGTAACCGGTTCCGTGGCCGCCCGCTCGAGTGCAGCGGGCGAGAGGTGCAGGTCACCGGCATTCGCGGTGACGTTCTCTTCGGCAGGAACGTGGATGTCACTCATACTCGTTCGGCTCCGTGGGTGAGGTGTCTTGGGCGGCTGCTTCGGACGGCTGCCAGCGCATGGTTGCAAGCGAGTCGCGCAAAGCAGCGATGCCGGTGTCGATCTGGTCCTCGACACCCATGGTGCTGCGCACGCAGCCCTGCAGTCCCGGGTCGCTGGAGCGATCGCGCAGCAGAACCCCGCGGGCCCGCATGGCCGCCACGAGTTCCTTGTGCCTTGGACCGATACGCATCAGGAGAAAGTTGGCGTGGGAGGGCCAGAACGGGACACGCATATGCGTCAGGGCCTGTGCGACCCGGTCCCGTCCAACGCGGATCTGCTCGACATACCAGTCGAGGTACTCGGTGTCGCCCATCGCGGCCTCCACAGCGGCGAGCGCGACACCGTTCACGTTGTAGGGAGAGCTCGCCTTGCGAATATGGAACATCAGATCCGCGGGACCGGAAAGCAGGCCCCCACGCCGGCTGGCAAGGCCGTATGCCTTGGAGAAGGTGCGGGCGACGATCACATTTGGCAGGGAACCGAGATCGGCCATCACCGTCTCGCCAAAGAAGTGGAAGTAAGCCTCATCCACCATCACCACGGCATGTGGCGCGAGCCGTGCGATGGAATGAATCTGCTCGCGGGTCAGAACCGTTCCTGTCGGATTGTTCGGCGAGGCGAGAATGATGAGCTTGGTGCGTGGTGTGATCGCGGCGACGAAACGATCGTAGGGGAATGCAAGTGTCTCGTCCGCCTCCATGCGGACCACCGTTGCACCCATCGCGACTGCATTGACCTCGTACATGAAGAAGGAGGGAACCGCGAAAAGGCACTCATCCCCTTCCTCCAGGTAGGTAAAGCAGACGAGATGGATCGCCTCATCGACGGCGTTGGTCAGCAGCACCTGCTCTGGTTGCAGGCCGAGGTGCTGCGCGACGACGCGCTCCACAGGTTCGCGCTCCGGGTAGATAGTGAAGGATTCGAGCGTCAGCTTGCCAAGCGC
>CAXTSF010000092.1:0-4224 GCA_964246865.1 uncultured Terriglobus sp.
CCGTCGGGAACGATGACGGTGGGCTGGATGCGGAGTTTGCGGACAGGTATGTCGGCGGGATAGAGAAGGAGCTTTTCCCACTCGAGCACGGCCATGTTTTGTGTGATGCGTGAGGTGGCGATGCAGTCGAGATGGGCGTGGATCTTTGTGACGCCGGCGGGAACCTCCACGTGGAACTTGTAAAGGTCAACGTCGTCGCGACGCCAGACGAGGGGCTGGCCGTTGGCGGTGAAGACGACTCCCACGATGTCGTCGGCGGGGCCGGTAGGGCGGTGATTGCCGGGAATCCACTTGGGTGTGGTGAAGGCCTGGGAGCCGGGCCGGGTGGGCAGGTCGACATCGGCGTGGAAGACCTTGCGAGGAGCATCGCGGAAGTCCGCGGTGATCTGAATGAGGCCGTTGCTCTGGGCATGTGCGAGGGAGGGCAGAAGAAGAAGAACAGCGGCAGCTAGGCTGCGGGGGGAGCACGGCATAGGGTGACGGCCTCTTAACTGCATGTGGGAATGGTGATGATGCTAGCGTAGCGACTCTGCCATCGCTGTGCAATGCAGTGGGCACTTAGTGCACGGGCGGATGCTCCGCGAAATTATTTGCATGCGGAGGTGCGCGCGAGACGACAGAGTGTTTCTGCACGACATCACATTCGCAGGCAACACTCGTGTTTTAACGAGTAGAGATTCAGGGAGGAAAAGGGCATGGCGCTTTCGAAGACGACGCAAGACCACGATGAGATACGCCAATGGGCAGAGAAGCGAGGTGCGAAACCGGCAGAGGTCGCGAGCACGGAGCACGACGGGCAGACAGGCATTCTGCGCATCGAGTTTCCGGACGCGCCGCACCACAACGACTCGGCACTGAAAGAGATTACGTGGGAGGAGTTCTTTGAGAAGTTCGACGCGAATGGACTTTCACTGGTTTATCAGGAGGTAACGAAGGAGGGTGCGGAGAGCAACTTCAACAAGCTGATTCACCCGGATGATGCTGAGTCGAGCGGTTCGGGCGCAGGAACGAAGAAGTCCGCTTCGACCAAGACGGCGTCACGAACCCCGGCCAAGAAGACAACAGCGGCTCCCACGAAGAAGGCCGCAGCCACGGGCCGGAAGAGCGCGGCTGTTCCGGCAAAGAAGACCACCGCACCGGCGAAGAAAGGTCCCGCAGCAGGGAAGGCCGCACCTTCGAAGACCGTCAAGAAGACGACCGGAGCTGCCAAGAAAACAGCTGGAGCTGCCAAGAAAGCTACCGCGCCAGGGAAGAAAACGGCAACGCCGGCAAAGAAGACTGCTGCCGGGAAGCAAGCCGCAACGAAGGGGAGCGCAGCGGGACGTTCAAGCACGGGTACCAAGGCAAGCACGGCGAAAAAGACAACTACCGCGAAGAAGGCCGTGCAGGCAAAGAAGGCGATCGCGGCGAAGGGAGCGAAGCGGGGCCGGTAGGTGAAGTTCCTTCCGCCATACGGCCAGCCATGTAGATGCTGTGTATGCTGCACATTCAGACCCGTTCCTCTGCACGCATAGCGCATGTGTAGGGCCGCTGCAGATCAGCAGGAACGGGAGAGAGTGACCTGCCGGAGGCTTCGGCAGGTCGGTTTGTTCTGTGGAGTTTGCTCGGATGTCTGGTTGGCAGATTGCTGTATTTGGCCTGAGTATCAGTTCCTCTTGGGGCAACGGGCATGCGACGCTCTGGCGCGGCCTGTGCCGGGCTCTGGCGGAGCGGGGACACAGGATTACGTTCTTTGAGCGGGAGACGCCGTTCTACGCGAGTTCGCGGGATCTCCATGCACTGCCCGGAGGCGGGACGCTGCGCTTCTATAACGACGCAGAGGAGATCCGCGTCGAGGCAGCGAGCCTGCTCAAGAGCTGCGATGTAGCCATCGTGACGAGCTTTTGCCCGGATGGGCCCAAGGTTTCGGAATGGGTATTGGAGTCACCGGCGGCAGTCAAGATTTTCTATGACCTGGACACACCTGTAACGCTGGATGCTCTGCGGTCCGGCGAGCCGGTGCCGTATCTTCCGCCGGGCGGGCTCGCAGGCTTCGACCTGGTACTGAGCTACACGGGTGGGCGTGCCCTTGACGAATTGCGGAGCCGGCTTGGAGCGCAGCGCGTGGCTCCGCTGTACGGGTGGGTCGATACGACGGCGCACCATCCGGTGCCGGCGAATGCGGAGATGCAAAGCGACCTGTCGTACCTGGGCACGTATGCGCAGGACCGGCAGGAGGCGCTGGAGCGCTTGCTGATCACGCCGGCGCAGCGCCTGCCGGACAAGCGGTTTCTGATTGGCGGGGCGCAGTATCCACAGAGCTTTCCATGGGAGCCCAACATCTTCTTCCGGCGGCATGTGCCACCGCCGGCACACCCGGAGTTCTTCTGTTCGTCGCAGTGGACGCTCAATGTGACACGGCGGGCGATGGCGGCTTATGGCTATTGCCCGTCTGGAAGACTCTTTGAGGCGGCGGCGTGCGGTGTGCCTCTGATCACGGATGCGTGGGAGGGACTTGACTCGTTCCTGACGCCGGGAGAGGAGATCGTGGTGGCGCACACCAGCGAGGACGTCGTGGACACGCTCACGATGACGGATGCCGAGCGCAGGCGGATGGCAGGGAGGGCCCTGGAGCGGGTACGCGAGGAACACACGGCTGAGGCACGGGCAAAAACGCTGGAGGCGCTGTGCCTTGCGGCGTGGCGTCCGCAGATGGCCGAGGCGAACTGACGATGTGGGGCATTGTTCCAGCGGCGGGACTGGGCAGCAGGATTCAACCACTCGCGTTCTCAAAAGAGCTGCTGCCGGTAGGCAGCCGGATCGAGAATGGGTCGGAGCGGCCCCGGGCGGTAAGCGAGTACCTGGTGGAGCGGCTCATCGCGGCGGGATGCACGAAGCTCTGCTTCGTCATCTCGCCGGGGAAGTCGGACATACTTGCCTATTACGGGTCACGGGTGTGGGGCGCGGACATCGTGTACTCGGTTCAACCGGCAGCGGGCGGGCTCTGCGATGCGGTGTTCCGGGCGGCACTTGTGGTTGGGCCGGATGAGGCGGTGGCGATCGGGCTGCCGGACACGATCTGGTTCCCAGAGAATGGGCTGTGCCGGCTGCCGGAGGACCGCCTCTCGTTTCTGCTGTTTCCTGTGGAGCATCCGGAGTTCTTCGACGCAGTAGTGACGGATGCCGATGGAGTGGTGCAGCGCATTGAGGTAAAGGCGGAGGCTCCGGCAACACACTGGGTATGGGGTGCGATGCGGATGCCGGGTACGGTATTCCATGCACTGCACCGGCTCTGGGTGAGGCGGGACTGTATCGATGAGTACCTTGGAACACTGGTGAATGCCTGGCTTGCCGAGGGTGGGATGGCGATGGGTGTGCGCGCAGGCGAAGCCTATGTGGACGTGGGCACGCTGCACGGGTACCGCGAGGCGATCCGGTTGCTGGGTGGAATTGCGATAGCGAAAGAGCGGTAGCGTGTCGTGCTTCGCACGGCAGAGCGCCCTTGGCGCCTGGTCCCACCTTAGCTTCGCGAGGGTGGGGCACCCAGGGCGCGGAGATGGGCAACGTGCAGGGCAATTTGGCCGTCCTCGTCGGTAGGTAAGGTGCGGACGGAAATAGCTGAGGCCTCTTCTGTGAGAAGGCCCGCATTGCTTTTGCGGCCCTCCGGCGCGAGCTGGACGCCGAGGAAGGTGAGCTTTCCGCAGACCAGCTGCTGGACGTACTCACTGTGTTCGCCGATGCCGCCGGTAAGGATAAGCGCATCCAGGCCGCCCAGGACAGAGGCGTAGGAGGCGATGGTCTTCGCGATGGCTCTCGCATAGATTTCAAGAGCAAGTGTTGCCTGTGCATCGGAGGCGGCAGAGCGTTGGGTGAGTGTCCGCACATCCGTGTCGCCTGCGAGTGCCTCTAGGCCGCTCGCGTGGTTCAGAAGAGTTTCCAAGTCGTCGAGGGCTAGACCCGCGGGACCGTCCGGCATGCCGCGCGCAAGAAGAAGAACGATTGCCGGGTCTAGGTCGCCGGTGCGCGTGCCCATGGGGACGCCGCCGTCCGGACTAAGGCCCATGCTGGTATCGACGGAGCGGCCGTCGAGAAGCGCACACACGCTGGAGCCGCTGCCAAGGTGCGCGATGACGAGGCGGTGCGGGCAGCCCGCGCCAAGGGTGCGGACGATCGACTCGTAGGAGAGGCCATGAAAGCCGTAGCGGCGGACGCCAGCGCGCCGATAGGCCTCCGGAAGTGCGTAGG
>CAXTSF010000092.1:4234-12197 GCA_964246865.1 uncultured Terriglobus sp.
GTGTCGAAACACGCGTACTGCGGGACGCCGGGATAGAGCCGCTCTGTCTCCTCGATAAGTGCGAGTGCGGGAGGGATGTGCAGCGGGGCAAAGTGAATCGAGTTCCGCAGGGTTGCCAGGACCTCCGGGGTGATGAGGCAGTGTTCTCGGAGGTCTGGGCCGCCATGGACGACGCGATGGCCGATGGCCGTGACCGGTTCCTCCTTGGCTGTTTTCAGGCGCCGCGCGATGGCGCTGAGGGCTTCGCTCTGCGAAAGGGATGGATGGCGTTCTGTCTCTGTGCGGCCCTCCGGGAAGCTGAGGGTAAGCAGGCTCTCCGGCTTGCCGAGCTCCTCGGCTTTGCCAGAGAGAAGGAGGGTGCCGGCGGTATCGGCGTAGAGGCCGAACTTGAGCGAGGACGAGCCGCTGTTGATCGTAAGAATGGACACGCTAGACGGTGTCCTGGGAGGGGCTGAGCGAGCCTTGCGCGCTGGACCATTTCCAGTCGCGTACCTCGGGCAGGTCCTCGCCGTACTCCGACACATAGAGCTTGTGTTTCTGCATGATCTCGCTGTGGCGCTGTTCGGCGGCGTGGACCTCCCCTGCGAGGCGAGGGATGTTGCTGATGGCGTCAAGAGCGAGGGTGTAGCGGTCGATCTTGTTGAGGACGGTCATATCAAAGGGCGAGGTGGTGGTGCCGTGCTCGAGGAAGCCGTGGACGTGGAAGTTGTCGTGGTTGCGGCGCTTGTAGGTGAGCTTGTGGATGATGGTTGGGTAGCCGTGGAAGGCAAAGATGACGGGCCGGTCCAGGGTGAAGAGACGATCGAAGTCCTCGTCGGAGATGCCGTGCGGATGCTCGCGCGGAGTTTCGAGTGAGAAAAGATCGACGACATTGACGAAGCGGACGCGCGCGTCCGGTGCCCAGCTACGCAGGACGGTGACGGCGGCGAGGGCCTCCATGGTGGGCACGTCTCCGGCGGAGGCGATGACGACATCGGGCTCCTCGCCGGGCTTCAGATTGCCTGCCCAGTCCCAGGTGCCCACGCCGGCGATGACGTGCTGCACGGCTGCATCGATCGAGAGGAACTGCGGCGCGGGCTGCTTTCCCGCAATGGTTAGGTTGATGTAGTTGCGGGAGCGCAGAACGTGATCCGTTACGGCAAGAAGCGTGTTTGCGTCGGGCGGCAGATAGATACGGACGGTGTCCGAGTGCTTGTTGGCGACGTGATCGATAAAGCCGGGATCCTGGTGGGAGAAGCCGTTGTGGTCCTGTCGCCAGACGTGCGAGCTGAGGAGGTAGTTGAGGGAAGCGATCGGCTTGCGCCAGGGCAGCTGCTTGGACTCCTGCAGCCATTTGGCGTGCTGGTTGAACATCGAGTCGATGATGTGGATGAAGGCCTCGTAGCAGGAGAAGTAGCCATGCCGGCCGGTGAGGAGGTAGCCTTCGAGCCAGCCCTCGCAGAGATTTTCGGAGAGAACCTCCATGACGCGGCCGTCGACGGAGAGGTTTTCGTCGACGTTCTCATAGCCGGCGTCCCACCGCTTGCCGGAGACCTCGTAGATGGCCTGGAGGCGGTTGGAGGCGGTTTCATCCGGACCAAAGACGCGAAAGTTGCGGTTGGGCAGGCTGCGCTTCATCACGTCGCGCAGGTATTTGCCGAGCGTTGCGGTAGCGCTGGCCTCTGTGTCGCAGGGGGCGGAGCAGGGAATAGCATAGTCGCGGTAGTTGGGGAGATCGAGGGCCTGCAGCAGCTCGCCGCCGTTGCTCTGCTCGTTTTTGCCCATGCGCAGCTTGCCTTTGGGCGGCAGAGAGACGAGGTCGTCGCGCAGACGGCCCTCGGTGCTGAAGAGCTCCTCGGGTTTGTAGGAGCGGAGCCACTCCTCGAGCTGGCGAAGGTGGTCCGGGTTGGTGCGGACTTCTTCGAGCGGCACCTGGTGGGCGCGCCAGGTGCCCTCGATGGGCTTGCCATCGACGACCTTCGGGCCAGTCCAGCCCTTGGGAGTGCGGAGAACAAGCACAGGCCACATAGGGCGGGCGGGATCGTTGTGCTCGCGGGCGTGCTGCTGGATGGAGCGGATCTCGCCGTAGATGGTATCGAGGGTGGCCGCCATCTGCTGGTGCATCGTTCTGGGATCGTCGCCCTCGAGGAAGTAGGGCTTGTAGCCGTAGCCGCGGAGCAGAGCTTCGAGCTCGTCGTGCGAGATGCGGGCAAGCACAGTGGGATTGGCGATCTTGAACCCGTTGAGATGAAGGATGGGCAGAACGGCGCCGTCCGTGATGGGGTTGAGGAACTTGTTGGAGTGCCAGGAGGTGGCGAGGGTGCCGGTCTCGGCTTCGCCGTCACCGATAACGCAGGCGACGAGGAGGTCGGGATTGTCAAAGGCGGCACCGAAGGCGTGCACAAGAGAGTAGCCAAGTTCGCCGCCCTCATTGATGGAACCGGGCACGTTGGGTGCGGCGTGGCTGGGGATGCCGTAGGGCCAGGAGAACTGCTTGAAGAAGCGCTTGAGACCGTCCTTGTCAAGGGCGATGCCGGGGTAGGTTTCGGTGTAGCTGCCCTCGAGATAGGTGTTGGCGAGGATACCCGGGGCACCGTGGCCAGGGCCGGCGATGAAGAGGACATTCGCCCCGTGATTGCAGATGATGCGGTTCAGGTGGAGGTAGACGAAGTTGAGCCCGGGGGTGGTGCCAAAGTGCCCAAGAAGGCGTGGCTTGATGTCCTCGGGCACGAGCGGCCGCTCAAGCAGGGGATTGTCTTTCAGGTAGATCTGGCCGACGGAGAGGTAGTTAGCGGCACACCAATAGGCCTGCATGCGCTGAAGTTCTTCTGGGTTGAGCGATTGTGCCATGGGGGAGCTCCGTGCGGCAGGGCGATCTGATGGCTAGGATGCCGTTCTGTCGGGCACAGGACGCTAAATCTCGGTCAATTGCGTCGTCGGCTGTGGAGTTCCGGCCGGCGGTTTTCGCAGTTGTGAGTGCCCGTGGCCGTTGTATAAGCCGGTGGTGCCGGAGCAGAGATAGCTGACGATGCACGCGATACAGCAGTAAATGCCTGCTGGGCTGCCGAACAGCTCGAAGGCCATCAGCGTGGCGGCGACGGGGGTGTTTGCTGCGCCGGAGAAGACGGCGGCGAGGCCCATGGCGGCCAGAAGAGAGGGCGGCAGGGGCAGGAGATGGGCGAGAGCGTTGCCCAGGGTGGAGCCGATGAAGAAGAGCGGTGTGACCTCGCCACCCTTGAATCCAGAGCCGAGGGTGAGGGCGGTGAGTACCGCTTTGGCGGCAGCGGTGTACCAGGGGAGAGAGATTTCAAAGGCGGCGGCGATGGTGGCTGTACCCAGACCCGCGAACTGCAACGCGCCGGTGGCGAGAAGGGTGGTGCCGACCAGGATGCCGCCGAGGAATGGCCGAAGGGGTGCGTAGACGACGCGCTCCGAGAAGAGGCGCGTGATCCGGCGCGTGAGCCAGAGGAAGGCGCGGGCGGCCACGCCGAAGGCGGCTCCGGCGAGCGCAGCCAGGAGTAGCCTTCGCAGATCGGGAAGCGGCACGGCGCTGACGAGGTAGTGCGCATGATGCAGGTAGAGCCGTCGCGTAACGAGGTCACCCACCAAAGCGGCGATGAGGCATGGGCCGATGGCGTCGTAGGTGACCGTGCCGAGGGCGAGGACCTCCATGCCAAAGACGGTGCCGGCGAGCGGCACGCCAAAGACAGAGGCGAAACCGGCGCTGATGCCGCTCATAAGAAGGAGCCTACGGGCGGCGGGGCCGAGGCGCAGGGGGTGCGTGAGCTGATCGGCAAGGGAGGCGCCGGTCTGGATGGCGGTGCCCTCGCGTCCGGCGGAGCCGCCGAAGAGATGCGTGACAAAGGTGCCAATGAGGATCAGTGGCGTCATGCGGAGCGGGAGAGTCTCGCTGGGCCGGTGTATCTGCTCGAGGATGAGATTGTTGCCACGCTCCACTGACCGGCCATAGCGGTGGTAGACCGAGCCCATGGCAAGGCCGGCAAAGGGGAGCAGCGCAATGAGGGAGGGATGCGCCTCGCGTACGTGTGTGGCGAGGTCGAGCGAGACGAGGAGAAGGGCAGAGGCGAGTCCGGCGAGGACACCCCCGGCGGTGCCGATGGGCAGCCAGCGGAGGGCGACGGCTGCGGGAGAAAGGAGCGCTATGGCAGGGGGCGATAGGCGGCTGCGGGTTTTGGGCATGAAGGCTCCTGAGTTTCGCAGGAGTCATCAGCGCGCGGAGCGTGCGGTTGCGGCGAACCCCATCGCCGTCAGGTTGTGCCGTGCCGGGTGAGCGGCACGGCTTCAGGGTACAACGCGCGACGGCGCGCGTGTGAACAGCCTTGGCTATCGGCGGTGTTGGCGGTAGCGCTGGATGAGGGCATTGGTGGAGGTGTCGTGGTGGAGCGGGGCAGTGCCTTCGAGCTCCGGGACAATGCGCTGCGCGAGGACTTTGCCGAGCTCGACGCCCCACTGGTCGAAGGAGTCGATCTGCCAGACGGTGCCCTGGACGAAGACGATGTGTTCGTAAAGAGCGACGAGCTTGCCAAGGACCTCTGGCGTGAGCTCTTCGGCGAGGATGACGTTGGAGGGACGGTTGCCCTCGAAGACGCGGTGCGGGACGAGGGCGTCCGCGGTGCCTTCGCTCTTCACCTCTTCCGCGGTTTTGCCGAACGCAAGCGCCTCGGACTGTGCGAAGACGTTGGCGATGAGCAGGTCGTGATGTGTGCCGACCTGGTTGAGCGAGCGATAGAAGGCGAGAAAGTCACAGGGGATGAGGCGGGTTCCCTGGTGGATGAGCTGGTAGAAGCTGTGCTGGCCGTTGGTGCCGGGCTCACCCCAGTAAATAGCGCCAGTCTCGTGGGTGACGTGGTCGCCGGTGAGGGTAACGTGCTTGCCGTTGGACTCCATGGTGAGCTGCTGGAGGTAGGCGGGAAAACGCTTGAGGTACTGCTCGTACGGCAGGACGGCTACGGTCTGCGCGCCGAAGAAGTCGGTGTACCAGATGCCGAGGAGGGCGAGCAGTACGGGGAGATTGCGCTCGAGGGGCGTGGTGCGGAAGTGGACGTCCATGCTGTGGAAGCCGGCAAGCATCTTGCGGAAGTTCTCCGGGCCGATGGCGATCATGGTGGAAAGGCCGATCGCGGAGTCCATGGAGTAGCGGCCGCCCACCCAGTCCCAGAAGCCGAACATATTGTCCGTGTCGATCCCGAACTTCGCGACCTCCTTTGCATTGGTGGAGATGGCGACGAAGTGACGGGCGACGGCAGCCCCATCCTTGAGGCCGCGCGGACCGTTGAGCAGCCACTCGCGGGCGGAGCGGGCGTTGGTCATCGTCTCCAGCGTGGTGAAGGTCTTGGAGGCGATGAGGAAGAGGGTGGTCTCCGGGTCGAGGTCGCGCGTGGCTTCGGCAATATCCGTGCCATCGACGTTGGAGACGAAGCGGAAGTCGAGCGAGCGCTGGCTGTAGAAGCGGAGCGCCTCGTAGGCCATAACGGGGCCGAGGTCGGAGCCGCCGATGCCGACGTTGACCACGGTGCGGATGGGCTTGCCCGTAAAGCCCTTCCAGCTGCCCGAGCGGATGCTGTCGGCGAAGCCGCTCATTTTGTCGAGGACGGCGTCAACCTCGGGGACGACATCCACGCCGTCGACGACGATGGACTCTCCCTTCGGTGCACGCAGGGCCACATGGAGGACGGAACGGTTTTCGGTGATGTTGATGCGCTCGCCGGTGAACATCGCCTCGATGCGGCCGGCGAGGTCGGAGGCCTTCGCGAGGGCAAGTAGGAGTTCCAGGGTGCGACCGGTGATGCGATTTTTAGAGAAGTCGACGAAGAGACCTTCGGCCTCAAGGGAGAAGCGCTCCGCGCGGCCGGGATCGCTCGCGAAGAGGTCGCGCAGGTGTTGCGATTTCATCTCTGCGTAGTGGCTGTCGAGGGCTTTCCAGGCTTCGGCGTTGCTGGGCTGCTGGGTCATCGGGGGCTCCGGTCTTTATGCACGGTGGAAGAGAGGCAGTTGTTCGGGAGGCGGATAGCGCGGGCCTTCCGCCCGCGGAAGGATGATGGGCTTGCAGACTCTTCGAGAGACCATGAGCCGGCAGAGTCTCCACATCGCTGACGGCATCTCATGCCGCGGCTGTTGCAACAGTCGCGGACTGCGACGGTCGGATAACCTGTGCGGCGAAGCGCTCCATCTCCTCGCGTTGCGGGCTGGACTGGAGCAGCACAAGATCGACGCCGACACCCTCGAAGTCCGCGAGGCGCTGGCTGACCATCTCCGGCGTGCCGACCAGGCCGGAGCGAAGGCCACGGTTGCTGACGGAGTAGTCCTCGAGCGAGACGGTGCCCTCAAGCTTGGAGCCGCTGATCCACTGCTGGTAGTTGGCGTAGCCGCTGGAGGACTGCTTGACATCGGTGATGCGTTCGACCTCGCGGGCCGCCTCGGCCTCAGTGTCGCGAACGATGCTGTAGCCGGCGACGCCGAAGATCATGGGAGGCAGGCCGAGACGTTCGCGGCGCTCGCGCATGTCGGCGATCTTGCGGCCGACGGTCTCTGGCGCATCGCCGTGCATCAGGTAGGCGTCGCACTTGGAGGCGATGAGGTTCTTCGCGGTTTCGCTCTCTCCGCCGGCGTAGAGAGTGGGTCGGGGAGAGGCCACCGGCTTGGGCGCGAGCAGGTTGTGATGAATGTGGTAGAAGTTGCCCTGGTGATGAAAGCCCTGCTGACACCAGCAGCCGTTGATCACGTCCAGCCACTCGGAGGTACGCGCGTAGCGGTTGTCATGCTCATCGAAGTGCACGCCGTATTTTGCCGCCTCATCGGCCCACCAGGAGGAGACGACGTTCAAAGTGAGTCGACCGTGCGCGATGCGGTCGATGTTGGCGGCCTGCTTGGCGAGCAGGGCGGGATTGTGAAAGGTGGGCCGGACGGCGACCATGAGTTCGAGTTTGCTGGTGACGGCAGCGAGCGCGGCGGCGGTGGACCAGGCATCGAGTGACGGGGCCTCGGGGCCCTTGATGTCGTTGAGGTTCAGTTCGGCGATGAGGGTAAGGTCGAAGCCGATCTGTTCGGCACGGACGGCGAGGTCGCGGACGTACTCCCAGGTGGCGGGCATGCCCTCGTCCTCGACGTTGCGCAGCCATCCACCGAAGACGGGAAGCCAGAAGCCGTAGCGCATCAGCGTGCGCCCTGCAGAGCGGGTTCGGCGGTGCGCATGATCTCGGACTCGGTGTCTTCGGACGCCTTAACCTCGGCCTCAAGCCAGTCGACCAATCTGGCAAACGGATCGAAGCCGATGACGTTGGGACCGTCGGCGACGAAGTTCGAGAGCGCGTTGATGTCGTAGTAGAGGAGAGCGCCGTCGCGGTCGTCGACGATGTACTCGACGCCGCCGATGTCGATGCCGCTGGCCTGCATGAGTGTTTCGACCTGGACGATGACCTCGGGGGAGGGCTGGTAGCCCTCGACGCGGATCCCGGATTTGGGAGCGTCGATGGCGCAGGCGGCTCGGTTGAGCTCGACACCGGTCGTGGTGCGGCAGATGTCGGCAGGGCAGAGATCGAAGGTTTCGCCGGTGATGTGGACCTTGATGGCGTAGAGATATTTCCCGTTGAGTACCTCGACGCGCACGATGTGCTGCCCACGGGCGGGGATGAACTCCTGCACAAGGCCGGTGCTGTCAATACCGAGTTCAAGCTGCCCGCCGTCGGCGGCACGCTGGAGCTCTTCCGGTGAGTCAAAGCGGACGACGCCGGAGCCGCTGCCGCCGATGTTGGGCTTGACGACGACGGGCCAGCGCAGCAATGCGGCCGCAGACGGTGCCTGGGAGGCGCGGTGAATGACGGCGGCACGCGGGTAAGGGAGATCGAGCCTCGCGAGCATCGACAGCTGCGCGGCCTTGGACAGCTCCGACCGGTATGCCTCGACACCGTTGATGACGCGGACGCCGCGCGACTCGAGGTGCTCGAGAAAGCCGAGGGTGTAGAAG
>CAXTSF010000093.1:0-12187 GCA_964246865.1 uncultured Terriglobus sp.
CCTCAGGAAAGCTCTTCAGTGGCTACTTCACACAGGGCCGTTCCTGGTCTTTCAAGAAGACTGACCTGCTGGACGCGCGCGCTCGCCGTATCTTCGAGAACACCGCACTCGCCTGCTCGGTAGACGCCTACCCGTATCACATGCCGCTGGAGGCAAAGGCCGGTCCCTGCGTCATCGCCGACGGCCATTCCATGCTGATGATGTCCTCCTACGACTATCTTGGGCTGATCGGTCATCCGCGCATCGATAAGGCCGCCGTCGACGCGCTGCTTCGCTATGGCACCAGCACCAGCGGTGCCCGCCTGCTCACCGGCACGCTCGACATCCACGCAAAGATGGAAGCGGACCTGGCCCAGTTCAAGGGCACGGAGGCGGCGCTCACGTTTTCTTCCGGCTACATGGCCAATCTAGGCATCATCTATGGCCTGTTTGGACCGTCGGACCGCATCATCATCGACGAGCTCTGCCATCGCAGCCTGCTGGACGCCTGCCGGATGGCCGGCGTCCAGCTGCAGCGCTTTCGCCACAACGACCCGCAATCGCTGCGCGACGAACTTAAAAAGCCGAACACCGCCAACCGCACCCTCATCATCTCTGACGGCGTCTTCTCCATGGATGGCGACATCTGTTGCCTTCCCGAGCTGATCGCCCTCAAGAAGGAGTTTGGGTGTTACCTGCTCATCGACGAGGCACACGCGTCCGGTGTTCTGGGGGCCACGGGGCGCGGCACCGATGAACACTTTGGCATACCAACCTCCGAGGTCGACATCTGGACGGGCTCGCTCGCCAAGTCCATTCCCTCCAACGGCGGATTCGCAGCCGTTTCGCAGGAGGTCGCCATCTTCCTGCAGCACGCTTCCTCGCCTTACATCTTCTCCGCCGCCATGCCCGCGGCATCGGTTGCGGCAATCTCCACCGGCCTGGCCATCCTGCAGGATGAGCCGGAGCGCGTCGAGCGCGTACGCCGCAATGGCGAGTATCTCCGCGCCGGCCTGCAATCGCTCGGCTACGATACCGGCCTGTCCGAGACCGCCGTCGTTCCCGTGATCCTGAATGACGAAGCCAGAACCGCCCTCTTCGCCCGCCGCCTGCGCGATTACGGCATTATTGCCGCGCCTGTCATGTTCCCCGCCGTCGCGCAGGGTGCGTCCCGTCTGCGCCTCTGCGTCACAGCGGCACACACGGAGGAGCACCTCAACTTCGTCCTGGACGCCTTTCGCCAGATGCAACTGAACTAACCCCGTGCCCGTCCTGGTCACCGGGGCAAGCGGCTTCCTCGGTGGCCGCCTTGCGCAAATGCTCCTTGAGCGCGGCGAAGAGGTCATGGTTCTCGCACGAGGCTCGGCGAAGCTCGACCATCTGCCCGCGGCAAGGCTGACCGTGGTGCGCGGCAGCCTCACTGACGAATCGGCCCTCCGCCAGGTAGTCTCGCGCGTGACCCACATCTATCACTGTGCCGCCTGCTCCACCGACTGGGCACCGCTCCCTGCCTTCCGGGAAGCGAATGTGCTTGGCACGGAGCGGCTCCTCTCCGCCGCATGCTCTGCCGCACCGCGCCTGCAGCGCTTTCTGCATGTCAGCACAACCGATGTCTACGGCTACCCGGAGATCCCCTGTCCGGAGGAGCACCCCATCATCGACGCAGGCCTTCCCTACAACCAGACAAAGGGCGAGGCGGAGCGGGCTGTCTGGGCAGCGCACCGCGAGCACGGGCTGCCGGTAACGATCGTGCGGCCGGCCACCATCTACGGGCCGCGCGGGAAGGACTTCACCGTCGAGATTGCCGCCCTGCTCCGGCTGCGGCTGATGGCGCTGATCGACGGCGGCCTGGCCACCGGTGGTTTTACCTACGTCGACAATGTGGCCGAGGCAATGATCGCCGCCGCCGCAGGCCAACGCACGCTGGGAGAGACCTACAACCTCTCCGACGGCACCGGCGCGAGCTGGCGGGAGTACGTGACGCGTTTTGCACGGCACCTCGGCCTGCCCCCGCCCTGGATCGACCTAAGCAGCGCCACAGCCATGCGTCTCGCCCGGGGTTTTGAGGCGCTGCACCGGTCGCTGAGCCTGCGCGCGCGCCCGCTGCTCACCCGGCACGCCGTGCTTCTGCTCGCACGCCATCAGGAGTTTCCCATCGGCAAGGCGCGGGAGCACTTTGGCTTCTCCCCCGCGATCCCGCTCGACGAGGGCCTGCGGCGCTCAGTGACCTGGTTGCGAACATAATCGTTGCGAATCCTCGTGAGGGCTTGGAAAGACACGGCGAATTTCTCTTTTGCCTCGCAGCAGAATCGCATTCGCTCTGTCGTGGCCGGAGCTCCGCTGAGGGCTACTTTACGGTCAGCGTGAGATCCACCTCCCGGCGAAGGCCTGCGCTCGTCGCGGTCACGGCGATGGTGTACGTTCCCGGCGGAGTTACCGCAGTGGGGCCGCCTGTGCCGCTCGAACCGGGGCCCATCTTCGGCAGCTCCCGGCCGGCACCGCAACCCACCACGCAGGTCAGCGCTACTCCGAAGAGCATCGCGATCACCAGGCCACGCCACTTTTGCCGCCTGCGCACCCGCCAGAGCGGCAGAAGACTCACTCCCGGCAACAGCACCGCCAGGAGCCACGCTCCTTTCCTGTGCTCCCTGATGGCGCTTGTCGCGGCGATCCCGGTCGCCAGGGTCACACGAACACTGTTGATCGCGGACAGGTCAGCATAGGTACCCGTCACATTGCAGAGTGCATTGGCAGGCGCTCCCGTGCAGGCAAAACTAACCGGCTCCGAAGTTGTCACCGCGGGCCGCAGCAGCAGTGCGTACACCGCTACCGTTCCGTTGGAGACTGTTGCCGTTACGGTGCCGTTTGGGCTCAGCGTGAAATCGACGCCGTTGCCGTTGAGATGCACGATTTGCGGCGGCGCATCGCTGCTCACCGTCAGCGTGCCGGGACGCGCACCCGCGCCTGCCGGTGCAAACGCCACCTGCATCGTGCAGCTCTCACGGACGTTAAGCGGGGTGCCTGCAGGGCAGGTGTTCGATCCCGCGAGGATGCCAAAATCACCATCCGCGGCGATGCCGCTGATTCGGAGGGGTGCGCCGCCATTGTTCGTCAGCGTGACCGTCTGACCTGCGCTCGCGTTGCCTACCCCTGTATTGCTGAAGGTCAGGGTTGCGGGGGTGAGAGAGACACCCGGACCAGCCGTCGCCAATCCATTGAGCGAAATTGTCTGGGTCCGCTTTACATCGGCCACCACAAGCGAGCCCGTCAGCGCTCCCACCGACTTCGGCGCAAATGCAATGGTGATGCCGCAGGAGCTGTGCGCCGCCAGCGCCGGACCGCATCCATTGCTTGCGGTAAAGTCGCCGCTCGCGATCTCCGCAGAGACCAAGGTGAGCGGCACATCACCATCGTTGCTCAACGTGATCTGCTGGCCTGCACTGGTGGTGCCCACTGTCTGCGCTCCAAAGCTGAGTGCCAGTGGCGTCAGGCTGTCCGTGGCAGGCAACGTTCCTGTCCCTCTCAGGCTCGCCGTCTGCGTGCCCTCGTCATCGCTGACGGAGAGTGTGCCTGTTCGCACGCCGGGAGCGGACGGCGTGAAGACGACGGACACCGTGCATCCGGTCTTCGGAGGGAGCACCGCCCCGCAGGTGTTCGCCTTCAGGACAAATTCGCTGGTTGCCGTGATCGCGCCCAGGTCCCCCGTCACAATGCCCGTGTTAGAGATGGTCACGTTCTGTACCGGAGAGGCCGACCCCACGGGCACGGTTGAGAAATCCAGCGCCTGCGGCAGGAGCACAACGTGGAACGCACCCACACCGGTACCGGAGAGCACCACATTGGCAGAGGACGAAGCCGTGCCCCCCGAACTCCCGGTAACGGTGAGCAAGCCCGCCCGCGCACCCGTTCCGGCAGGCATGAAGGTCAAGCTCAGCGAGCAGGACTCGCCCACCTGTAGTGTTGCGCCGGCGCACGTGTCACTCTCGCGGAAGTCTCCTGTGAGCGTCACCGCGTTCACCGCTATCGGTGCCGTTCCCGAGTTCGTCACCGTCACGGTTCTTGCCGCACCGGTGCTGTTGACGGACGCGTCCGGAAATTGGATTGTTCCCGCCGAAGCCGTAAGCTGGCCGCCGGCACCGCTGCCGGAGAGCGCGACCGTGTGGTTGCCGTCACCATCGACGATGGAAAGTGTACCCTGGCGCACTCCGGCTGCCGTTGGCGTAAACACCACGGCAAAGCTGCAGCTTTCCCCTGCACCCAGCGACCCACCGCAGCGATTCGCGCGGATGCTGAAATCGCCCGTGACTGTCGCGGCTTGCAAAGCCGATGCTCCCGACCCGCTGTTCGTTACCGTCACCGTCTGTTCCGGGCTCGTCACGCCCAGCACCGTTGCGGGGAACTGCAGGGCAGACGGACTCAGCGCGACAGCAGAAGCCGTTGTGCCGCTGCCCTGGAGCGCCGCTGTCACATAGCCACCCGGTACATTCGCGTACACCAACAGCGTTCCCGCCTGAGCACCTGCGCCTCCGGGCGAAAATGTCACCTGTACCGTGCAGGCCGCGCCCGGCACGAGCGTCGCTCCGGCGCAGTTACCCGCCGCCTGCCACTGTGCGGTCGACGTGACACGGCTGACGGTCAGCGGCAGATTTCCGTGGTTCTCCACGGACACGCTGAGTGGAGCGCTCGTTGTATGCACGGCCTGATCCGCGAAGTGGAGCGACGCCGGGGACAGCGTGGCCGACACCCTGCCCAGCGGCCCACCGGTGACCAGAGGAATCTGCCACACGCCCCGGCCGTACGTACCAACCCGTAACGCTCCCGGTGCAAGTGCGCCTGAAACCGTCACATTAGCCGACGCAACCAGGCTCACCACGGGCGCATTTGGCAGCGCTGTTCCGTAGGCGCTCCAGCACTGCGCTCCCGCTGCAGTGCAGCTCTCGACCGCAGTCGTGACGTACACACCCGTATCCGTTGCGATGTAAAGTGTCGCTCCGTCATTCGGGTCCACGGCTACCGCATTTGCCGGGGCGTCCGGCAGGTTTGCCGATATATTGCTCCAGTTCGCGCCGCCATCGACTGACCGGTACACGTGGTCCGTACCGAAGCCCATCACCGTTGCGTACACCGTGGCCCCGGTTGAGTCATGCGGGTCGACCGCAATGGAGGAAACATCGAATCCATACGGATTGAACTGCCCCCCGGACGCGCCCTCATTGATAACCGGATTCACCGACACATCCGTCCAGCGCGTCCCGCCATCTGCCCGGTTTGCCGCTGCCGTGGCGAACAGCCGTCCACCAAAGGCCTGTCCACCATCCTGCGATCCTGCAAGACCCGCATAGATCACCGGCGAGCCCGAACCCTGCACGCTGCCCGACAGCACAGCATTGCCACCGGCTGCCAGCGACCGGACTGATGCATTATTCGCGCTGCAGCTTCCATCGTTCGGTCCGGCCAGCGGCGGACTGATTGCGTCACTGCTGGACCATCCCGCGCCGCCAGCCGCCGGACCGCGCCACACACGGCAGGTCCCCACGAGAACATTCATATTCAACGCAGGATCCAGCAGAAACGGCGCGTCTATCAGCGACAGATCCGACGCAACCTCGGCCGCGCTAACCGCCGGCACACCTCCGAAATCATCCGGGCTGCAGGCCGCACCCTTCGCACAACCGTGCAGGGCAACGCCTGCGCCCGACTGCACGTACCAGTGCAGCGGCTCCGCCTGATCGATCGCGACGCTTCCGCTCTCGCCCGTTCCCATCTGCATCCAGGGGCTTTGGCCGCTTGCCTGCGCGGAGGTGATCGATGCCGCACTGCCGCTCCCGCCCAGCGCCACCAGCAGCGTAGTTGGGTCGCGCGGATCGGAGGCAAGTCCATTCACCTCCGCAAGCGACCCTAAGCTTCCATTCAAGTTGTCGAAGTGAGTGGCGTCGTCCGGGGAGCACGGCGTACTTTGCTGCCGAACCCCGTCCAGCGATCGCCACAGCCCTCCATCATTGCCGAAGAAGACGCGCGGCTCCGCCGTATCTGCCGCATTTGCCTGCCATGCCATCGCGTGCTGTGCGGGCGACACCTTCGCCGGCGCTGCGCAGCCATTCATCGCGTTGGTCGTGTTCCGCAGCGCGCAGCCGCCCGCCATGGAGCACCGAAAGACGTCCGCCGTTCCAGCGAAGATCAGGGTGTCGTCCACCTTCAGCGCCGTCGCCGCAGGCACCGCTGTCAGGGTCAGGTTGTAGTCCGCCTGGGGCAACACGCCGTGGCCGTCCTCCATGGGCGTGCTGTTCAGCCGCGCCGCCCACGCCACATCTGCGCTGCATCCGGAGCCCGTAGGCGAGCACACATCCTGCCAAAGCCCGCCATCGGCGTTCTTGTTATCCGCATACAGGGCGAACAGATCGCCCGACACCGGCTGCACCGCCAATGCTCCACGGAAGAGAGGACATGCCGACAGGCCCACGCTGCCAGTCCTCGCCGGGCACGCTGTTGCGGAGAGCCCTGAGCCCGGCTGCGTCGCCAATCGCGTAAACGCCATGCCGTCCACCGATTCGTAGAAGCCGTGGAAGCGCACCGCCGCGTAGAAACGCCGCCGCACCGGATTCCACACAACTGCAGGCGCCGCGTTCCCCTCGGAGAAGGCGAACTGCGAGGCCGCCGACTGCACCGTTGCGCCACCATCCTGGATGGTGCTCATCTGCCAGGTCACACCTGCATCGGTGGAGTAGTACAGGCCGCGTACGCTGGCACCTGCAGTGCTCGCACGCGTGATGGTGCCCTCCGCTGACGAACTCACAGCAGCCACGACCACCTGCGGCGAAGCCCCGCTCCACGCAAACTCCGCGAACCCTTCGCCGAAGAAGCTATGATGGCCCGCAACACCGTCGTCCGATCCCGCGACAAGCGCCCATGTCTGGCCGCCATCGCCGGACCGCAGCAGCCCCGTCCCGTAGTAGCTGTCGAGCGCATCATTCGGGTCGCCCGTTCCGGCAAGCACCACGCCTGTACCACCCGGCTGCACACTCACCGCGCCGATGGAGAGCGAGGGCACAGCACTGGTACCCGCATTGGCCGTGAATGCAGGCAGCGTGTCCGTCAACGGCGCGAAGCGGACCGAGCCCGCCGGCCCCGCCGCATTCGTACTCTTCCACACGCCGCCTCCCGTGGTGCCCACGTACACCGTATTCGCGCTTGGGTCTGCGGCGTCAATCGCAACCGACGTAACCCGCCCAGTGACGAGGCCATATGCAGCCGTCTGCACCTGGGACGGCCCCATCGCCTGCCATGTGGTGGAGAGGGAGACAGCTTCGGCGGCCTGTGCGCGCATGGCAGATGCACGCGTCAGAAAGCCCGAGGTGTGAGCTGACATACTTGCGTGCTGGGCACGTGCTGCGGCGAGCTGGCTCGCGGGCGTAGCCGGAGCCGCTGACGGTGGCGCAAGTCCAAGCCGGGACATAGCTCGCACCTGTCCTGGCTTGGAGCCTGCACCCGGGATCCCGGAGAGGATCTGCTGCCCGGAACTGCTCTGATTCCCAGGAGAGCCAACACGCCCGCGCGCGAACACCTGTGCCCGTCTCTGTTGCATCGGCGCAATGGCTCTAGCTTCTCCTGCGACGGCCGACGGAGAGGGGTTCTCCGCAACGGCAACGCCACTGGTCTGCGCGCAGGACGCCTCCCGTTCCGCCGGAGCAAGCACAAGAAACAAGATCAGCCACGCGCATCGCAGATGGCAGACACTTGGCAGCCAGACCCTTGAAAAGCGAGCGCGCATACCTGTACCAAAGCACGCGGCGCGCCGCGGCTTGGACCTTAGGCTGAGAAAACACTTAGGGGCAGAGAATCGCAAAGCGGCAGATCGGCAGCCATCCCGCCGAGACCATCGCCCGGCGTTGCCGCTGCCCTAGCCCGTACCCTAACGCGACCACAAAGCCTTGAGGCTCCCCCGAATGTGGGAGAGCCTCAGACCGTCTCGCGTGTTCTCCTTATCTAGCAGCGAACAACCTTCTCCGACCGGATATCCCGCGTCGCATTGCGCGAATCCACCACCAGCCGGCTCTCGCGCACGATGCTTTCCATGTCGTACGTCGAATGATCCGTTGCCACAAGCACGCAGTCATAGTCGTGGAGGCCGGTCAGCGGCACCGAGTGCATATTCAGGTCATACTTGCGACCCTTGCCCACAAACGGGAAGAACGGGTCGTTGTAGCTCACCTCGCACCCGTAGCTCTGCAGCAGCTCGATCAATACAAGTGACGGCGACTCCCGCAGGTCGTCCACATCCGCCTTATAGGAAACACCCAGCACCAGCACCCTGGCACCTTTCATCGCCGTGCGCCGGTCATTCAACGCCTTTCCCACCTGCCGGACTACAAAGCCGGGCATAGACTCGTTGATCTCTCCCGCGAGTTCGATGAAGCGCGTTGTGAATCCGTGCTCCTGCGCCTTCCACGTCAGGTAAAACGGGTCCACGGGAATGCAGTGGCCGCCGATGCCGGGCCCGGGATAGAACGGCTGAAAACCGAATGGCTTGGTTGCCGCTGCATCAATCACCTCCCAGATATCGACTCCCATGCGCATACACAGCTGCTTCAGCTCATTGACCAGAGCGATGTTCACTGACCGGTAGATGTTCTCGAGCAGCTTCGTCATCTCCGCCGTTGCCGGGGAGCTGACTGGCACCGTGCGCGTGAAGATGGCGCCGTACAGCGCACTTGCCGCCTCCGTCGCCATGGCGTCCATGCCGCCGATCACCTTCGGGATCTCCCGCCGAGGCGTGATCATGTTGCCCGGGTCCTCGCGCTCCGGCGAAAAGGCGACCAGGACACCATCGATCAGGCCGGGGACATCCGAGGCAGTCTGCACACTCACGCCGCGCTCTGCTCCAACCTCGGCCAAAATACCGACCACCAGCTCCTCTGTTGTTCCGGGATAGGTTGTGCTTTCCAGAACGATGAGCTGCCCCTCGCGCACATAGGGAGCAATTGCGCGTACCGTCGTCTCCACGTAGCTCAGATCAGGCGCATGGTGCTCTGATAACGGAGTCGGCACACAGATGAGCACCGCATCCATCTCCGCGATCTCGCGAAACTCCCCGGTCGCTGTGAATCCATTTTTCTGTGCGGCGCGGATGTGGTCCGGCTCAATACGCCAGATATAGCTCTCACCACGATTCAGCTTGCCGACCTTGACCGCATCGACGTCGAAGCCCGTGACGCGGAATCCCTCGCTCGCAAACAACAGCGTGAGCGGCAGCCCCACATAGCCAAGGCCGATGATGCCGACCCTGGCCTCGCGCTTCTCAATACGGCGTTTCCATTCCTGGATAGATGTGACTGTTTCCGGTGACCTCACGAGAGATACAACAGGTTCGGCAACGGTGCTCATCGGACCTCTTTCTTCTTTTTACTCAGACTGCCCGCGGTGCAGGCGCGAGACCTACCCTTGGCAACGCTTAAGACGCCCTTAAGGCCCTCATAGATGCAGCCTCACACGCCATTTCGCCAGCAGTGCAGTTCGCCCTATGTCCGGTACCAGTCCAAGGTTCGCCGTAAGCCGTCCGCAAACCCGGCTATGACGCCGTAGCCGAAGGCCTCACGCGCGCACTCAATGCTTGCGAGAGAATCGCGTACATCGCCCGCGCGCGCCAGTCCGTACTCAGGCTGCAGGCTGCTTCCGAGCAGACCCGACATCACGGCATAGGTTTCGTTCAGCGTGTGGCGTTCGCCTGTGGCCACATTGAAGACGCGCCCACTCACCCGCTCCACCGGCGCCTCCGCCGCCAGCAGATTGGCGTGCACGGCATTGGCCACATAGGTGAAGTCGCGCCCCTGCTCGCCGTCTCCGAAGATGACGGGGGCCACGCCCTGCAGCAGGCCAGTCGCGAACTTCGCAATCACGCCGCTGTAGGCGGAATCTGCTGCCTGCCGCGGCCCGAAGATGTTGAAGTACCGGAGCGAGACCGTCTCCATGCCGTACACCTCCGCGTAGCTCCGCAGATACAGCTCACCCGTCAGCTTCTGCACGGCATAGGGCGAGATCGGCTCGGGCCGCATCGTTTCCACGCGCGGAAATCCTGGCTGATCGCCGTAAGCGGAGCTTGACGCCGCATACACGACGCGCCGCACACCGGCTGCGCGCGCTGCTTCCAGGAGTTCAAATGTGCCCTGCACATTTGTTTCATGCGAACTTCGGGGGTCCAGCACGCTTCGCGGAACACTCGGCAGTGCGGCCTGATGAAAGATCACGTCAACCCCGGTGCAGGCTCGGCGGAGCGCCTCCCTGTCCAGCAGGCTGGCCTCCGTGAAGTCGACTTCATCGCGGATGTGCGCCAGGTTCTCTGCCCGGCCCGTCGAAAGATCATCGAACGCCTTTACTGTGTCACCACGCGCCAGAAGTGCATCGACCAGGTGCGAACCGATGAATCCCGCAGCGCCCGTCACCAGCACGCGCCGGGAGGAAGTTCCTGTCCCCATGCCCCGATCATACCGGCAGGCCTGCCGCGTATCTCCCGCTGGAGTCTCCTCCATGCGAAATCGGATCGAGATATCTTTGGGGAGAAATTCGATTGTTCCTGCCTGCTCCGCAGGGCGCTTCGTGGACTATGAGGCCAGGGCTTCGACCGGCTTTACCAGAATCGCGCTCGCCATCGGTTCGAACTCCGCCCTGTCACGGCCGGCGCGTTTGGCGCGGTAGAGAGCACGGTCCGCGGTCTCCACCAGATCCTCCGGCGCACCGCTGGCAACGGCTTCGCGTGTGGCAATCCCGATGCTGACCGTGACAGTCGATCCGTAGGGTGCGCGGTTCCGCAACCGGAGATTGTTCACGATGCCCCGCATGCGCTGCGCCACGATCTCCGCACCGGCCCGGTCGGTCTGGGGCAGGATCGCCGCAAACTCCTCCCCACCGTAACGCGTCAGCGTATCGAACTCCCGCTGCAGCGATGCCTTTAACGCCGAGGCTACCTGCCGGATGCAGATGTCTCCATCTGCGTGCCCAAAGGTGTCATTGATGAATTTGAAGTGATCGATATCGACCATCAGCAGCGATAACGGGCTCTCCTGCCGCGATGCGCGATTCCACTCTGCCTGGATCGTCTTGTCAAAGTGGCGTCGGTTGGGGATGCCGGTCAGCGCGTCCGTCAGCGACAGGATCTCCATGCTGTCGCGCGAGTCTTTGGCACGCGCCTGCGCCCTCTGGTACGCCGCCTGCACCAGCGTGGAGCGAACACCGTAGATGGAGAGCGCCACAGCAATGCTGCAGACAGCGCTGTTGTAGTGGGAGCGCGCCACCATCATTCCCAGAGCCACCACCGTTGCCGGAAACAGCGTTGGAGTCCCGTTATCCAGCAGCATAGCGAGCGGCCGCAGGTAAAGACCGCGCGCGGCTCTCGGGTCGGCATCGCGGTGCACAAGCAGGACAAACAGAAAGAACGGCAGATCCACCAGGAGATCCATGTATCCCGTGTTGCTGGCGATCGAGTTGTATTTAGCCGCACACAAGGCGTAGACGATCAGAAAGAGGCTCAGACCGCCATAGAAGCGGCGCTGTTCCGTCTCCGGCTCGGCTCCCACATACCGCAATAACGCCGCGGTTGCCAGCACGAGATTCTCGATATTGAAGGCAAGCACCATGACCGCAATCGGCACGGGATGCGCCTGCTGTCCTGTCAGGGGTATCACATCGAAGATGACGACATAGGTCAGGAAACCCATGATGCACACCTGAATGCCATCCATCCAGACGAACAGGGTTCTCCACGGACCATCGACAAGCGTGCAGAGCGCCAGCAGCACCGGCACCCCGTACATGAAGAAAATGATCTGTGATCCCGCGCTGATGTCCCAGGGCGTCTTCAGCACCACCTGCTCCCGCAGGGAGACCAGCAGAGCAAATGCCCAGACAAAGAACGCGAGTGAGACCAGCAGCCATTACCTGCGCGTAGCTGCATCGCTCGCGCGCGAGCGCAGGAAGGCCATCACGGACGCCAGCAAAGGCGGCAGCAGCATCGCCGCGGAGGACAGATCCTCGCGGTGCGTTCCGCCGCCCAGGATCAGCATGGCGTGCAGCCACAGCAAGCCTGCCATCAACATCCAGAGCCTACTCGAGCGAAGCCGCAGCACCGATAAACTTCCCCTCCGGCCCTTGTATCACGCGGACCAAATCAGAACAGATACCGCTTTCGATGTAGAGCAATCCCGCCCGGGAGCCGGTC
>CAXTSF010000094.1:0-3185 GCA_964246865.1 uncultured Terriglobus sp.
CTCCAGAGGTGATTGCACTCGCACTCACGGATGATCCCTCGGCTCTGCCCATCGCAGAACCTTTGCCTGCCACAGATGCGGACCGCGCCATGATCGAAGCCGATTCAGAGAGCGGGAACCGAGAGCGCATCCGGCTCGACGGCAATGTTGAAGTGCGCTACCACGGCCTGACTGTCACGGCCGATCACGTGATCTACAGCGATCGCACGAAAGAACTCGAGGCGGCCGGCCACCTGCGGCTGAGCGGTGGCCTGCACAATGAGAGCATCTCGGCAAGTCGCGGCACGGTGAATCTGCGCACGGCCACCGGCACCTTCTACGATGTCGCGGGCTCCATTGGCCTGCGGAACACGGCGCACGGTACGGCGGTGTACACGGTTGGGAACCCTTTTCTGTTCACCGGGCGCATGGTCGTCAAATCCGGACCCGAAAGCTACGCCATCTACGATGGGACTGTCACCAGCTGCCAGATCCCGCGGCCCGACTGGGTGCTCTCCGCGGCAAAGTTTTCTGTGACGGACGGCAAGGCGGAGGCACGCCGGGCCGTCTTTCGCCTGCGCAACATTCCGGTGCTCTTTCTGCCCTACGCCACCCACCCTGTAGACCAGGAGCAGCGGCAGAGCGGCGTGCTGATCCCGATCATCAGCCAGAGCAGCACGAAGGGTATCGTCCTTGGCGAGGAGTACTACCTTGCCATCAACCGGTCCGCAGACCTGACGGTAGGCCTGCAATACTTTTCTCTGCGCGGCTGGCAGCAGACGGCGCAATTTCGTTACCGTGGCCGCGGACTGGACTTCGCTACCGCACGCTACTCGGGGCTGCTCGACCGCGGGTACCATCCAGCTACCACCAACCCGGCAACCGGCGCCGTCACCTATCCCTATGTCAATCAGGGCGGCGAGGACTTTCTCCTGAGCGGCCGTCATGACTTCGACGAGCACACGCGCGCTGCCGTCAGCGCCGAATACCTGAGCAGTTATCTCTACCGCGAAGCCTTCAGCGAGAACTTCAACCAGGCCATCTCTACCGACATCACTTCGTTTGCATTTGCCACACACGCGCAGAATGGATTCGTGGCCGCGATGGAGGCGGACCGTTACCAGGGCCTGAAGCGTATCGCCACGCAGGCGGCGCCGCAACTCGAGATCCGGATCTATCACGCGCCATCTCTGGCGATAGACGCCGTGGAGCGGCCCCTCGGTGCGAGCCGTCTTCGCTGGAGCATGGAGAATCAGTTCACCGGTCTGGCACGCGTGCAGACCAACTTCTCCACGGCCGGCCTGAGCGGACGTTTCGATGTGCGTCCACAGGTCGCGCTGCCACTCTCGTTGGGCGGGTTCCGTGTACGGCCATCCGCGGGCCTTCGGGATACCTACTACACCCGGTCGCGCAGCGCCGTCCTGCTGCCAGGAAGCACGCCCGTGGAGGTGGCGGCAGGCCTGAACCGCGCGCAGTTCGAGGGCGAGGTGGATCTACGCGCGCCCGTGCTGCAGCGGGACTTCCGCAACTCGCTGCTCAGCCGAGTCTTCGGCGGAGAAGTTATCCGCCACACCGTAGAACCCTTCACGCTTTACCGCTATGCCAATGGTGCCAGCGACTTCAACCGGACGCTGCGCTTCGACGCAACGGATGTCGTGGCCGATACCCACCAGATCGACTACGGGCTCACGCAGCGTTTCTTTCTAAGCCGGCGTGCGGACCGCGCCTGCAACCGCGATCGCGACACGGATGCACCTTCGGTCGATTCCTGCGGCGCGAGTCTCTCCTGGCGCGTCCTGCAGCGCTACTACTTCGACGAGAGTTTTGGCGGGGCTGTTCCCAATGATCCACCCACGGCAAACCGGCGCAAGGTGCTGGACTCCACCCTGGATCTGAGCGGGGTCGCCTTTCTAACCGATCGCCGCAACGTCTCCCCGGTGATCTCTCAACTGCGCTTCAGCGCGACGGACCACATCGACCTGGCGTGGGACGTCAACTACGATACCCACGCCGGCAGATTTACGCAGAGCAATACCTTTGTCAACGTTCACGCGGGAAGCTACTTCGGCGCATTCAGTCATGCCCGCCTCAACGCGCCAGGCCGGGTGCAAACCGTGGGCACCGGGGGTACCAGTGGCAGCTCGGCCATCTCTGACTTCAGCCAGATGCGTATCCTGGCCGGCTACGGAGCGCCCACCAAACCGGGCTTCAGTCTCGCCACCAACGCTGGCATCGATCTGAAGCTGGCGAGCGTTCAATATGGTGCGGTGCAGACCGGCTACAACTGGAACTGCTGCGGCTTTTCGATTGAGTACCGCAAGTTTCAGCTTGGCAATGCGCAGGCCGGGAACAATGTGCGCAATGAGAACATCTACCGGTTCAGCTTCACGCTCGCCAACATCGGCAGCGCTGGTAATCTCCGCCGCACGGAGAGGCTGTTTTAGGACAGATTTTGTAACGCTGTGCAGCAGGTGGAGAAGACAAGGGCATCCGGAGACGGATGCCTTTGTCGACACAGTGCTGATGACCCGATCAGATCGTCATCAGTTCCTTTTCCTTGGTGCGGTACATGTCCTCCAGGGTCCGGATCTCCGCGTCCGTCATCGCCTGGGTCTCTTCGGTGGCGCGCTTCTCGTCATCCACGGAGATCAGCTTGTCCTTTACGGCCTTCTTGATTGTCTCGTTGCCTTCACGGCGAATGTTCCGGATGCTTGTCTTGTGGTCTTCCAGTACGCCTGCCAGTTGCTTCACCGCATCGCGGCGGCGCTCTTCCGTCATTGGCGGAATCGGCACACGAATGATCCGGCCGTCATGCATCGGGTTGAATCCCTGGCCGCTGGTGCGAATCGCTTTCTCGAGCAGGCCAACCACGCCGGCATCGAAGGGCTGCACCACAATCAGCTGAGCCTCGGGCGCGCTTACCTGCGCAAGCTGGTTGATCGGCATCTCCGAGCCGTAGTAATCCACGCGAATGTTGTCGAGCATGTGCACACTTGCGCGGCCCGTGCGAACTGCCAACAGGCTGGCGCGAAAGTCCTCCACAGACTTCTTCATGAGGTTCGTCAGTCGTCCCTGCAGCTCACGCAGTGCGGGGATGTTTGCCATCTGTGATGCCATCGTTCTCTCGTCCCTCAGGCGCGTTTGCGCAACCCCATGATTCTACCGGATGAGTGATGGCCTGGCGTGCCGCATGCGAGCGGCGGGCT
>CAXTSF010000094.1:3285-12047 GCA_964246865.1 uncultured Terriglobus sp.
TAGCTGGAGCGCACCAGGGGGCCACTTTCGACATGGCGAAAGCCCATGCCAAGCGCCTCCTCCTTTAAAAATGCGAACTCCTCCGGAGTGTAATAGCGCTTCATCGGCAGATGATCTTTGGAGGGCCGCAGGTACTGGCCGATTGTGAGAATATCCACGTGAATGCTCGCCAGATCACGAAAGACCCCAAGCAACTCGTGCGTCTCCTCGCCCATGCCGACGATGATGCCGGTCTTTGTCACCTGCTCTGGGGCCAGCTCTTTTGCGAGCCGCAGATAGCCGAGAGAACGCTCGTAGCGGCCGCCGGATTTCGCCACACGATAGAGCCGCGGTACCGTTTCGATGTTGTGATTCAGGATCTCCGGCCGTGCCGCAACGACCATGCGGATCGCCTCCTCGGTGCCCTGAAAGTCCGGTGTCAGTACCTCGACCTGGCATCCCGGTGCCTGCCGGCGGATCTCCTCGATTACCTGCACAAAGGCGCGGCCGGCACCCACGTTATCGTCGTCGCGATTCACGCTGGTGATCACGGCGTGCCGCAAACCCAGAGTGGCCACGGCAAAGGCAACCCGTCGTGGCTCATCCGGGTCAATCGGCTCGGGCCTGCCGCTGGGCACGGCGCAGAAACCGCAACGCCGGGTGCAGCTATTACCCAGCATCATGAAGGTGGCTGTTTTGTGGTTCCAGCACTCGCCGATATTGGGGCAGTGGGCGCTCTCGCACACGGTGTGCAGACCCAGCTCGCGCGTCAGCTGCTTCAACGCGTGGAACGTCTCGCCGACAGGAGCGCGCGCTTTTAGCCATGCGGGCTTGCGCGTCGGCATTGCCGGTGCGAGATCGATCTGAACGAGCTCGGCTACGGGACTCACAAGCTTCATTCTAGCGCTCACGCAATGAACCTAAGTGACCCGGTCCCGCACCTCAGTCCGCACCAGATAGAGGAAGAAGACCAGCGCAAAAGCCGCAGGCATCAGATAGCCGATCTGCCGGCTTTGCGCGAACAGCACCACATTACCGAGCGAGTAGAAGAATGTCCCACCCGTGAGCAGCGCCCATCCCCAGCGCCGCAGACGAAGAAACCCGAAGACTCCCAATGTGATCGCCGTGCATACGGAAAGGATGGCATATCTCGCGCTCGACCGCATGGGGGAGCGGATCGCCTGAAAAGCATTTGCCAGCGCGATGAACAACATGAAGATCGCGATCATGGCCATGCCTGGCAGCATGCGCGGCCCATCCACCGGCGGCCGGACCGAACCGGGCGGCAGCTTGATCTTCTCCCGCATGGGCGAGTCTTCCGTCATAGCGTGTGCAGGTAGCTGAGCACCTGGGCTACCTCTTCGTCATCAAGCGTGTTTCCAAGCGCGGGCATGTTGTTGCGCCCATGCAGAATCGTAGCGCGCACGCGCTCATCGTTGGCGGGTGCGCCGCTCGGCAGGTACGGGCGCTTGTACGTGCCCAGCAGGGACGGCCCATGCAACGCGCCTTCCTGCCGGTCATAGTGGCAGAGCGAGCAGCGTTCCACATAGACCTTGTGCCCGCTCACCTCTGTTGCCGTAAGCTGCTCCAAAGGTTTCGGCGGCGGAACGGACCGGCAGCCCGCCAGCACGCATGCGCCGATGAGCAGAACCGCCGGGATGCCTCTTTGACACAAGAACCGCACTCTCCTATTTTCTCATTCATCCATCAATCCGCTGTCCATGCGCGGCGATCAGCGCACCATCTCGCAGGGGCAACTACCTGTGAAGTTCTCCGGAACGCCACATTACTGTGCCGCTGCGATTGCCGCGACCATGCGCTCCATCACGGCCTCGTCTGCATTGCTGCCCGGCTTGCGGCCGTTTACCAGGATGCTGAACACCACCGTCCGTCCAGTCGCACACTGCAGGTAGCCGGAGAGTGCCCGTGTTTCGCTCAACGTGCCTGTCTTTGCAAAGACATGTCCTTTGAGAGGCAGGTCCACAAACCGGCTGCGCAGCGAGCCGTCCACGCCTCCCACAGGAAATGAGGCTTTCCAGCGCTCTCCCCACGGCTGCGTGGCCGCATATCGCAGCAGCTGAGTCACAGCCCGTGGTGTCACCAGGTCGTGTCCGCTCAGTCCGGAGCCGTCGTAGAGAAGGAAATCTTCCGCATTCACACCCGCTCTGGCCGTCAAAAAGGACCGCACCACACGTGCACCGCCAACCGTCGTTGCCCGCCCAAAGAAGAAGCCGAGTTGCCGCAGCAGCAGCTCCGCATGCTGGTTCTGCGAGGCCTTGTTCGTGATCACAATGTCCTCATACAGCGGCGGACCGGTATGCTCGGCAAGTACACGCGAATCCCAGTCCGCAGAGCAGTCCTGACAGCTGGAGCGAGACGCTGCGAGCAACAACGGCCGCGCTGCGGACGGTTTTTCCAGGTCCACCGGCTCTGTGGCTGCGCTTGCAGCATCCGCTTCGGAGCGCCCGCCATGCCGTGCTTTCGCAACGCCGCTGACCGGAACGCCGCGCTTCTCCAATGCCACCTTCAGTGCGAGGGCGGCATACTCCGCCGGGTCGTCCATGCTGATCCCCTGCGCCAACGGCTTCGCATCCACCGCCATACGCCCGTACACATGAAGCGTCTTGGAGCCGGCCTGCCGCTGAATCTCCAACGACGACCTGCTGCCACGTGGCCCCGTGCGCGCCTGCATGTCGACGGCATAGTACGGCAGCGGCGGATCGAACTGTACCGCCGGTGCTCCCTGGGAACCCTCGCTCGCGGCGGCGGTCGGCGTTACGGTCATTGTTAGAGAACCATCTGCCAGCAGCAGACCACTCACGGGCGCGCCGAAGTACCACGGGACATCATCGATCGACCAGTCCTCCGGGTACGGATCCCATGGGAACAAGGAGTCATCGCCGATCACATCGCCCTTCACTGCCGTAATACCGCCTGCCTTGATGCTGTCGGCAAGCTCGTCGATGTAGCGCAGTTCGTCGCGGTGCGGCTCCGCCTGCCCTACCGGCACACGCACGTAAGGCACGGGACGGCCGGACAGGTTCGCGTCGCCCACGCCGCGCAGGACCAGGTCCCCTTCGAGCCTGCCATCCTGCCGGTAGATCCCGCTGCCGACCACCTGTGTCCGCGGGCGCTCCTCCATCGGCAGCAGCGCCATGGCCGCCGCCGTCGTGAACAGCTTTGCGTTCGACGCCGGATGAAACATCTGGCCTTCATCGATTGCCACCAGCGGCGTGCCGTCCAGGGTGGTGACATGCACGCCCCAGTGGGCGCGCGCGACGGCCGGCTCGCGTGTCATTGCCTCGATCCTCTGCTGCAGCAGCGCATCCTGCGCGGACGCAGCCATCGACACCATCAGAACGGTCGTGCCCAGCACGCGAAGCATGTCGCGCAGTCTAGCAGGCCCGCTTGCGTGGTACTGGTGGGGCACACAGGACAGCCGCATGGCAACACCAGCGCACATCCCGGTGAGCGAAAATCTGGCCACCGTCTATCGCCCGGATGGCGACTGTATCGACGGGGTTACGCTGGAGAGGAACCCGGGCGAACAGACACATAGTCTGCTCCAGGCAGCAATCTCGGGAATCTTTCGTGGAGATCGTTAGGTTTGGGGCCCGCGTCACCTGCACCGCAGACGCACACTGCGGACTCCAATCGCTTGACGGCGGCACGCTGGTCCTGTCCGGTATACCCGCACGTATCACCGTCGAGGAGATCTTTGAGGAGCTCGACGAAGCCCGGAGAGCCTGACCTGGGCGAAATGCCCGTCCCCGGCGGCCTCCTCCGGCTTACCATGGCGTATGAGCTTTGCCTGTCGCAGCCGGATGGACTGGAAACTGCGGACGAGGATCCTGCCCCTGGGCGAGCGCACGGCCATCCTGGGTATCGTCAACGTCACGCCAGATTCCTTCTCCGATGGCGGCCGCTATCTCGATATGGATAGAGCGGTAGACCACGGGCTGTTCCTTTTGGAGAGCGGTGCGGATATTCTCGACATCGGCGGCGAGACGACCCGCCCTGGCTCCCCCGCCGGCACCGGCAATGCGCTACCAGCCGAGGCAGAGCAGGCTCGCGTGCTACCCGTGCTGCAGAAACTCCGGCGCCTTCGACCGGAGGCCATCCTGTCGGTTGACACCTACCGGGCGTCCACCGCGCGCCTTGCGGTGAACGCCGGGGCAGAGATCGTGAACGACGTCTCCGGTCACCTATGGGACAGGGCGATGGGTGCCGCCTGCGCTGAGCTCGGCTGCGGCGTCGTGCTTACCCATACCCGCGGCCTTCCTTCGGAGTGGTCCACGCAACCGCGTCTTTCAGCCGGCGAGGTTCTTCCTCTCGTTGGGAGCGGGTTACAGGAGTGCCTTGACAGAGCCCTTATGGCGGGAATTGCAAAAGAGAGCGTCGTGCTCGATCCAGGCTTTGGTTTCGGCAAGCGCGGGGATGAGAACTGGGCGCTGCTCGCAGGCCTTTCCCAGCTGGGCCACCTGGGCCTCCCCCTTCTGGCAGCCGCCTCCCGTAAGGGCTTTCTCGCATCACAGGCGTCGGAAGCCGCGCCCGCACAGCGCCCGTCTTCACTTGCCGACATACAAACCCATGCGGCTCATGTCGCGGCGATTCTCGGCGGTGCTCACCTCATCCGCGTGCACGATGCACGTGGAGCACGCGCCGCCGCCGATGTTGCGGATGCGGTTCTTGCGGCGATCCCACAAAAGGCGTAGCCAGCTCGATTCTCCACCGCATTTCTCACACCGGCCTGCGATACACTTTGGGTGAAGGAAAGGCGAACATGCTCACAGCCGTTCTTATCTCGCAGCTGCTCCTCTTCGTCCTGCTGGCAGTCCTGCTGCTTCGCAAACCTGCTGTCACCGCCGACCCGCGGCTCGTCCAGATTTCGGATGCGACGGTCGCTCTTGGCACCCGGCTGGATATTCTCGATGTTGCGCTTCGCGGGAATGCTGCCGAGCTGCGGCGGGAACAGGCAGAGGCCGCGGTAAGCACCCGAGCCGCGGCAGAGATGGCGCATCGCGCCCTGCGCGAAGAGATCACCGGCAACATTGCCACACTCAGCCGAACCCTACATGAGGGGCTTGCTGGCTTCCGGGCGGACAATGCCGGCAGCGCGGAGACGCTGCGAACCGCAGTGGTGCGCGACCTGGCCAGCATGGCGGAGCAGCTTGCCAACTCCCATGCGGAAACGGGAAGACACGCGCTCGAATCCCGAGATATGCTCCACACTCGCCTGGGAGATCTGGGCTCAAAGAACACGATCGCCCATGACACCCTGCGTGAGACCCTGCAGAGCAGGCTGGCGGCCATTGCCGAGGAGCAGCGTGACCAGGCCGACCGCCTTCGATCTGCCGTGGAGGAACGCCTCAACCGGCTCAACGACGACAACACGAAAAAGCTCGAGCAGATGCGGGAGACCGTAGACGAAAAGCTTCACGCCACACTGCAATCACGGCTGACCGAGAGCTTTGGTCAGGTCAGCACACATCTCGGCGAGGTGCAAAAGGGCCTGGGCGAGATGAAGGAGCTTGCGAACGGTGTCAGCGACCTGAAGAAGGTATTTTCGAATGTGAAATCGCGTGGCATCGTGGGCGAGTTCCAGCTTGGCATGCAGCTGGAGCAGATGTTTTCGCGCGAACAGTACGCTGAAAATATCGCTATCAAGCCCGGTTCCGCCGAGCGCGTCGAATATGCACTTCGGATTCCGCACGCCCACGGCGAAAAGCTATTTGCAATCGATTCTAAATTTCCACGCCAAGACTGGGAGCGGCTGGAGCAGGCCTACGAAAGCGGCAGCGCCGACGACATCAGTAAGGCGGGTGCAGCCTTTGAACGCGCAATTCGTACCGAAGGAAAACGAATCTGTGACAAGTACATTCATGAGCCGGTGACGCTGCCTCATGCGATCCTCTTTTTGCCGACCGAGGGCCTTTACGCCGAGGTGATGCGTCGCCCGGCGCTTCAGTCCGATCTGCAGCAGAAGTGCAACGTCACCATCGCAGGGCCCCATACGCTCATGGCCATCCTGACAAGCTTCCGCATGGGTTTTCATTCCATTGCCCTGGAAAAGAAGGGGAGTGAGGTGTGGAAGGTTCTGGGCGGGGTCAAGACGGAGTTTGGCAAGTTCGAACTGCTCATGGGAAAGGTCGAGCGGCAGGTAGGCACCGTGCAAAACACGCTAGGGGAGATTGCAAGCAAGACGAAGACGATCAATCGCAATCTGCGCGGGGTTACAGAACTGCCGGAGAGCGAGAGCTCGGCCACCTTGCTTGCCTTCGAGGATTTCTCAGGAGTCGCGCCCATGCTCGCCGCAGCGGAAGGCGATTGAGAGAATGGGGCTAGACCCTACACGTCATTACCGGCGCTTCCGTTGATGCTGCATCGATGTCCTGCGCCCTCTGCTGGCAACCCTCCCCTGACCTCTGTACACTGCGTAGGGGCTACTTTGGCACCGGCCCTTCCGTGTGCCGTATTACCCATCCCCGCACATTCAAAGTTTGTTTAGGAGAAAGACAAGATGGCCGCAGTGGACGAGAAGGTAAAAAGCATCATCGTCGAACAGCTTCAGGTGGACGAGGCCGAGGTTACGCCCGGTGCCTCCTTTCAGGAGGATCTCGGCGCAGACTCGCTCTATGTTGTCGAGCTGGTGATGCAATTTGAAGAAGCCTTCGATATCCAGATCCCCGACGAGGATGCCGAGAAGATCAAGACCGTGAAGGATGCGACCGACTACATCGAAGCGCACGCAAAGGCAAAGTAAGCAGTGACGCAGGCAAGATCCATCCAGGCGCGCCGGGTTGTCGTAACGGGCATCGGCCTGATCTGTGGTGTGGGCAACACCGCCCCCGAGGTCTGGGACAACCTCATGGCTGGGAAGAGCGGCATGGGGCCGATCACCGCATTTGACCTGACCGACCATCCAGTGCGCTTCGCCGCTGAGGTCAAGAATTTCGATGTGCATCAGTTTGTGGAGAAGAAGGAGGCCCGGAAGATGGGCCGCTTCATCCACTTCGCGCTGGCTGCCTCAGCGGAGGCCATGCGACATGCCAGGCTGGAGGTAACGCCGGAAAACGCCGAGCGCATCGGCGTCCACATCGGCTCCGGCATCGGCGGGTTCGACATCATCGAACGTGAACATACCAACCTGATGAATGGGGGCCCTAGAAAGATCTCGCCCTTCTTCATTCCCGCTTCCATCGTTAATCTCGCTGCTGGCCATGTCTCCATCCGCTTTGGCGCAAAGGGCCCAAATGAGGCCACGGCGACTGCCTGCACGACGTCCGCGCATTCAATCGGTGACGCCTTCCGCATCATCGAGCGAGGCGATGCCGACGCGATGATCGCAGGGGGGAGCGAGGCCACCATCACACCACTCTGCGTCGGCGGCTTTGCCTCCATGAAGGCCCTTTCCACCCGCAACGACGATCCGCTCACTGCCTCCCGGCCCTGGGACAGGGATCGTGACGGTTTTGTCATCGGGGAAGGTGCAGGGATTCTGATTCTTGAGGATCTCGAGTTCGCCCAGCGGCGCGGTGCCAGCATTCTTGGAGAGATCGTCGGCTATGGTATGAGCTCTGATGCATTCCACATGACCGGCATGGCCCCTGAAGGCGAGGGCTGCTACCGCGCCATGATGAACGCCATCAAGTCCGCCGGCATCCGGCCCGACCAGATTCAGTATGTCAACGCACACGCTACCTCCACCCCGCTCGGCGATGCGATGGAATCCAAGGCGCTGGAGAATGTCTTTGGCGAGCACGCCCTGTCGCATCGACTCCTTGTCTCCTCGACGAAATCGATGACGGGTCACCTTCTCGGCGGCGCAGGCGGACTGGAAGCGGGCGTGACCATCATGGCTCTGCAGAGAAGCGTCGTGCCACCTACGATGAACTTGCAGGAGGTCGATCCGCAGTGCCGACTCAATTACGTTCCCGGCAAGCCAATCGAGGCTAAGCTCACCTACGCCCTGTCGAATTCCTTTGGCTTCGGCGGCACCAATGGGTCACTCATCTTCCGTCGTTGGGAAGCCTAGTCCAGGTCCAGCAGCTTCGGGCACCGCAGGCCCCGTCCCTCTGGGGAAGAATCTGCGGCCAGGGGATCCGTTTCGGCACGAGCCGGAGTGAGACAAGCAGTAATCGCCTAGCTGCATCTCCCCCTCGTGCGACGACGCTCAAGGGTGCCGCATCCTACAGAGGCCGATGAAAGCGCGTATCCAGTCCGTTACAGCATCTACGATTGCGCTGCTGCTTCTCCTGCTGAGCTCTCAGACGCTGACGTGCGAGGTGCGGTGCTCTGTACCGTCGTCAAGCCTCGGCTGCGCGCACCCAGGTACATCCAGCGATGGTATGCACTGCAAAGGCAGTGTCACCAGGGCTCAGATCTCTGACCGCTCCTGCACGGAGCACCGTGGTGCTCACTCAGGCACAGCCTGCCATCCAGAGATATTCCCTGCGCTCGTGGCTGACTCGTCCATCGCTCCTCACCTTCTGGTCGTTGCTCTTGTCGGTGCCGCCATCCTGGCGCCACCGACAAGAGTAGTGGCGCCCATTGCTTCCCCCCGGGACGAGCGGCCCAGCGCCGCCGCTTTCGATCCACTCTCCGAACGCCTGCTCGTCTAACCGTCTTCTTGACCGATCACGCCACCGCCTTGAAAGGCCGTGGTACCGGCAGAGAAGAAGACACCCGCGCGCACCCTTCGTGCCGCAGAGCAGGAACACCCAATCATGCACCCGATTCATCTCCGCTTGGCCACGCTGCTGGCCATTGCTGCCCTCGCATCC
>CAXTSF010000095.1:0-11951 GCA_964246865.1 uncultured Terriglobus sp.
GCAGACGTGCCATGAATACTACGTGCCCCTCCGGATCCCCGTCTCTAAACAATCACCCGCCTCACCCCGAGCAAGCGAGTGTGTGCCTGCGGACTATGCTCAGAGGCCGGACCGCTCGCCGCCTCTAATCGCACCGGAGGTGCGGACCTCTCCTGGCGAACAGGCAGCGAATACAATCACACTAGCTGCCAGGCCATGCTCAGCACTCCCCAATCCGACCGCTTCTGCTTTCTCCACGTCGACCTGAACAGCTTCTTCGCCTCGGTCGAGCAGCAGTTGCACCCCGAGTACCGCAATCGCCCCCTCGCCGTCGTTCCCACCTTTGCCGACACCACCGTCGCCATCGCCGCCTCCTACGAGGCCAAAGCTCTCGGCATCAAGACCGGCACCCGCGTCGGCGACATGAAAAAGATCTGCCCGGAGATCGTTCTCGTCCAGGGCAATCACACCACCTACGCGGAGTTCTCCCACCGCATCGCCGCTGCCGTCGAGCTCTGCTGCCCCGTCGCTCACACGCCCTCCATTGACGAGATGGTCTGCCAGCTTATCGGCCGCGAGCAGGAGCCGCCGCGCGCACGGCAGATCGCCCTCGCCATCAAGGAGAGCATCCGCAAGGAGGTCGGCGAGACCCTGCGTTGCTCCATCGGCATGGCACCCAACCGCTACCTTGCCAAGATCGCCTCGGACATGCAGAAGCCCGACGGCCTCATCGGCCTTCTGCCCTCGCAGCTGCCCCGCGCCATCGCTCACCTGGAGCTGCGCGACCTGCCCGGCGTCGGCGCACGCACGGAGCAGATGCTTATCCGCAAGGGCATCACCACTATGCCGCACCTGCTCGAGCTCGACCGCAAAGGCATGCACGCGCTCTGGAACTCCGTCTGGGGTGACCGCCTCTACCACTGGCTGCGCGGTGCCATCACGGGCGATGACGGCGCGCCAGTCCCGAGCGACATGCAGAAGTCCCTCGGCCACTCGCACGTCCTCGCGCCGCAGCACCGCTCACCCGAGGGAGCCTGGTCCGTCGCACACAAGCTGCTCCATAAGGCCGGCATGCGCCTGCGGATGGAGCAGATGTGCGCCGGCTCGCTCAGCCTTACCGTGCGCTACCAGCTCACCCGCGAAGAGGCTGAGGGATCTCAGAAGAGCAAGCGCCACGGCAGCGGCATCAAGCACGACGGTTGGGGTATGGAAGCACGCTTTCCCGAGTGCCAGGACACGCTTTCCCTGCTCGCCACGCTGCAAAAGCTCTGGGCGCAACAGCCTGCCGGCCCGCAACATATGCGGCCTTTCTTTGTCGGCGTCACGCTTGGCCGGCTCATCGGCGAAAACCAGCAACAACCCACCCTCTTCGGCGACCCAGACAACCGCGGCGAACTCTCCCGCACCCTGGACAAGCTGAACCTCAAATACGGCCACACCACCCTGCACTTCGCAGGCATGCTGCCTGCCCGTGACAGCGCGCCCACCCGCATCGCCTTTACACAGATTCCCGTCCAGTACGGGGTTGATTACATGTAGCGCGGTGACTAGTCGGACGTGAGTGTCACCCGACAGCTCGGGCAACGCCAGCCTCTGTCCTTACACCTTAAGAACGGAGACGAGAAATCCTCTACCAAGGAGAAACAGAATGCACCGCATGCTCGGCAAAATCGCACGGACGGCCTCGGCCCTCGCATTGACAGCCACTTTGGGTTCAGGCGTGGCCCACGCCCAGGCTACCGACCAGGACAAAGCGTTCCTGAAAGACACAGCCCAGGACACCAATTTTGAGATCAAGACCGGCCAGCTCGCCCTGCAGAAGAGTAAGAGCGCGGATGTGAAGCAGTATGCCACCATGCTCATCCGCGATCACACTCAGCTCAAGACGCAGATCCGGGCTGCTGACACAGCGGCAAAGGCGAAACCCGAGGACGCAGGCAGCATGTCTGTGAGTGACAACGCACGCTACCTCGAGTTGAAGGTCCTCAGCGGCGATACCTTTGACAAGGAGTACATCAAGGGCCTGGTGAAGGGGAATGCCGACGCCGTCCAGAAGACGAAGGACGAGGCGGCAAACAGCACCGTTCCCGCAGTCAAGAAGCTCGCCCAGCGACGCGTCGACCTCGACACCAAGCACACCGAGAAGGCCAGGGCACTTGCGCAGGCGCACAAGATCGACGTGCAGAGCTAGCGAGCCGTTGCAAACCTTTTCTGGAGAGCGGGCCCCTGCCGCTCTCCTCTTCCCTCTCCCGGAAATAGGCGGATTACCATGGCGCGCATCCTCATCACGGGCTCCTCGGACGGCCTGGGCCGAATGGCGGCGGAACTCCTCATCAGCCAGGGCGACGCGGTTGTCCTGCACGCCCGCAACGCCCACCGGGCAGAGGATGCGCGGCGCGCCGTTCCCGATGCTGCGGCTGTTGTCACGGGTGACTTCGCCAGCATCGCGGAAACCCGCGGCGTGGCGGAGCAGGCCAATCGTCTGGGCCGTTTCGATGCTGTCATTCACAACGCCGCCATCGGCTACCGCGAGCGCCAACGTGTACTCACCGTGGATGGCCTCTCGCACGTTTTTGCCATCAACAGTCTGGCCCCGTACATCCTCACAGCGCTGATGGAGGCCCCTGCCCGCCTCGTCTACATCAGCTCTGAGCTGCACCGCCGGGCCGCACCCAACCTGGACGACCTCAACTGGGAGCGCAGGCCCTGGCAGGGCAACCGGGCCTACTCTGAGAGCAAAGTCCACAATGTGCTGCTCGCCTTTGGGGTTGCCCGGCTCTGGCCCGGAACACTCTCCAATGCCATTGAGCCGGGATGGGTTCCCACCAGAATGGGCGGTCCCAAGGCCAGCGGCGATCTGGACGCCGCACCCAGGACACAGGTTTGGCTCGCAACCTCCGCGGATCCTGCGGCGCTCGTCACCGGTGAGTACTTCTTCCACGAACAGCTACGCAAGCCGAATCCTGCCACACGTGACATCGCCTGCCAGGAGGAGTTCCTCGCGGCCTGCCACAAACTCTCCGGGGTACTGCTGCCGCGCGCCTAGCCCTTTCTGCCGCGCGCCTGGCCTTTACCTGAACGCTCCTTGACCTTGCTGCCGTCACTCGCTCTTGCAGAGTCCGTCTTCTTCCTATCAACTGCTTCCGATACCGCGCACGCACAGAACACAGCTTTCGCCCACCTCCGGCGCTTGAGAAAGGAACACCCCTATGAAGACCCGCTCGATCTCCGCATGTTCACTCGTTTTGATCGCCATCACACTCAGCACTGGCTGCGACAAGAAGGACAACAGCAAAGGCAACTTTACCTCCGCCATCGACGGCTACTACTCCGGGCATCCGGAGTGCCTGTGGACTGAGCCCCACAAGCTGCCAGCGCAGAGCGATACCAGCGGTGGGGAGGACACATCCAGGTACGACGCGCTCGTCGACGCTGGTCTGCTGACCCGGCAAACCGCGGAGAAGCAGAAGCTGATCATCCTTTCCAAGTCGGTCAATATCTACGATCTCAGCGACAAGGGCCGCTCCTCCTGGAACGCCGATCCGCAGCAGCCCGGCACCGGCAATTTTTGCTACGGCCATCGCAAGGTGCAGGACATCACTGCCTTCAACCCGGCAAGCACGCAGCCTGGCGCAACCACCTCGGTCACCTATAGCTATCGCATCAGCGATGTGGCAACCTGGGCACGCGCCGCAGAAACGCAGACAGCCTTTCCCGCTCTCGCAACCGCCATCGCCGGCCCAAACACCGCGCAAGCGAACCTTGTGCTCACCACAAACGGCTGGAAGGTGCAGCCGCCATCAGGCGCAACCCGCACCGGTGCGGACGGCAAAATTGTTGAGTAAGCTGCCCGGGAGCAGGTGCTCTGCTAGGGCAGCTTGATCTGAAACTCCCGAGGCGGCGTCGCCTCCATCAGGTTCGTCAAAAAAAAGTCCCACCGGCGCCGCATCATGTAGAGCGACGACTCACCGTAGCCGTGGTGCGCGTCCGGAAAAACAACCAGCTCAAAATCCTTGTTCGCTTTCACAAGGGCGTCCACCACCAGCATCGTGTTGGACCATGGCACGTTGTCGTCCATCATGCCGTGCGCCAGCAGCAGCTTCCCTTTCAGGTTCTTCGCGAGGCTCGCATTCGATTGCGAATCGTAGTTCGTCGTTCCGTTCTCGCTTCGCCGCAGCAGCCCCACGTATTTCTCGTCCCAGTCGTCCTCGTAGTTGCGGTTCTCGTGGTCGCCGCTCTCCGCAATGCCTGCCCTGTAAAAGTCGGGATAGCGGAACATCGATGCCGCCGTGGCATTGCCGCCGCCGGAGTGGCCCCATATGCCTACCCGCGTCAGGTCCATCCACGGATTCTTCGCGGCCAGGTCCCGTATCCCGCTTACCTGATCCGGTAACGCCTGCTCTCCAATGCGCTGCACGTACGTATCCTGGAACGTCTTTGAGCGCCGTGGCGTGCCCATGCCGTCGATCATCACCACCGCGAAGCCAAGCTGCGCCAGCGCATTGGAATCGCCAAACGATCCCGCGAACTGCCGGCTCGGAATGGATCCAGTAAAGGGCCCGGGATAGATGTAGTCGATCACGGGATACTTTTTACCCTCATCCAGCCCGGCCGGCCGGAACAGCAACCCGTAGCAGATCGTCTTTCCATCGCTGCACGGGACCTGCACATTCGCCGGTGCCTTCCATTCCGTCTGCTGCAGCCGGGTCAAATCTCCCTTTGCCAGCTCCGTCTTCACCCTGCCCTCGGCATCACGCAGCACGGCCGTCTGCGGCTCCTGCGGTGTCGAGTAGAGATCGACGAAGTACCGGCCGTCGGCAGAGGCGGTCGCGATATGGTCCGCCGCCTCCGGACTCAACCGCTTCACCGGAGCTCCGTTCAGGTTCGTCGAGTAGATCTGCCGGTAGTACGAATCCACGCCCGCCTCGCGTCCCACCCCGGCCAGCAGCATCGCCCCACTCTTCTCATCGAGCGAGACGATGTGGTCCACATTCCACGCGCCCTCGGTCACGGGACGCTTCAACTTCCCTGTCCCAGCGTCATAGAGATAAAGCTGCCCCCAGTTGCTGCGCTGCGACCACCACAGGATCTCGTTGCGCTGCGAAAGATAGCGCCAGTTCACGCTCTCATCCGCGTAGCCGCTCTCAAAGAACGTCGGCACTGCCTCGCGGAACACCTCGCGCACCGCGCCCGTCCCCGGGTCCGCGATCCGTACCTTTGCCTCCTTGTGATCGCGCGATACAGACACAAAGGCCAGCGATTTCGCATCGGCCGCCCACTGCACATCGTCCCATCCGCCGTGGCAGCTCACGTCATCGCACAGCGTCGAGCGGTGCTGATCCGGCGGCGTCTGCAGCCGTACCGTCCTCCCCGCGTCCACATCGATCACCACGCGCTCGATCAGCGTCACGTCCTTGTCGCCGACCAGCGGATACTTCCAGCTCTCCAGCTTTGGGTGCCCAACATTGGTCGACACGAGATACATCTCACCGGTCTTGCGCTGGTCCTGCTGAAAGGTCGCAACCAGCTTCGAATCCGGCGACCACAACACCACCGCGCGATCGCTGTGTGTCCATCCCGCGTTGTCCGTCGCATAGCCGAAATCCTTCACACCGTCCGTGGTCAGCTGCTTCTCCGCGCCGCTGGCTTCGTCGCGCATCCACAGGTTCCACTCGCGCACAAATACGGACCGCTTGCCGTTGGGCGACAGAACCGCCATCGTTGCGCTTCTCCGGCCGGAGCGTGCGTGGGTGGCCGCGTCCTCTACCTGCTCCTTGCACGCGTACGACGCGCCTAGCCCGCAGCGAAAGCGTCGGCCCTGCACCGTCAGCACCGCCGCCGTGCCGTCCGCCTCCGGCTCATACCCGCTCACGCTGATCTTCTGCGGGTCGCTCTCCGGCAGGCCGCCGGCATGCAACGCCGCGGCCATGCCCGCCGGGTCAAAAGCCGCCGCCTTCGTGCCCTTGCGTGCGTCGCCCACCATAATCGTCTGTACGCCATTTGCCGCATCGGCGTACCAGAAGCGCGTGCCGTCCAGCCACGTCGCCGACCGCACCGCATGGTCTACCAGGGGAGCCGTGTACGGCCCCAGTTGCCGCACCGCCTTCGCGTAATCTGCATCGGTATACACGCGGGCCGCCTGAGCCACACTCAGCATGGGCAGCAGGCACGCAGCCGCCACCAATGCATTCCACTTCCGCTTCGTCATGGGGTGGATACTATCAAGCTTCTTCGGACCGCTGCAGCTTGCGTTGCATGTGACGCAGCATCCCCATCCACACCGGCGCATCCTCCGCGTGCAGCGCCAGACGGCGGACCAGCCGGTGCAGCGTGTTCGTCGCCATATTTCCAGGAAAGCGTCGCTCGTACCCGCTTGCAGTCAGCACCTCCCGAAAGAGATCCTCGAATCGCTGCACCTCCGCGGCATCGGCCAGGGAGGGGGCTTCCGGCAGGGCACGCGGGGCCTCGCCCTCGCGCACAAGCTCATACAGGCACACAGCCACCGCCTGCCCCAGGTTCATCGAGACTCCACCGTCGTGCATCGGCACGGTCAAGAGCCGGTGGCAGTGGCTCAACTCCTCATTGGAGAGCCCCGTCTTCTCCGAACCGAACAGCAGCGCGATCCGCTCCGCGTGCGCTGCGACCCGGTTCGCGGCCTCCCGCAGCAGATCCACCGGATGCTCCAGCCGACGGCTCCCGAGCGCGGTCGTCCCATACACCAGCGAGCAGTCGCTGATCGCCTCGGGGACGCTTGCGAAGCTCTTCGCCGTCGCCAACACCGGTGCCGCGCCGACCGCGGAGCGCGCATCCTCAAACGGCACCGCATACTCATTCACCACCCGCAGATCGTGGAAGCCGAAGTTGCTCATTGCGCGCGCGGCAGCCCCGATGTTCAGCGGATTGCGCGCCCGCACCAGCACCACCGCAATCTTCCGCTCCGCAACGATCGTCACACTTCGATTGTAGGAGGTTAGAATCTCGAAGAACGAAGCGGAAACATGCAAGTCACCTCCATCAGCCCGAACGTAACCCAGCTGCGCTTCTACGGCTTCGTCAACTGCTACCTGCTTCGCGAGAGCGACGGCTTTACCCTTGTCGACGCCGCCCTGCCCCGGTGTGCGCAACAGATTCTTGCGGCGGCACAGGCCGCGGGTGCGCCCATCCGCCGCATCCTTCTCACGCATGCGCATGGCGACCACGTGGGCTCGCTCGACCAGTTGCAAGCCACGCTCGGCGCCATCGATGTCGCGATCAGCGAGCGGGAGGCACCGCTGCTGCACGGCGACCGCACCCTGCGCTCCACCGACGGGCAATACCCTCTGCGCGGCAGCTTTCCCACCGTAAAAACACGGCCCACGCATACGCTCACCGACAACGAACTCTATGGTTCGCTGCGCTGCATCAGCACACCGGGCCACACACCCGGCCACATGAGCTTCCTGGATGAGCGCGACAACACCCTCTTCGCAGGTGACGCGCTGCAATCGATCGGCCGGCTCACCACTGTCGCCAACACGCCCTGGTACTTCCCCCTTCCCCGCCTCGCCACCTGGCAGCCACCCATGGCGATCGAGTCCGCGCAGCGCCTGAGTGAGTTTCCCCTGAGCACCATCCTTTGCGGCCACGGTTCTGCCGTCGCCGACGGTGCCGCCGCCCTCACAGCCACACTCAGCACCTTGCGCCCTGAAGCATTCGCATCGGCACCGTCATCGCATCCATAGCCGTCCTCCACAGGCTTCCCCGGAGGCGCTATCCTGTGCAGCATCCCCTCTCCTCAGGAGCTTTCCTTGCCCCGTGCCCGCATTGTCTGCGCACTTGCCTCCGCCAGTCTCGCCCTTCTGCTCTGCGCGCCGGCACCGGCGCAAACCTCCTCGCGCACCCTGCTCCGCGCGGGAAAGGTGCTCGACGTGCGCACCGGTAAAGAGACCGCTGCCACGACCATCGTCATCACCGGTGACCGCATCACGGCCCTTGCCCCCACCAGCAGCACACCCGCGCAGCCCGGCGACCGCGAGCTTGACCTTACGCGCTACACCCTGATGCCTGGCCTCATCGATGTGCACACTCACATCACGAACGCCAACAACTTCGACCCGTACTTCGAGCTCTCCATGACGCCCGCGAAGGAAGGCATCCTCGGCGTGGAGAATGCGAAGACCACCCTCGAGGCTGGCTTCACCACCATCCGCAACGTGGGCGCGAACAACTTTGCCGATGTCGCCCTCCGCGACGAGGTGGACGCCGGCCGCGTCCCGGGGCCGCACATGCAGGTCTCCGGCCCGCCTCTCGGCATCACCGGCGGCCACTGCGATGAGAACCTCCTGCCCTTCGAATACCACGTCAAAGGCCAGGGCGTCGCCGACGGCATCCCCGCCGTGCAGGAGAAGGTGCGCGAGAACATCAAGTACGGCGCGGACCTCATCAAGGGCTGCGCCACCGGCGGCGTTCTCTCCAAGGGCGACGATCCGCAGGCGTCCCAGTACACACTTGAAGAGCTGAAGGCCATCGTTGCCGACGCGCACCGGCTCGGCCGTAAAGTGGCGGCGCACGCGCACGGCGCACAGGGCATCCTCTTCGCCACCGAGGCCGGTGTCGACTCTATCGAGCACGGCACCTACATCAACGACGAGGCCTCCGCGCTCATGAAGAAGCGCGGCACCTACCTGGTCCCGACCGCCTACCTGATTGACTGGACACCCAAGTACGGCCATCTCCCTGCGATTTACCAGCGCAAGATGCTCGATGTCGCCACGGCGGCAAAAGCCAACCACAAGCGGGCCATCGCCGCCGGTGTGAAAGTTGCCCTGGGCACCGATGCCGCCGTCTACCCGCACGGCCTGAACGCGCATGAGCTGGACGTCTACGTCAATCAGTACGGCATGTCGCCGCTCGCCGCGCTACAGAGCGGCACGGTCAATGCCGCAGACCTGATGGGTTGGAGCGACCGCACCGGTGCCCTTGAACCCGGCAAGTGGGCCGATATCATCGCCGTCGAGGGCGATCCCCTTAGCGATGTGCGGCTCCTGCAGCACGTCCCTTTTGTTATGAAGGCAGGGAAGGTGTACAAGGACGAGGCCGACCCGGCGAAGGTCGACCACCTGGAAATCGCACCGGCGCAGTAGGCTCGGTCAGAGCCGCGCTGCGCCGTTATTCCTGCGCCGTTTACGCGCTCGCTGCCGCCAGAGCCGCCTCGGGCTTCGCCGGCCCTGCGCGCAGGTACTCGTCGAGACGGTACCCCGCGCTCTCCGCACGGCGCAGCTCCTCTGCGAGGTTGAAGACAGCCGCGCTGCCGGACGCTTCGGAAAGCGTCGTGTCCAGCGGCAGCATTCCGTGCAGAAAGGTGAGCAGGTCGCGGAAGCCTTCGCGCCCGAACCACGTCGTGCCCTCCGACGTGTTGACGCCGGCCAGCCAACGCACGTCGCCATCCTGCCAGAACGTTTCACGATGAACCGCATCTGGCACAGCGGCATACGCCAGCAGAACGCGCAGCCGCGCAGCCTCTCGCCACGCCTCTTCTCCCTCAATGCCGAGCGAGGTGAGGATCTCCGCAAGCGCGGCCCGGATCTGCAGCGTGTCAAACATGCGCACACGCTCACCCTCAAGTGGAAGCGCCCGCATCAGGGCCCAGCCCAGCAGAGGCACAAGCACCGTCGCCGGCACATCCACGCTGGCCGCCGACGGCGTCAGCGGAACGCCACCTTTGCGAGCGGCCACGGGTGCCTGCGTGAGGATTGCAGTAGAGGCAAGCGCCTCCTCCACCAGCACTCGCAGGCTCTCGCGATACGCCTGCGCACCTTCTTCCGCGGTCACGCCCGGGCCTTCCGGGCTCTCTGGCCTTACGGCCCCGCTCGCTGGAGCCACCGGCATCAGCACACCGCTGGGCTCAGCCGGAACCGCGGCCCCGTTGCTGGTTTTGCTCGCCCCGGCCGATGCCATCTCCGCAATCGTGCCTTTCGCGGCCGTACCTTTCGCGACCTTGCCTTTCGCGATCTTGCCTTTGCCGGAGTCTTGCAGCCCTGCTTGCTTCCCTTCCAGCACACCAGCAAGCTCCAGACGGTTGGGCGCGGGCGGCCTGGTCACCGGCTTGCTCCGGAAGACCACGGTCTCCTTCTCCGAACGCAGATACTCCACCGCGCGCTCCAGGAATACGGCAGCCCTGTCGAGAAACACCTCCAGCGTCGCCGCACCCGAGGCCGTCTCCGTGCTGCGCGCCTCATCCACGTCGGCCATCAACGCGGGCGTGTCGATCTGCACCGTCTGCCGCAGCGCCTCATGCGTGGGCCGCAGGCGCATCTTCAGCAACGCATCTTCCAGGCTGTGTACACCCGCGCCGTTCAGCGCATCGTGCAGCCGGTCCCACGGCCGCTCCGCCGTCGCCGTCATCGGCCGCCAGTTCAGTAGGACCACATACTGGAATCCACGGAGATCCAGCCGCAGACCATCGTGATGGATCTCCGTTGCCCGCCGCAGATACTCCAGGTTGCTCGTCACATCGCGGTACGCCACAAACAGGTTGCCTTCGTACGGCAGCGCGAGTCCTCCGGCAATCGAGCGCTGCCGCATCTGGCCTGATCCTTTGTCCATGTAGCCTGTCGACATGTGGATCGTTCCGCGCGTGCTGCCATAGCCGTTGTTGTACGCAATCAGCGAACGCTGCCCCTCGAAGTTGTTCGAATACACAAACACGTTCTCGTCCACGCTGCCGTGATCGGTCCACAGGTCGTACAGAGTGAAGTTGGCACTCTCCGCAAAGATGCGCCGCATCTTCAGCAACGGTGCAATCTCATGCTCATAGCGCGCGATCAGGCCCTCGCTGGGCCGCTCGTCCATCTTCGCCTGCTTGAACTCCATCCCATAGCGTTCGGTGAAGCCCTCGATCTGGCCGTGCGACAGCATCGGCAGGCCGGGCAGCGTCGCCAGCAGCGTAAATACACCGAAGAACTTGTCGCCGGAACCAAACTGGTCGATCGCCGTTCGTTCGTCTGGATTGGACATGAAGTTGACGTACCGCTTCAGGATGTCCGGATCGAACTCCATCGTCTTCTTCAGGTAGGAGCGGTATTTTGCATTCTCCTCGTCGCGCAGCATCACCATGAAGGCGGAGTTATACACGCGGTGCATGCCCAGCGTGCGGACAAAGTAGCCCTCCAGCAGCCAGAACGCCTCCGCCAGCAGCAGCGTTCCCGGCACCTCGGCGGCAACACGGTCAACCACCTCGCGCCAGAACTCCTGCGGCATCAGCGCGTCAAACTCCTCCTGCGACATGGCATTCTCGGCGCGCGACGGGATGGAACCACCCGCGCCTGGCAGCGGAAACCACAGCCGCTGCACATGGCGCTTCGCCAGCACCATGGCCGCGTCAAAACGGATGATCGGGAACAGCCGGGCGACGTGCAGGATCACCTGCATCACGTGCTCGCGCACTGCCTCCTTGGAATAGTCGAGCTGCGCCGTATCGTTCCATGCAAACGTCGTGCCGTCGTTGCCGTGGTACATGTAGCGCGTCGTGCCGTCGCCATGGTGCCGCAGCCGGAAGACCACAGCCGCGTCCGTCTGGTCGTAGTAATGGTCCTCAATCTTGATCTCGACGCGCGAGTCCGTCGACAGATCCGGACCCTCAAACTGGTACGACGGAAACGGCGACTCCCACCGGTACAGGAACCAGTCGGGGTTCTCGATGACCCAGTTCGAATCGATCCCCATGTGGTTCGGCACCATGTCCGAGGCCAGCCGCAGACCCACCGCAGCGGCGCGGTCCCGCAGCTGCTCATACGCCTGATTGCCGCCCAGGTCCTCGGCAATCTGATAGTCCTTCAACGAGTAAGCCGAGGCCACCGCATCGCCCTGCCCGCGCAAACGCTTGATCGTCCGCGATGCCACCGAGCGCTCCCACAACCCGATCAGCCACAGCCCCGTGATCCCCCGGTCGGCCATCAGCCGCAGCTCTTCATCCGGAATCTGATCCAGCCGGT
>CAXTSF010000096.1:0-8833 GCA_964246865.1 uncultured Terriglobus sp.
TGCCCTGCTCGCATGGCGCTCACAGGCCGTTGCAACCGCACCGGGAACAGCGCCGTGATCCAGCGCTACCAACGCCTCCTTCTTCTCATTCTGCTCGGCAGCTCTGTGCTGATGGCCGCGTACCTCGTCTACCTGCACCGGCAGCCCTATGGCTCGGTCGATACCGCGGCGGACATACCCATCGAGGCGCCCTCCACCGCCGCCGCCGAAACGGTGACGCTGGACCTTGCCGACGACGCGGAGGCCTCCATTACGCCGGAGCAACGCTCCCTGGCGCTTCCATCGCAACCTGCAGTTCGTGCGCGTGCGCTGCTGGAGCACCTCCTGGCGCAATATGCCCTGCCGAAAGCGCGGCATGCCGTCAGCGGTGGCATTGCCGTGGATGACGTCTTCCTGGTCAATCTCCCACTGGCCACGCCAACCCTCAGGAGCCTCAACGGCCCGGCACCTTCTCCACCGTCCGCGCCTCCGACAAAGGCCGAAATGGCCGATCCCCTTACCGGGGCCACGGGTGAGCTCGCGATCGTCAACCTGCGCTCCTCCTGGGCCGACGCGCACCCCTCCGGCATCACGGCGGAGACGCTCACCATTCGCTCCATCCTGGGCACCCTGCACGCCAACCTGCCGGAGATCACGGAGGTGCGCTTCCTTGTCGACGGGCAGCCGCGCTCCACGCTTGCGGGCAATATCTCTCTCGACCGCACCTATGAGGTCGTCGAGACCGCCAACGTCGCACCGGGAGAGAGCGGCCCGGGAAGCATTCGTCCATGAGCGAACGCATCGTGCCCCAGGGCAGAAATCCGCGACCCGTCATCGGCGTCTTTGATTCCGGCTTCGGCGGCCTTACGGTCCTGCGCGCTCTTGCCGAGAGACTGCCGTCAGCGGATTACCTGTATCTCGGCGATTCCGCCCGCCTTCCCTACGGGTCAAAATCTGCCGCCACCGTGACGCACTACACCGCCGCTGCGCTGCGCTATCTGAGGGCACACGGGGCAGAGCTGGGTGTGGTCGCCTGCAACACCGCCTCCGCTCTCGCGCTCCCCGGGCTGGTTGCAAGCGCGCCCATGCCTTTGGTCGGTGTTGTGGAGCCCGGGGCCAGGGCTGCCGCTGCGGCGGTTCCCTCCGGCGCGACCATCCTGGTGTTGGCCACCGAGGCGACTGTCGCTTCCGGGGCCTACGCCGACGCATGCACCGCATACGGCATCAACGCTCTTCAGAAGGCCTGCCCCTTGCTCGTGCCGCTGGTAGAGGAGGGCTGGACCGATGACCCCATCACCGAACAGATAGCCCGGATCTACCTTTCCGAGGCGCTCGGCGACCGGACCAGCCAGATCTCCGCCGATCTGCTTGCCCGCGACGGCATGGAGACCCGGCCGCAGCCAGCCGCCATCCTCCTCGGCTGCACCCACTATCCCCTGCTCCGTCCTCTCCTGCACCGCGTCGTCACCTCACTGACTGACGATATGCCAATCGTGGATGCCGCCGGCAGCACCGCCGCCCACGTCGCAACCCTTTTCCCCACCGCCGCAGCTATCGATGGCGCGGCCACCTTCCGCTTTTTCACCACAGACTCACCGGAGAAGTTCCGGCGGCTGGGAGCCCGCTTCCTTGGTCAACCGGTCGACTCCGTGAGCACCGTCGATCTCGACGCGTTCTAGCCCCGCTGCTATCCTCACCTGCAGAGAGAACGATGCCTTATCTGCTCAAATCTGAACCGGACAAGTACTCCTTCGACGACCTTCTGCGCGATGGCGAGACTGTGTGGGACGGCATCTCCAATCCTCAGGCGCTCATGACATTGCGCAGCATGAAGAAGGGCGAGCACTGCGTCATCTATCACTCCAACGTGGGTAAGGAGGCCGTAGGTATCGCGACCGTTGTCTCGGTCGATGCCGCCGATCCCAAGAATCCCATCGTCCGGCTCAAAGCCGGTAAGCGCCTAAAGTCGGCAAAGTCCCTTGCTGCCATGCGCGGGGCCGCGGTCTTCCATGACTCGCCCCTTTTCCGGCAGTTCCGGCTCTCCGTCGTGCCGCTCACAGAGGAGCAGTACGACTGGCTCCTGCACGGCTAGGGCCAGGTTCTTCGCCTCTAGCTGTTAGCTTTTAGAGGATGCTTTGGCGGATGATCGTCCGCTTGCCGCAAGCCGGGAGCGAAAAGCTCCACCGAAAGGAATCACCTCCGTCATGATCGACCTCCACGGCAAAACCGCCGTCGTCTTCGGCCTCGCCAACAAACGATCCATCGCGTGGGGCATTGCGCAGAAGCTGAACGAGGCAGGCGCGCGCATCGCCATCTGCTACCAGAATGAGCGCCTGAAGCGCGAGGCGGATGCTCTGCTGCCGGAACTGCGCGACGCAAAAGCCTTCCAGTGCGACGTATCGAACGACGCCGAGATCGAGGCGACCTTTGCCGCTCTGAAAGAAGCCTACGGCGGCCTCGACATGGTGGTGCACTCGGTCGCGTTCGCGCCAGCCGACGAGCTCAAGCAGGACTTTCTGCTTACCTCGCGTGAGGGCTTCCGGACCGCTCTCGATATCAGTGCCTATTCGCTGATCGCCGTCGCGCGCGGTGCCGCGCCGCTCATGCCGAATGGCGGCTCCATCCTGACGCTCACCTACTACGGCGCCGACAAAGTCTTCCCCAACTACAACGTGATGGCCGTCGCCAAGGCCGCGCTCGAGTGCACGGTGCGCTACCTCGCCGGCTCGCTGGGCCCGAAGAATATTCGCGTGAACGCGATCTCCGCCGGTGCGATCAAGACGCTAGCCGCCCGCGGCATCGGCGATCTGCAGAGCATGCTGGACCACGCCGCGCAAAAGGCACCGCTGAAACGCAACGTGGACACCGCCGAGGTCGGCAACACCGCCGCCTTCCTTCTCTCGCCCCTGGCCAGCGGCATTACCGGCGAGGTGACGTTCGTGGACTGCGGCTATAACATCACGGGCTGATGCTTTCTCGCGCAACGCGAAGGATGGAGTTGCTCCCGATGACCATCGCACAGACCTTTCTCCTCGACTTTGAACCGGAAGCGGAAAGTACTCGCCGCATCCTCGAACGCGTGCCCGCAGGGAGGGCCGACTGGAAACCGCACGACAAATCCATGGCTCTCGGCAGGATCGCCGCGCACGTCGCCAGCCTGCCCGTGTTTGGTCTGGAGATCCTAACCAGACCCGAACTCGACATCGCCTCCTCCCCCTCGGTGCGATACAGCTTCACCACAGCAGAGGACGCCATCAAGTACGCCGCGGGCGCCGCCGGAGAGATTCGCACAGCGCTCACAAACCTCAGCGACGAGGACCTGCTCGCCCACTGGACGCTGCGCTTCGGCGAACAAGTGATCGCACACATGCCGCGTGCAGTGGCCTACCGCACCATGTTCTTCAATCACCTCATCCATCACCGCGGCCAACTCAACGTCTACCTGCGCCTGCTCGACATTCCCGTTCCAGGCATCTACGGCCCATCTGCCGATGAAGCCTGGGAGCCCAAATAGCTCGGTCCACAATCACTCGGTAGTACCCGGCTCTCGCTGTATGTCCCGGCTCTCGCTGTGTCCCGGCTCTCGCTTCTGAAGTCCCGGACTGGCGACGAGTTCCTCGTGCACATGCAGAGCTGCTTCTGCTTTATGCTCGTTGCACCGCATGAAGACACTTACCGCTGCCTGCCTCTCCCTCCTATGCGTGCTCGCCTCCGGGCAGACGAGCCCTGCGCCCAAGCCCATCGTCCTGCACGCCGCGCGCATGCTCGATATCGGCGCCGGTCGCGTCGTCGCACCCGGTGAGGTCCTTGTTGAGGGCGAGCGCATCCGCGAGGTTGGCACGCATGTAAGCCATCCGGCGGATGCAACGCTCATCGACCTCGGCGAGACGACTCTCATGCCCGGCCTGATCGACGCGCACGTACACCTGTTCCTGCATCCTGGTGCGGAGGATCTGCAGACAGTGCAGGAGTCCGTGCCACAGCGCGTCTTGATCGCCGCGGCTGCCGCAAAGGCCGATCTCCAGGCCGGGTTCACCGCTGAACGCGATATGGGCACCGAGGGCGCGGGTTGCGCCGACACCGCGGTGCGCGACGCGATCAATCGCGGCGACATACCCGGTCCGCGCCTGCGCGTCTCCTGCAATGCCGTGGACATCACCGGCGGCCACGAGGACGCCATCGGCTATAACCCCGCCGAACATATTCTTTCGAATGCCGACTACGCCGATTCAGCCGACGACCTCGTGCGCGTCATGCGCGCGCAGCACAAGGGTGGCGCGGACTTCACGAAGATCTATGAGACCGGTAAGGACGTTGAGCGCGACAGCACCCTCACCACGCCCTTCCAGTACACCGAGGCCGAGCTCGCCGCCGCTGTCGCCGAGGGCCACCGGACCGGTGCCGTAGTCGCCGTGCACGCCACCGGCGAGCCCGGCACAGGCTTCGCGGTGCGGGCAGGCGTGGCCTCCGTCGATCACGCCTATGTGCTCTCGCCGGAGACGATGCGGTTCATGCGCGATCGCGGGATCTACGCCGTGCCCACCTTTCAGATCACGCAGTACTTTGCGGATCATGCCGCGTCCCCGGCAGCCGCCGGCCGCGAACACCGGCTGCAGGCCCTGCATATTGCCGAGTTCAAAAAGCAGATGGCCGCGGGTGTTCCCTTCGCCGTCGGCTCTGATGTGGGCCCGTTTCCGCACGGCACACAGGCTGGCGAATTGCTCCTCATGGTTCAGTACGGGATGAAGCCGGTCGACGTGCTTCGCGCGGACCTGCTGAACGGCGCAAAGCTGCTCGGCTGGCCGGGCGAGATCGGACAACTCAAACCCGGCTTTTACGCCGACATGATCGCCGTCCCCGGCAATCCGCTCGAGGACATTTCCGTGACCGCGCACGTGACATTCGTGATGAAAGACGGAGCCGTCATCGTCCACTAGCGCGAACCGCCGATCCTGCGTTGCGTACATCGCTCTCGTCTTGCTGGGTCGCGGCAGCCTGAGCATCGAGAACAACAGAAGACGAGAATAACGGAGAACGGACGACGGAGGATGACGACGGCTACTCCCCGGCCTTCTCCGCCAGCTCCGCCCACCGTGCATACACGCCATCTGCTTCGGCCTGTGCCGCCTCCTGCTCCGCCAGCGCTGCCTGCAACTTCGCCGCGTCCGTCACCACCGCAGTCTGCTCGAGTGCATCGCGCGACGCCTGCAGGCGCGATTCCGCCGCCTCCACCCTGGGCTCGATTGCGTCCCACTCCCGCTGCTCCAGGTAGCTGAGCTTCTTCTTGCCTTTGCCGCTCTGCCCACCGGCCCCGTTTGCTGAAGTCGTAACCGGTGCAGCGGGCCCGCTCGATCCGTCCGCGGCCTCGCGCTCGCGCATCCACACATCCCACTGGCCGAAGTCCGCGAAGTGCTCCGCCGCGCCCTTCCCATCCAGTCCCAGCACCGTGGTGCTCACCCGGTCGAGCATGTAGCGGTCGTGCGTCACGAGCACCATGGCACCGCTATATTCCAGCAGATTCTCCTCAAGAATCTCCAGCGTTGGTATATCCAGATCGTTGGTCGGCTCATCCAGCAGAAGCAGATCCGCGGGCTGCAGCATCAGCCGGGCAATCAGCACGCGTGCGCGTTCTCCGCCGCTCAACCGCTCCACCGGCTGGTTCAGCTGCTCGCCCGTAAACAGGAAGCGCGCCGCCCAACTCGCCACATGCACCTCGCGCCCGTTGTGGACGACGGAGTCGCCCTCCGGTGCCAGCGCGCGCCGTAGCGTCAGCGTCAGATCGAGCTCGCGATTCTGCGAGAAGTACACGGTCTTGAGCATCGGCGCGAGCTTCACCTCGCCTGACGTGGGCGGCAGCTCGCCGGTCAGGAGCTTCAGCAGCGTCGTCTTGCCGGAACCGTTCGGGCCCACCAGCCCGACCCGCGTTCCCGCCGTAATGGCAAAGCTCAGGTCGTGCAGGAGCGTCCGGTCGCCCAGCCTGCAGGAAACATCCTTGAACTCTACCAGGCGCTTGGTCTGGCGGTCCGTCGCTGCAAAGTCGATGCCTGCCGAGCTCTTCTGTGTCCGGGTGTTCACGTCGGCGAGCTGCGCAATCATGGCGTTCGCAGTGTCGATGCGCGCCTTGCTCTTCGTCGTGCGCGCCTTTGCGCCCCGCCGCAGCCAGGCGATCTCCGTCTTCACGGTATTGCGCAGGCTCTCCTGAGCCTTATTCTGCGCCTCCAGGATCAGCTCGCGCTCCTCCAGGAACTTCGAATACTTTCCCTTAACCCGCAGCGCGCCGCCTGGATAAATGCGGTTCAGCTCGACAATCTCGTTCGCCGCTTCCTCCAGAAAGTAGCGGTCGTGCGAGACCGTTACGGTTGCGCACGGCAGGCCGGCGAGCAGCTCTTCCAGCCACTCGATGCCGCGAAGGTCGAGGTGGTTCGTCGGCTCGTCCAGCAGCAGAACATCCGGCCCGGTGACGACCGCCTCCGCAATGGCCAGCCGCTTGCGCCAGCCGCCGGAGAGCTTCGCGGCCTCCGCGTCTTCCCTTGCAAATCCGGTGCGGCCCAGTACCTCGCGCAGGCGCTGTTCGCGCTCACCCTCCGGCACGCCCGCTGCCCTCAGCGCATTCTCCAGTACCGCACGGATTGACAGCCCTGGCGCGAACTCCGAGTTCTGTAGAACGTATCCCACGCGCGCCCGCTTCCGCACCGCTACTTCGCCCGAGTCCACGTCCTCACGCCCCGCCAATACCGCCAGCAGTGTCGACTTGCCCGCGCCATTGGGCCCGATCAGCCCAATCCGGTCGCCATCGGAGACCACAAAAGAAACTTCCTGGAACAGCACACGCGCGCCATACCGCTTGCTCAGCGACTGCGCATTCAGAATCGGAGGCATTTCTTTAGTTTACCGGGTAGCCCGCACCTCGGAGGAGATCCAACCGGACCGGATCTCCCATGGCGAGGCGAAAGCGGTGCTATGATTCCGCGCACAGGAGGTTCTATGCCTCGCTTGTATGTGTGTCTTCCCGCTCTTCTGCTGGCCGCACTCCTACCGCCGCTCGCAGCGCAAGCCGTATCCGGATCGCAGCCAGCCATGCCGCCCAGCGCTGTCCCAACGCGGAGCTTTCGTCTGCACCCCGGCCCGGCAAATCCGGTGCAACGCTTTGATTGGCCACCAGCACCGCTCAACAACCGGACGGTCGCAGAGCGGGACACCTGCCTGAAGCTGCGCGGCTACCGCTTCGAAAAGGATGCCGGTGACACCGAAGCACCGGCCTTCTCCGAATACTCCGAATGCCAGCCAGGCTCGAAGTTCGGTCTCAGGCAAACGCTCGCAATGCCACAGGAGCAGCCGGCCACGACCCGCCAGCCAGCCCCCTGAGGGCGGCAGTCCCTTCAGAGCATGCGAACGTGGAAGAGCCGGTCGTCCGGCTCATCCCCCGGAGTAATGGCAACTTCGCCTCTCGCGCGAGCGATCATCGATGGGAACTTGTCTCCCCACTCCACCAGCACAAGAGCGTCCGGCTCCGCTTCCATCTCTTCCAGGCCGAGCACGAGGAGCTCCGTTTCCGTCTCCAACCGGTAAAGGTCGAGATGAAAGAGGCGCAGCCTGCGCCCGCGGTACTCATGCATCAGGGTGAAGGTTGGGCTGGTAACCTCATCGGCCGGCGCGCCGATGGAGCGGGCGATTCCCTTCACCAGCGTCGTCTTTCCCGCACCCAGATCGCCGCGCAGGATAACCAGCCGTGGCGCGGGCAGCATCAATTCCATCACTGTTTCACCGAGTGCCAGCGTGCCGGCCACGCTGCGTGTCTTCAGCCTCTTCTCAATCACAGCGCACGCTCAGCTGTGAGGCGCAGCCCGGCAATCCATTCCATCCCGTCCTCATCCCGCGTGCGGTATCGGAACGCATCGCTCAGGTGTGCAACGGTGTCGGTCGCGAGCACCGCGTGCTCATCCATTCGATGCGCCGCAAAATCTCCGGCAAGCCCGTGCAGGTAAACCGCTGCGTTTACGGCGTCTTTCACATTGTCAGGGTGCTGTGCCAGCAATGCCGCCACAATCCCGGTGAGGATGTCCCCGGAACCGCCCTTCGCCATGGATGGATTTCCCGTGGTATTGACGGCAACATCCCCGTCCGGATGCGCGACCAGCGTACGCCATCCCTTCAACACCAGCGTCACGCCGTGCTCGGTTGCAAATCTCCGGGCGAGGTTCAGCCGGTCCGCTTCGACCTCCCTGGTGGACACCCCGAGCAGACGTGCCATCTCGCCGGGGTGTGGCGTCAGCACCAGCGTGCGCTCTTGAGCGTGCAGCAGGTCGGTCCTGCCCGCAAAGGCGTTCAATCCATCCGCGTCGATCACGACCGGTACGGTGCAGGCGGCAACGAGCCGCCGCACCATCTCCGGCGTCTCGCCTTCGGTGCCCAGACCCGGTCCGATCGCGAGCACAGAGATACGGTGAAGCAGACGCTCCATCTGCTCGGCATCGGCGTTGGTCAGCGAGGCATTGCCGCGCGCGTCCTCCTCCAGCGGCACCGTCATCAACTCCGGCGCGATCCTCGCAACTGTATTCAGGATGGAGCGCGGCACGGCGGCCGTAACCAGACCGGCCCCGGCCCGCAGCGCAGCCAGGGAGGCCATGGCTGGCGCGCCCGCCTTGCCGAGGGCACCGCCGGTAACCAGCACATGGCCATACATGCCCTTGTTGGAGGAGATCGGCCGACGCGCCTCCAGCAGCCGTTTGGAGCCGCCGGTCCATGTGAGTCTGGCGCCGGATTGGATTGCTTCCGCCGGCGTGCCAATCTCCGCGACCACCACCGGGCCAAAAACGTCCTGCGTGAGGTGGCCGAAAACGTGCGCGAGTTTGGG
>CAXTSF010000096.1:8843-11781 GCA_964246865.1 uncultured Terriglobus sp.
AGACGCAATCACTATATGTGGGGACTCGAGCAATTGGGCGCGGTGAAGGTGACAACCGCATCGGCGCGAAAGGCATTGTCCGCGCTCTCCGACAGCGAATCTGCGTCCCAGCCGGAAGGAAGGTCAATGGCAATCACGGGAACTGCGACGCCCTGCAACATCTCGCGCACCTGTTGCGCGGGACCGCGCAGAGGCGGCTTGAAGCCGGTTCCCACCACCGAATCCAGAATCACGTCCACGTTCGCCAGTTCCTCGCGCAACGCCTCAACATCTCCGTTGAAGCGTTCCACATGGATTGCGGAGCGGTCGAGCAGGCCAAAAGCGTCCGCGGCTGCTCCCGTCAGCTTGCCCTCATCGCCCAGAAGCACAATCGCTACCTCCAAACCGTCACTGAGCATAGCGCGTGCGGCAACGAAACCGTCGCCCCCGTTATTGCCAGTGCCGCAGAGGACCGCAATACGCTGCGCCTCCGGGTATTGCGCCGCGACAAAGCGCGCGACAGCCGTTCCGGCATTCTCCATGAGTTCGCCGAAGGGCGTTCCATGTTCCTCGGCGGTGCGCCGGTCGGTCTCGGCCATCTCGGCCGCGGTCAGAATCTGCATGCTGATAGGATGCGCGCATCCACTGGTTCATCTCTCAGACGACTCCAGCGCAGCTGGTCTCCTACGCGGAGAATCAATGCCGCGCACGCCGTCAAAGAAGCTGAAAACAAGTCTTCGCTGGCAGGGCTACTGGCTGGCGGCGGTAGAACTCAGGCTGCTGACAGTTTCAGCGGGGAGCCCAGGCGCAACATGAGGACCAAAGTAGGAACGGCCCGCAAGCGACCGGTAGAACACACCGGTGAGCTCCGCAGCCTTGGGCCCGTAGGTGGGCCGCCCGCCCGTAAGAAAGAACACTGTCACAATGCGGCCGTTGGGCCCGTCGCCATAACCGGCGAACCAGCCATACCGCGTGCCATTGTTGGAGCAGGTCCCAGTTTTTCCGAGCACCGGAAACTCCGAAAAGTTGGAGCGGAGACTGCGGGCGGTGCCGAAAGAGCTGTTAACTGCGCCAGCCATCCCGGGCAGCATCTCCGGAATGATCGGAGCGATGTTCAGGGTGCGCTTGAGGCGCGGCTGAAATCCGGCAACCTCCTCCGGCGTCGTCGGATGCTGGAGATAGTAGAGCGAGCCGCCATTTGCAATCGCGCTCACAATCGCACCAAGCTGCATCGGCGTCATCGAGACGCTTTCCCCAAAGGAGCACATGCGGCCAACGCCGCCCTTCGCCAGCGGGAGCTCGTGGTCCGGGTACACACCCAGCTGCTCGCCGCGAATGTTGTAGCCCGCAAGCTCACCAAGACCGAACTCATTGGCGTAGTGCTTCACGCGTTCGAAGCCAAGCTGCCGGCCCAGCACCTCGAAATACGGGTTGATGCTCTTTGCCAGCGCGTAGGTGAGATCCACGCGATAGTTGCCGCCCAGATTCACCGGCGTATCCTGCCGGACAAGGCCCTCCGACAGGGCCGCAAGCGCGACGGTCAGCTTGATGGTCGAGCATGGCTCGGCACCTGGCCCAAGCGCCATCTTCTGGTTCACCATGGAAAGAATGCGGCCGGTCTTCGGATCGATGGCGAGGGCAGTCCCGTTGAAATTGCCAAGAGCCTCAATCAGCGAAGCCCGCACCGCAGCATCTTCGCCTGCTGTGCTGTCGCCCAAAGTGAGACTGTCGATGTTTTCCGCGAACGAGGGTGCGGAAAAGTGCTCACCATACCGGGCATGCCGCACCGCCATCAGGCGGCCATGGCGACGCACAAGGACGACACGGGATCCGGTGCGACCCCGGCCAGAGACCACCCCACGCCGTTGACCGGCTACCCGGGTGGAAGCTGCAGCATGGCTATGCTGCAGGCTGGCCATGTGCCTGCGAACGCGCGAGGTCTCCTGAATATGCGCCGGTGCGCTGTGCCGCACAGAGAGCGACCGGGTCGGGCGCGAGGCCGCCGCGACGGCACACGCAGTCAGCAGGAGAAGGCTGCTCAAGCCTCGCAGAAAACGTCCGGACACCTCACCCATGCAGGAGCTTCTCCCTTGTACCCATCCCGCAGCGGAATGAGCTGTATCTTTCCAGATTAGACGTTGCGGCGTTTGGATTCCCTGCCACAAAAGAGGTACGGTGCCGCAATCAAAACTCGCTACGATCCGTGGCTGCCCCGCCGCAGAAATGCGGGTATATCCAGCTCATCAGGCTCACCATCTCCGGCAGGCTCCTCCGCAGGCGCAAAGCCCGAAAAGGTGGGCACCCGCACATCCGGGCGCAGATACGGTCCCTCCTGATCGTGAGCTGGTGCAGACGCGCCGGTCACCTCATGCCTCGGTGTGGATGAGCGAACCTCGCGAGCGGCTGGACGTTCCTCCTCATCCAGCTGCAGCCGTTCGGCGCGCCGGCTAGTGGCGCTGAAAAAATCATCGTCAAAGATGGACGCCGGCACCGGCCGGAGCTCCGGATTGCTGGCGGAGCTGCTCGGTGGCTGGAACGGGGAAGGTGCCTGCAGGTCCAGAGGTGTGGCGCTGACGGCCGGGATCGGATCCATAGCCGGCATCGGTGGTGCCGGCGACGGCTCCGTTGCTGCGGCAGGCTGCGCCTGGGAAGCCGGTGCAACATAGCGAGGCTGGATCCGTGGCAGGAAAACCTCGTCCGGACCCGTCCTGGAGAGACCACTCTGCTCAAGCATGCGTTCGCGACGATCCGCATCGCCACGCTGGTCCTTGAAGCCGGTCGCAATGACCGTGATCTTGATCTCGTCCCCCATGCGTTCATCGAGCACGGCACCGAAGATGATGTTGGCGTCTTCGTGGGCTGCATTCTGGATGAGTGTGGAGGCCTCATTGACCTCATTGAGACGGAGCGAGGAAGAGCCGGTGATGTTGATCAAAATGCCGCGTGCACCGTCGATGGC
>CAXTSF010000097.1:0-7602 GCA_964246865.1 uncultured Terriglobus sp.
TCTTGTCGGCGGCATCGATTTCAATGCGGTCGTGCTCCACGGCATGCTGGGGCTGCTCCTCTTTGCGGGATCCCTGCACCTGGACCTGGAACAGCTGCGCAAGGAAAAGCTCACCGTCACCCTGCTCTCGATCGTCAGCACCGCACTCTCCACCGTGCTCGTCGGTGCCGGGCTCAAGGGTCTGTTGACGCTCGCGCACATCAACACCAGCTGGCTGCTGTGCCTGCTCTTCGGCGCACTCATCTCACCCACCGACCCCGTCGCTGTGCTGGAGATGCTGGGCCGCGTACACGCGCCGCGCGCGCTCAAATCGCAGCTTGCGGGTGAGTCCCTTTTCAACGACGGTGTGGGTGCGGTCTTCTTCCTCTCCCTCCTTGCGGCCTCTTCCGGTGGATCGCTGCCGACCGCCGGCCACTTCCTCGGTACACTCGCCCTGCAGGCCGGCGGAGGCATCGCCCTCGGCCTCGGCCTCGGCTACCTGGCCTATCGCCTTATCCGTCCTGTCGAGGACTACCGCGTGGAGGTTTTGCTGACCGTCGCTTTGGCCATGGGCGGCTATACGCTTGCGGACAGGCTCGGTGTCTCCATGCCGCTTGAGGCCGTGGCAGCGGGCCTCCTCATCAACGGCCACGGACGCCAGTACGGCATGTCCCCGGCCTCGCGTGAACACGTCGACCAGTTCTGGTCCATCACGGACGATCTGCTGAACATGGTCCTCTTTCTCCTGCTTGGTTTGGAGGTGCTGGCCTTTCCTCTGCACGGGTCGCGCATCCTGCTCGGTATGGCGATGGTGCCGGTCGCGCTCGCGTCGCGCTGGCTCAGCGTGGCTGCGGTGCTGCTGCCGCTCCGCGCCCTGGTTCGGCTCAAGCGCCTCCATGCCTTCTCCTCGGGCACACTCGGCGTACTCACGTGGGGCGGCCTGCGCGGCGGGCTCTCCGTGGCCCTTGCGCTTTCGCTGCCCAGGGGCGAGCACCGCAACCTCCTCCTCACGCTCACCTACGTCATCGTTGTCGCATCGGTAGCGGGCCAGGGACTGACCATCGGCCGGCTGCTCCAACGCCTACCGAACCAGCCCTCATCGCATCCCGCTTAGCGGGATGTGTCCGTCTCCAACGGCAGCGTGTGCAGGTAACGCACGATCTGCCAGCGCTGCGCATCCGGCAGCCGCGACCATGACGGCATACCCCGGCCGAGACTTCCGTTCGTCAGCAGGGAGTGGAGATCGCCGTCCGTCGCCCCCCGCACACGCGCGGAACGCACACTCGGGTGCGACCCTCTGCCCAGCCCGTCTGCTCCATGGCAGGAGGCACAAGAACGCCGGTAGAGCATCGCGCCAGCCTTCACGGCCCGCTCATCGGTTGCGTACGGGTTCAGCGCCGCATGCTCCTTCGGCGAGACCTTCTGAAGCCACCCACCGTCGGCCGCGGCAAGCGCCGCCAACCCCGGCGAAAGCAGCGCCGCCCCCAGCATCAGCCGTAAGGGCCATCGATAGCGGCGGTCCAGGCACACCGGCCCGCGCATCACCGCACCTCCCGCGAGCGGTGGAAGTACCGGCCCACCTGGCTGATCTCGTACGCCACCCCAAAGCGGTAGAAGTGCGAAACACTGTTGCCGTTCAAGCCAAAGGTCGGCGACACCAGAAGAGTTGCGCCGCGCGGCAGCATCCAGTTCACCGTGGGAGCGAAGTAGTGTGAGGTATCCCTCGTCCCAAATGAGTTCCGGTCGCCAAGGCCGCCGTACATCTCTCCCCCGACGGCGAAGTTCTGCAAGGACAGGGCGCTGTCCCGCGTCCCGCTCTCCAGACGGAGCGGCCGGCTGAAGGCCAGCGCATACCCAAACTCCCAGGGCGCATGCCGTACGTTCTTTTCCGCGATGATGTTCTCTGAAAAGTTCCAACCCTTTGCATTGCTCGACAGGATCAGCTTCAGCTCGACCTCTCGCTTCTTCTCCGCGCGTGTCTCCCGGTTTGGCCCGGCCAGATCCTGTCCACCGTCATGCCCAACAACCTCCAGCAGGCTCTTGTTTGCTCCATTGATGTCTTCGAACTCGAAGTACAGCACCGGGTTCACCCGATGTTCGCGCATCAGCGGGCGTAGCCGGTTCTCCAGCCGGAAGCCGGAGAAAACGGCACTCTCATGCGCCGTCACCTGGTTCTCGAGATAAAGCTCCGACGTCCACCACGCACGCACCCCGTACTCCAGCGCCGTTGCACTGGCCAAAAACGGGTTTCCGCCCTCCGGCTGGCCAGCGAGGGACTTCGTTTCCACTTCGAGCGAGCCAGGCTCCTCCATATGGTGCGAATAGGTGATGAAGTACGGCAACTCCTGCGCACCGGAGGAGAAGGCAAAGCACACGATGCATAACGAAAGGTATCGGAGGAGAGACATGCGGACCAACTCTGCTTCAGGAATGAATTCAGACTAGATCGGTCGGCTTTCCGGCACCACCAATCTTCATCCAAATGCAGTTCTCTTCATCGAAGCGAGCCATATGCGACCTGAATGGTCCGAGAGAGGTTGGCTACCCACATCCGCCCCCAGGTGTGACACGCGCCAGTTCTCTGTAGTACGAATGGGCGGTTGGATTTCTTCTTCGTTCTCAGGAGTACCCGCTTGCACCGAAGGTTCGTGCTCGTCGCCACCCTTGCCGCCGTATTTGCTTCGGCATCGCTCGCCCAAACGCCTGTGCCGTCTTCTCACGGCGCTCCGCTGCCCTATCAGGACGCAACGCTGCCGACCGGGCAGCGCGTCAACGATCTCGTCGGCCGCATGACCCTCGAAGAAAAGGCGGCGCAGATGGTCAACACCGCTCCGGCCATACCGCGCCTGGGTGTGCCTGCGTATGACTACTGGAGTGAGGGCCTGCACGGCGTTGCGCGCTCCGGCTATGCCACGCTCTTTCCGCAGGCCATCGGCATGGCGGCTACCTTCGACAAGCCTTTGCTGCTCAAAGAGGGCGAGGTCGTCGGCACGGAAGCGCGCGCGAAATACAACGACGCCGTCCGACAGAATATCCATTCCATCTACTACGGCCTGACGATCTGGTCGCCGAATATCAACATCTTCCGCGACCCGCGCTGGGGCCGGGGGCAGGAGACACTGGGCGAAGATCCCTACCTCACCGCGACGCTGGGCAGCGCCTTCGTGAAAGGCATTCAGGGCGACGACCCGAAGTACTACCGCGCCATCGCGACACCAAAACACTTTGCCGTGCACAGCGGCCCGGAGAGCGAGCGCCATCGCTTTAACGTGGACGCCAGCCCCCACGATCTATGGGATACCTACCTGCCTGCCTTCCGCGCCACGATCGTCGACGCCAAAGCGGCCAGCACCATGTGCGCCTACAACCGCGTGGATGGCGCACCCGCCTGCGCCAGCCCGCTCCTGCTGAAAGACACGTTGCGGCGCGACTGGAAGTTCTCCGGCTTTGTTACCTCGGACTGCTGGGCAATCGACGACTTCTTCTCAAAGGATGGCCATCACTTCTCAAAAAGCGCCGAGCAGGCGGCCGCCGAGGCAGTTCGCCTGGGCACTGACACCAACTGTGGTGAGACCTACCTCGTCCTTCCGAAGGCAGTCCGCAAGGGACTCATCACCGAGGCCGAGGTCGACACCAGCCTGCGCCGTCTTTTTATGGCGCGCTTCCAGCTCGGCCTCTTTGACGATCCAGCGGCCATGCCCTATGCCAAGGTCGGCATGAACGAGGTTCTGTCGCCGGCGCACAAGGCGCTTGCCCTGCAGGCCGCGCGGGAGAGCATCGTCCTGCTCAAGAATGATCACGCGGCGCTGCCGCTGAAACCCGGCTTGAAGACAATTGCCGTCATCGGCCCGAATGCGGCAAGCCTGCTCGCCATCGAGGGCAACTACAACGCGATCCCACGTGATCCCGTGATGCCGGTGGACGGGATCGCCGCCGCGATGAAGGGCACCCGGGTGCTCTACGCCCAGGGTGCACCGTATGCGGAAGGCATCGCTCTGCCGATCCCGCGCACCCAGCTGCGCACCGGTCCCGGACGCGCGGGGACAGAAGGCCTCCATGCGGAGTACTTCGACAACAACCACTTCGCGGGCAGGCCCGTGCTCACGCGTGTGGACCGGCAGATCGACTTCGACTGGACCGCCGCGAAGCCCGCACCCGCTGTGCGCGCCAACAGTTTCTCCGTGCGCTGGACCGGCACGCTGCAGGCACCCGCGCCGGGCGACTACCCCATCACCACGCTCGTAGGAAACTGCTATCCCTGCCATGACGTCGAGCACGTCCGCGTCACCATCGATGGCAAGGAGCGCATCAACACGACACTCGATGCTCTGAGTAAAGAGAATCGTCCGCCTACGACCTCCACGCCGACGGTTCACTTCGCGGATCTCTCCGCCCATCCCATCACGATCGAGTACACACACCGCTCGCCGCTCTTTGGCGCCGGTCTCAGCCTGATGTGGACGCCGCCCGTGGCACCTTTGCGCGAGGCTGCCGTAGCCGTGGCGCAGAAGGCCGATGCCGTGGTCGCCTTCGTCGGCCTCAACGCCAACCTGGAGGGTGAGGAGATGCCGATCCACGTGCCCGGCTTCTCCGGCGGCGATCGCACCGACATTGCCCTGCCCGCGGCACAGCAGCAGATGCTGGAGGCCGTGAAGGCGACCGGCAAGCCGCTCATCGTGGTGCTGCTGAATGGATCGGCCCTCGCCGTGAACTGGGCGGACCAGCACGCGGATGCCATCCTGGAGGCCTGGTACCCCGGGCAGGCAGGCGCACAGGCCCTCGCCGAAACGCTGAGCGGCCGCAACAACCCGAGCGGACGTCTTCCCGTCACCTTCTATCGTGCCGTGGACGACCTGCCCGCCTTCACCGACTATTCCATGCGCAATCGCACCTACCGCTACTACAAGGGGAAGCCGCTCTTCCCTTTCGGTTTCGGCCTCAGCTATACCAACTTCACCTATTCGAACCCGAAGCTCTCCACCGAACATCTTCAGGCCGGGGACACCCTGCACGTGGAGGCGGACGTCCTGAACCGCGGGCCGCGTGCAGGCGATGAGGTAGCCGAGATCTACCTCACGCCCCCGCAGGACGACGTGGCTCCGGTACACGTGCTCGCAGGCTTTGAACGTGTGCACCTTCTGCCCGGCAAGAGCGCGCACGTGAGCTTCGATCTCGACCCGCGCACCCTCTCCCTCGTAAATGCGGAAGGCGTGCGGGCTGTCCGGCCCGGCACATACCATGTCGATGTCGGCGGTGCCCAACCGGCGGAGAGCGGCGGCAGCGCCGTTACCTTCACCATCGAGGGCACGCAGGAGATCCCGCACTAGCTGCGGCGTGTACCGGTACCCATGCGCCGCGGCCTCGCCAAGCCGGAAGCCTTACTACATCTTCTGGACCTGTGTGTTCTCCGGGATCTTCAGCTCGAACTGATCGTCCGCCAGCTTTTGATTCACCGTGAGTTTCGTGATGGCGAGCACCAGGCTCAGCTGGTCCGTGGGACGGCGGATCGTGATCTTCGCCGGAAACAGGGTGTCGCCGAACTTCTGGTAGTTCTCATACGTTGCCACCGTGACTAGCTGACCCTTTTCGTCGTAAATATCCTGCTGGTACGGCATCAGTGTCGATCGGCCGATGTGCACCACGCGCTCCGTCTTCAGCACGGGGCTACCCGGCACCAGACGGTAGTAGCCCAGGTCGTACTCCGGCTCTTCCACAATGTATTTCTTCAGCGGATCCGGCTGGTACAGCCGGCTTTCACTCACCCGCGACACCAGTTCTCCCTCACCCGCTCCGCGTACCATCAGCGAGTCATTGAAGACGCCGGGCCGCAGGTTCTCGAGTGGGTTCTTCGACGGTGTGGTCAGCTCATTCGAGCCGGTAATGGCCCGGTTCTTTGGCGGGATCAGCATGGAGAAAGTCTGGCCATCGGTCACCATGTCCAGCGCCCGCAGATGCGCAATGGGCAGGAAGAGGATCACGCGAAGATCCCCGGGCTTGCGCAGCAGGAGGTACCCTGAAAACGCGGAGTAGGTAACCACCTGGCCGGACTGGCCGCCACCCGTGGAAGCCGTAATCTCGATCGACGCATTCAGCGTCTGCACCGCGTCATACCGCGCCGCGACATTCTTGCGGAGCTCGTCGATTGTCTCTGTCAGGACCGTGGCTGGCGGATAGGTCCGCATCACGGAATGCGTCCTGCGAACGCATCCGGTGAGTGTTGGCAGCAGGCAAAGGGCGCTGGCAAATGTGATCTTTCTCAGCACGGAAACTGCAATATCCCTTTCACCTCGACCGTTTGCCCCGGCAGAACCCTGTACGGGAACGGCCCTCTGCCGTTGCAAGCATGGAGTGAGGCACGAGCGCGCATCGCTGAACCCCGGGCTGTCGCGTATGTAGCAGTTAGGATGTGAGCGCAAGTGCACGCGATGATCTTTTTTCGATGGCACAAACGGCAGCCTTCACTGTATCAGGCTGTTCCGGTAACTCTGCACCTGCGCCGCGTGCTCCTGCAGGGACTGGCTGAAGCGCGTGTGCCCTCCCTCGCCGGCGACGAAGTACAGATTCGCGGTCTCCGCGGGCCGCATGGCCGCCCGCAGCGCAGCCGCTCCCGGCGAGCAGATCGGCCCCGGCGGCAGCCCGCCGTGCCGGTACGTGTTGTAGGGCGAGTCCGCATCCAGATCGCTACGATGGATCACGCCCTGCCATCGCCCATCCAGCTCCGCCGCATAGATCACCGTGGGGTCCGTCTGCAGGGGCATGCCGGCCCGCAGACGATTTTCAAAGACCCCGGCCGCCATGGCGCGCTCGTCGTCATAGCGCACCTCCTTCTCCACCAGTGAGGCGAGCACGATCGTGCGAGCCATGTTGCCGCGCACACCTATCTGCGTGGCGGCCAGGCGAAACCGCCGCACCATCGTCTCCTGCATGCCGCGCACCGTTGCATGCCGGCTGAAGCGGTAGGTGTCCGGGTATAAGTATCCTTCCAGCGACTTTGCGCCGGGAGACCAGGCCGCAATCAGGTCCGTATTCGTGTGGGCCCCCTTCAGGAACTCCGGCGCGGGCACCAGGCCGGCTCCCTCCACGGCCTTTGCGATGTCGAACAGGTTATAGCCCTCGGGCACGGTCACCGCCAGGGTAAACACGTCGCCCTGCGCAATGCGTCGATACACCTCCGCCGCGCTTGCCGGCCCTGCAAAGCGGTACTCTCCCGCTTTCAGGCGGCCACCCTTCCACCTGCGCAGCAGCAGAAATGCGTACCGGCTTCGCACGACGTCAGCCGCCTCCAGCTTCGACGCCATTGCGCGCGCGGTGGTGCCGGAGGGCAGGTCTACAAACACCTCCGCGCCTTTCGGACGGAGCGGCATGTACAGCAGATATGCCGAAACCGCGGCAAACACGAGGGCGAGCACCGCGGCGAAACGTATGAGCTTCATCTCACCGATTCTCTCAGCTAAAGGACACGCCCGAGCCACGCGAATGCGTTCACGATGTATACACTTGCCTCAGGTTTGTGGAGACGCCCGCTGCCCCGTGCAGCAGTGGCCAGAGGTGTGCATGAAAGCAGCATGGTACAGAAAAGGAGCCGCCGCGCTGGCCGCAAAAGGAGCCGCCGCGCTGGCCGCA
>CAXTSF010000097.1:7702-11619 GCA_964246865.1 uncultured Terriglobus sp.
AAAAGGAGCCGCCGCGCTGGCCGCAAAAGGAGCCGCCGCGCTGGCCGCACTCGCGATCGCGGCAGTCAGCGCATCTGTCCTGGCGCAGACAAAGCCTGTGGCAGGCGCCGCGGACAGGCTTCCCGAAATCAAGTACGAGACCTATACGCTGCCCAACGGCCTGAAGGTTCTCACGCACGAAGACCACAAGCTGCCCCTGGTCGCCATCGATCTCTGGTACCACGTGGGTCCGCTGAATGAGCGGGCTGGCCGCACCGGCTTCGCCCACCTCTTCGAGCACATGATGTTCGAGGGCTCCGAGCACGTCGGCGAAAAGGCGCATATCAAGTACGTCGAATCCGCCGGCGCAACGGATGTCAACGGCACCACCGACTTCGACCGCACCAACTATTTCGAGACACTTCCCTCCAACCAGCTCGAACTTGGCCTTTGGCTTGAGAGCGACCGCATGGGCTTCCTGATGGAGGGTCTGGACCGCGAAAAGCTCGCCAACCAGCGCGATGTTGTCCGCAACGAGCGGCGTCAGGGCGAGGGCGAACCCTATCAGCTCGCCGACGAAGAAACCTATCACCTGCTCTTTCCGAAAACGCATCCCTACTTCGCCGACGTCATCGGCAGCCACGCCGACGTCGAAGCCGCCCGCATCGCCGATGTGCGCGACTTTCACCAGCAGTTCTACATCCCGAATAACGCCTCCATTGCCATCGCCGGCGACTTCGATCCGAAGAAGCTGAAGGATCTCCTCACGAAGTACTTCGCACCCATTCCGCGCGGCGCGGATGTTCCTCCCGTGCAGGTCACCACGCCTCCCATTACCGCCCAGCGCCGTGCCACTGTCACGGATGACGTCCAGCTGCCACAGCTGAAGATCGCCTGGCTAACAGCCCCCCTCTACGCGCCCGGCGACACGGAAATCTATACCGTCATGCGCGCGCTCGGAGGAGCAAAGGCGAGCCGCCTGGATAAGCTGCTCATCTATCAGCGGCAGATCGCCCAAAGTGTCAGCTGCAGCAATAACGGCCTCGCCGTCACCGGAATCGCCGAGTGCACCGTCACCGCCAAGCCTGGTGTCAAGCTGGAAGACCTCGAAGCCACCGTGTGGAGCGAGATAGCCAAGGTCCAGAAGGACGGCCTGACGGCGGAGGAGGTTGATGCCACGCGGCAGCAGATTCTCACCTCGCGCATCTCCGGCCTGCAGCGCCTGGGCGGCTTCGGCGGCATCGCCGACATGCTGAACCTGTACAACCAGTACACGGGAGACCCGGGCTTCCTGCCGAAGGACCTCGCCCGCAAAGCGACCCCCGACAGCGCCAAGGCTGCGGCACAGAAATACCTGACCAAGCAGAGCGCCGTCGTCATCTACTGTGTTCCCGGCAAGAAGGTTGTCAACGACGTCCCAAAGAGCCCGGCGGATACCGACAGCAGCGTCGTTCTGAAGCCCACCTTGACACCCGAGTACGAGGCCGCCCAGAGCTGGCGCAAGACCGTGCCGGCACCCGGCCCCACACCGCTCGCGCACCTGCCCGTCCCCGCCACCTTTGCCCTCAAGAACGGCCTCAAGGTTTACCTGGTCGAGAGCCATAGCCTTCCTGTCTTCTCCGCCGAACTGGTAAGCCGTGCCGGGGCTGAAGCCAACCCCACCGGCAAGCCCGGCCTGTCCGGCTTTGTCGCCGGGATGCTCACCGAGGGCACCGCACGTTATTCCGCCACCGAACAGGCGGACGCCGCCGACCGCATCGGTGCGGGCCTTTCCTCCGGCGCCTCCGAGGACAGCGCCTCCGTTAGCACCGGCGCGCTCACACGCAACATCGATCCGGCAATGGACCTGCTGAGCGACGCCGTCCTCCATCCCGCCTTCCGCGACCCTGACATCGACCGCGTCCGCAAGCGCCGGCTCGTCGCCATCCAGCAGGAGGCCGACAATCCCATCGCCGTACTGCTTCGCGTGGCTCCGCGCATGGTCTACGGCGACCAGCCCTACGGCCAGCCCAGCAGCGGCACCACCGAAAGCATCACCGGCATCACCACGGCCGATCTTCGCGGTTTCTGGAGCAGCCGCTTCAGTCCCGTGGACTCCGCCCTCATCCTCGCCGGCGATCTCACCTCGGAGCAGGCCCGCTCGCTCGCCGAACGCTACTTCGGCAACTGGCAGGGAAGCGCCAATGCCACGGTCACGCTGCCACCGCCACCGCCTCTGCCGCAGACGCATATCGTCCTCGTGGACAAGCCAGGATCGCCGCAGAGTGCTGTCGCCGCTATCAGCCTTGGCGTTCCTCGCAACACGCCGGATCTGCCCGCCATCGAGGCCTTGAACTACACCCTCGGCGGCAGCTTTGCCAGCCGCATCAACATGAATCTCCGCGAGGTGCACGGCTATACCTACGGCGCCGGATCCCAGTTCAGCCTCTACCGGCGTGGCGGCCCGTTCTTCGCCTACGGCCTCATCCGCACCGATGCCACCGGTCCTGCCACAAAGGAGCTGATGGGTGAGCTGCAACGCATCCAGACCGTTCCACCCACCGCCGACGAACTCAAGCAGGCAAAGACCTCCAGCATCCAGTCCCTGCCGGGCGAATTTGAGACCAATCGCGCCACCGTCGGTGCCCTGTCCAGCCTGTTCATCTACGACCGGCCGCTGGACTTCTACGCCAGACTGCCCGCGCGCTACGAGGCCGTCACGGTAGCCGATGTTGCCAAAGCCGCGAAGGAGTACATCCATCCAGACGGCAGCGTCATCGTCGCCATCGGCGACAAGGCCAAAATCGAACCCGGCCTGAAAGAGCTCAAGCTGCCCATCGAATACAAGGACGTACTCGGCAACCCTGTAAAGTGAGGCACCTGCTTGCAGAAAGGGCCGGGCATCCAGTCCGGCTTTTTCTCTGACTCAATTCTTCCCCTGCAGCGCTAACCCAGGCTGGCACACATCACCCTCTTCGCTCTTCAACAGCCTCCTGAGTTGCTCGGTACGAGCGGCCGTAAGCTCTTCATAGCGGTTCGCGACACACATGCCAAACACGGAGCCGTAGAGCACCTGCGCCGTCTCCCCTTTTCCCACAGGCCACTCCGCCGCAAGTTCCGCGTCACGAAAGGCAATCCAAGCCCGCTGCGCAAGGACCAGTTTCTGTTTCGCAGTTGGGTTAAGCGTGGCCAGTACCCTCCGATACGTTTCGTTCAGCTTTGCGTCCGCCTGTCGTGCACCTCGGCTTGCGCTCTCATTCATCGAGCTCTGCGTCTGCGGGTTGCGGCAGCGCAGCAGGCGCGCCGATCCCGGCTCAGCCTCACAGGTCAGCGCCAGCCCATACACGGCGGCCAGAATCAAACTTGTTCGCCAACGACTCCACTCCCTCACGGCACACTCTTCCTCTCAGCGATACTATCGGCGTCGCGCCCTCCGCTAGTCACTCAGAAGATCGTTCGCTCAATGCGCACGGCAGCATTCAGAATCAGGATGCTGCCCGCAATCGCAATGCAGTCCTCCACGATGGCCACAGGCCAATCGGGCACACCGAGCGCTTTCACCGACCTCGTCCGCACAAGCCAGCCCCCGTACGTGCCCACCAGCACTCCGGCCACACCGCACACCGCACCCAGCACGGGCGACACCATCAATGGCTCCGCCAGGATGAAACCGACGATTGCCCCAAATAGCACGCGGCCCGCCAGCCCCACCGGCGATGTCCGGCTCGGCGTATTTGGGAGCTTGTCGCCGATGTACTCGCCCAGCGCCAGCAGCGTAAAGATCGCCACGGAGATGATGTTTGCCGTGAAGCTCCGCCAGCCTGTCAGATGAAGGGTGTGCCGGAAGGCAAACCAGCATACGACCGCGATCGGCGTCATCGTGCGCAGACCGTTGAATACTCCGAGCAGCGCAATCAGAAGAAGTCCCATGCCGCCTAGGATGCCGGAAGGTGCTCACC
>CAXTSF010000098.1:0-3950 GCA_964246865.1 uncultured Terriglobus sp.
GGGGACGGCGGTGCCCTGGGGCGGCTGTTCGACCGGGGCCAGGGTGGTGCCGTCGGAGCCTTTTTCGGGGACGGGCTGCTGGCCTTTGCGCTGCTTCTCCGCCTCGCGGGAGTTGTCAGGCGTGGGATTGCCGGAGGCGCTGCTGGCGGACTGACCGGGCTTGTTGACCTGGTGGAGGCGGTCGGGAAGGCCGTTGTCCTGAAGCGGTGCCTTGGCCTCCTCGGGCTTGGTCTGGAGGCGCTCCTTGGGATCGCCCTTCTTGCGTTTGATCTTTTTCTTCTTGCCGGTTTCACCGTTGAGGCCGAGCGCGGAGGACTGCACGGCTGTGGCTTTCTTCTCATCCGAGGTGGGGCCACCGGGCGTGGCGGCAGCGCGGTCGGCTACCTTCGCGACGGTCTTGGCGGTCTTCTTCTGCTTCACCTCGACGGTACGTGCGCTGAAGCGAACCTTGCCGGTGCGGGCGGCGGCACGGGGACCGAGCGGATCGGCGTCGTCGGGCGGTGTGTTGGCGGCGACGGTGTTGCTGGAGTCGACCGGGGCGAGAGCCGTGCCCGGCGCGGCGGTGGTGCCATTCGCCGCAGCGGTGCCATTCGCCGCGGCGGTGCCGGTGGCTGCAGGCGCGCCTGGGACAGCCGGAGGCAGAGCGGCTGCGTCCTGAGCATCATCGAGGGCACCGGGCAGGGCGGTACGCGGGGCCTGGCCAAAGCGGACTTTTTCACGCTTCGCCTTTTGCGGCTTGCCGTGCTTGTCGAGCGTCGCCACGGCGGGCGCAGCGGCAGCCTTTGTATTCTTTGTGTTCTCCAGGCGTCCACTGCCACCGGTCCGGTCAAGCCGGTGTTTCGCGGTGGTGTATTTCTTTTTGGGGGTGGGTGGAACATAGGTGGTGAAGACGGGCTTGGTCTGTTTGCTGCTGGCACCGGAGTCGGTGAAGCCGGGCTTCAGATCGATGTAGGACTCCTCGCGGAGGCGAGTGAGGTAGGCGCGGAGAGCGGGCTGGATCTGCTCCTGGTACATGGCGTTCTGCACCTCGCCTTCGACCTGGTCCAGGGGGGGCGTGCCAGCCGCCATGTGCTCGACCGCTTTGAGGATGACGAAGCCCTGCCGGGTGCGGATAGGATCGGTGAAGCTGCCCGCTGGAAGGGAGAAGGTCTTCTCTTCGAGGACGGGGGCGAGCGTGCCGTGTTTGAAGAGTCCGAGATCGCCGCCCTGTGCGGCCGTGGGACCGCCGGCGGCGGTTTTGGCGGTAGCGGCGAAGTCGGCACCGCCAGCGAGCTTGCTGTGAATGTCTTCGGCCTTCTTCTGTGCTTGCGCAAGGGCAGCTTCGCTGGCGTCGGCGGGTGCGGGAACCAGGATCTCCGAGAGGCGGACCTGTTCGGGTTGAGCGAACTGATCCTTATGCGCATCGTAGTAGCGCTGAGCGTCGGCGCGGGTCATGCGCATGTTGCGACCCACCTCCTCGCGCACGACATTCTGGGTAATGATCTGGTTGCGGATGTTGGCCTTGAAGTCTTCAAAGGAGACGCCCTGACTGCCTGCGGCCTGCTCGAGCGCTTCCATGGTGGGCAGGTTGTTCTGTTTGCGGATCTCGTCAAGGCGGCGAATCACCTCAGCATCGACGTTGGCACCATTCTCCTTACCCTTGGAGAGGAGAAGCTGCTGGTCGATCAGATCGCGTAGCAGGTTCTTCTGCCGGTCAGCGGCATCGCCGGCACTGTTGGGATCCTGCGCAATCTCGGCCTGAAGCCGTCCCTGGGCGCGTTCAACATCGTCGCGGGAGATGATCTGGTCGTTGACGCGGACAACGACGCCTTCCACCACGGTACTATTGGCACCGATAGGCGTGATGGCCGGAAGCTGGTACTGCGGCGTGGGGGCCTGGACGGGAGCGACACCCGGGCTCTGATAGCGGGGCGTGGGCAGCGGTGCTGGTGCCTGCTGTGCCGGTGCCTGCTGTGCGATCAGTGCCGCGGGTGTGGTGACCGCGGCAGAGGAGAGAAGGAGGCCGGCGAAGGTGCCGGTGCGGAAGAGCCTGGAGAGATCGGTCATGCCACCCTGCGAGATAGAACTGCGTCGGTCAGCGCCATCTGTGTTGGACGAGGGCTGGACCGCACGGTTATCTCCGCCTATTTTACTCACCCTGCTTTTACGAAGCCGGCGGTGCATCAAGAGTGCGCGAGTCATGCCTCCGGGAGCCGTTCCACTGCTGCGCTTCGGGAGCGGGTTGGGCCTGCTCGATCTCAGCAGCCAACGCGCGCCGTCAAGGGTAGATGCGGTTGAGGGTGCGGGCGAAGGGGATGGTTTCGCGGACGTGGTCAAGCCCGCAGAGCCAGGCGACGACGCGCTCGATGCCCATGCCGAAGCCGGCGTGCGGGACCGAGCCATATTTGCGCAGGTCGAGATACCACTGGAAGGCCTCAAGCGGCAGGTTGTGGTCAAGGATGCGCTGCCGGAGCAGGTCGTAGCTGTCGACGCGCTGGGAGCCGCCGATGATTTCGCCGTAGCCCTCGGGCGCGAGCACGTCGACGCAGAGCGCCTTGGTGGGATCGGCGGGATCGGGCTGCATGTAGAAGGCCTTGACGGCGGCGGGATAGCGATGGATCATGACGGGCCGGTCGAACTGATTGCTGATGTAGGTTTCATCGGGTGAGCCGAAGTCGTCGCCATAGGTGTGAGCGCTCTCGATAAGGCCCTTCGCGTGGGCCTCCTCGAGCATGGCGTGGGCGTCGTCGTAGCTGAGGCGGGGGAAGGGTGCCTGGATCTTCTCGAGCTTCGCGGCCTTGTCATCGTTGCCAGTGATGGTCTTCAGGTCGGCACGGTGCAGATCGAGCACGCGGGCGACGATGTAGGAAAGGAACTGCTCGGCGAGGATGAGGAGGTCGTCGAGGCCGGCATAGGCGATCTCCGGTTCGAGCATCCAGAACTCGGTGAGGTGGCGGCGGGTTTTGGACTTTTCCGCGCGAAAGGTGGGGCCGAAGGAGTAGACCTTGCCGAGGGCGAGGGCGGTAGCCTCGATGTAGAGCTGGCCGGACTGGGTGAGGTAGGCCTTGCCGTCGTCGAAGTAATCCATCTCAAAGAGTTCGCTGGTGCCCTCGCAGGCGGCGGGTGTGAGGATGGGCGGATCGGTCCGGATGAAGTCGTGGGTATCGAGATACTCCTGCGCGGCGCGCATGATGGTGGCGCGGACGCGGAGGATGGCGGACTGGCGCGGGGTGCGCATCCAGAGGTGGCGGCGCTCCATGAGGAAGTCGACGCCATGCTCCTTGAGAGTGATGGGGAAGGGGTCGGCGGCGTCGACGGCCTGGAGGACGTCGACATGCTCGACGTCAAGCTCGAAGCCGGAGGGTGCGCGGCTGTCGGCACGGACACGGCCGCGGACGATGACGCTGGACTCGAGCTGCAACTCCTTGAGGGTGTCAAAGACTTCGGCGGGCACGGCGGCTTTCGGGACGATGCCCTGGATGGTGCCGGTGCCGTCGCGAAAGATAGGAAAGAGGAGCTTGCCGCTGGCGCGCAGGTTGTAGAGCCAGCCCTGGATGGTGACGAGCTGGCCATCGTGCTGGCCGATGCGGGCGATGGAGGTAACGGGTGCTTCAGGAGGCATACCGGTTAAGTGTATGGGAGTGGAGCTGTCGCCTCCAGCTGCCAGCTGTTTGCTCCTGCTGTTCGCTGTTCGATTGGCAGACTACTCAGCAGAGGCACCTTTCAGACTAATGGTGCCCTTGAGTGGCAGGGACTCCACGGAGTCGCCGGCTTCGATGGTGAAGTCGCCGGGGTCGACGGTCCACTTCTTCGCGGGGACGTCGTAGTAAGCGAAGGCGCGGGGATCGAGCGTGACCGTCACGTGCTTCGTCTCGCCGGGAGCGAGTTCGATGCGCTCGAAGCCCTTGAGTTCACGAGCCGGGCGGGGCACCCTTGCATGGGTGTCGCCGACGTAGACCTGCGCGACCTCC
>CAXTSF010000098.1:3960-11615 GCA_964246865.1 uncultured Terriglobus sp.
GCCGCGCCCTCTGGCTTGCCCGTGTTCTTTATATCAAATCTGGCGGTGACGGTGAGCGGTGGGCCGGTGCCGTTTTGTGCGAGCTTGAGGTTCGAGAAGGCGAAGGTGGTGTACGACAGGCCGTAGCCGAAGGGGAAGAGCGGTCTGGTGTTGTTCTTCTGGTAGCCGCGGTAGCCGACGAAGATGCCCTCCTTGTAGAAGACGCGCTTCGCGTCGGGGCCGGTTTCGGTCTGCGGGTAGTAGTTGTGGAAGGTGGGGTTGTCCTCGGCACGGCGCTCGAAGGTGTCGGGCAGGTGGCCTGCGGGGTTGCGGTCGCCGAAGAGGACTTCGCCGAGGGCCTGGCCTGCGGACTGGCCGCCGTACCAGGTTTCGAGCAGGGCGGGAACCTGGTCGATCCATTCCGAGGAGTCGACGTTGCCGCCGGTGGTGAGGGCGACCACAGTGCGCTTGTTGGCGGCGGCCATGGTGCAGATGAGGGCGTCCTGGCCGTAGGGGAGATCGAAGGTGCGGTCGCCGCCCTCGCCCTCGCTTTCGACCTGCTGCGCGGTCTGGAAGCCGGCGGCGACGATGACGGCGTCGGCCTTGGCGGCGAGATCGCGGGCGCGCTGCGTGACGGCCTTTTCTTCTGGCACGATGGCGAAGCGGAAGCGCGCACCGGGAGGGTTGCCCTGCCAGGTTTCGATCACCACCTTATGCACGCCCGCGGTAAGCGGCATCGTGAGGTGCGGCTCAAAGGCGCGCAGGAGACGCCAGTTCTCAATGACTAACTTGCCATCGATAAAGACGCGGCTGCCGGTGTTCTCGCCGTTGCCGGAGACGGCGATGAGGTGTGGACCTGCGGCCTCGGCCTTGTAGAAGGCGGTGATGCGATAGGAGCGTGGCTGTTCGCGGCGGCCCCGGGCGTTGTTGTGGACGTTTGCGTCGAGAGGTGTGCCCTCCAGGGTCTCGCCACCGCCCCACTCCGGGCCGGGAATGTTGAGCTGGCGGAGGATGCCTTTGCGGGACGGGCCGGCGAGCTCCTTGCCCTCAAAGGTTTCGGAGAGCAGGCCCTGCGTTTCGCCGCCTTCGGTGGTGGTGAGGCGGGTGCCGCGGGCGAGCTGGGCGAGCGAGGGAACGCCCTCGTCGTAGAGGACGGAGACGTTGGCGCCGGCGACCTCATGGATGCCGAGAAAGGGGCTGGACATGCGGAATGGAACGACACCCGCGCTGCCGCCACCGACGGGCACGCCGGGGTAGGCGTCGGGACCGACCACGAGGATCGTTCTGGTCTTGCCGCGGTCTAGGGGGAGCAGATTGCCATCGTTTTTGAGAAGGGTAATGGACTCGCGTGCGCTCTCGAGGGCGACGGCGTTGTTCTTCGTGTCGTAGGGAGGGATGGAGGTGTCTGCCTGTTGACGGTTCGCGTCAAGCCAGCCGAAGCTTTGCGCGGTGAGCAGGATGCGCCGGACCTTCTCGTCGATGGTGGCCGCGCTAATGGTGCCGGCCTTGATGGCGGGCAGGAGGGTGGCGCGATTCATGTAGCGGCCGGTCGGCATTTCGAGGTCGAGCCCGTTATTGGCGGCAGCAACGCCGTCGTAGGTAGCGTCCCAGTCGGACATCATGATGCCGGGGAAGCCCCACTCCTTCCGGGCAATGTCGGTGTTGTAGTAGCCGTTCTCCGTGCTGTGTTTGCCGTTGATGAAGTTGTAGCTGTCCATGATTGAGCCCACGTGCGCCTGCTTGACGGCGGCCTCAAAGGCGGGCAGGTAGATCTCGCGGGTGGTGCGTTCATCGATGACGGAATCGGAGTCGTGGCGGAGAAATTCGGAGTTGTTGCCCAGGAAGTGCTTGACGGTGGCGCTGACGCCTTCGGCCTGCATGCCGGTGATGTAGCCGGCGGCCATCTGCGAGGTGAGATATGGATCCTCACCGAAGTACTCGAAGTTGCGGCCGTTGCGGGGGGAGCGGTAGATGTTGACGCCGGGGCCGAGCATGAAATGAACGCCGCGGGCGCGTGCGTCGCGGCCGATGCCGCCACCGACACGCGCGGCGAGAGCGCGGTCCCAGCTGGCGGCGAGACCGGCACCCGCGGCGTAGGTGGTGGAGGGAAAGCCGGAGTTGGAGCGGGTGCCGAAGGGGCCATCCGACATTTCCAGGGCGGGGATGCCGAGCTCCGGGACACCCCGGACAGCAAAGCCGGTGCCGCCGATGTAGTCGATCTTCTGCTCAAGCGTCATGCGGTGAACGAGGTCTTCGACGTGCTGCTTCTCGGCCGCGGAGAGGGGGTGCGGCGCTTGCGCGAGCGTGACAAGGCTGAAAGCAGCACAGGCAGAAAGGGCGGAGACGCGGCGTGCGAGAGGCGGCATGGGCGATGTTTCCTCGAAGAAGCTCTGGGGATCTGGCGTGGCAAAGGTTTGCCCGCCATCGTAGAGGACAGTATGGAGAGTTTGCAAAGGCAGATTGCGCAGCGAGCGGTTCAGGTACTGTGACCCTCAGCGGCTGAAGCTGCGTCCCTTACAAGACTGACTTTGACTTCCCTAAGTATCCAGAAGTATTCGCCCGGAGACGCGGCTCCGGAGAGTTTGCCAGTGCTAAAGGGCGAGCGCGGTTTGGGAGGCGCCGGTTTCGACGAGCTCGAAGGCAGTGGAGGCGCGGGCCGTCATCTGTTTCGAGGGAATTTCAGGATCGTAGCGAATCTCGAGGACGCCACGCACGTCCGCGGGAAGCGCGCGGATGCCGGTGCGAACTTCGTCCCAGTCGATGGTGCCGTCGCCGGGCCAGCAGTGTTCGTCGAGCACACCGCCGTTGTCGTGCAGGTGCAGCTGCTTAATGCGTGTGCCCAGGGTGGCAAAGGCCTCGGGAATGCCGGGCATACCGGGCAGGTGCATGTGACCGACGTCAAGGCAAACACCGATGGTGTCGAGATGGCCGATACGGAGGATATCCATGAGGTGGCCGGGCGCGGTGACGTCGTTATGCAGCGTTTCCACGAGGGTCTGCACGCCGAGCGGGTGCGCAAAGGCCTTGATGTGTTCGAGCGCGGTGAGGGAAAGGTCGAGGGTGCGCTCGCTCCAGGTGTCCTCGCGTGAGCCGAGGTGGAGCACGACCGCACCGATCTGGATCTGTTCAGCGGCTTCGAGGGCGCGCTTGACCTCGTCCATGGCGTTGATCCGGCGGGTCTTTTCGACGTCGATCAAATTGATGGAGGGCGAGACGTGGCGGCTCCACTGACCGGCACCGCGCTGGCCGTCAAAGATGGGCTGGTGCATCGTGGCGTGGCACTCATTGGAGCGGAACCACTGCGCGATTTCCTTGACCTCGCTGCGGTCGGCGTAGTCGAAGTGATGGCGTGCCGCGAAGAGTTCAATGGAACGTGCTCCGGCGGCGACCATGGCATCGAGCAGGCCGCCGTGGAGCCGTTGATTCAGAAAGACATGCGTGCTGATCGACCGAATCATCCTGAGACGACCATAGCAGGGCGAGGCCCAGATTGTGCATAGCAAGTGAGCTGCGGTGTACCGGACATTAACGGCTCAGTGCTTTGCGAGTGTCCGGTCGATGGCCGCCTGCGCCAGCGGAGCCATCACGGCATATCCCTCGGGCGTGGGATGGACGCCGTCCTTGGCGGTACCGGGCTTCATGCCGCCGGCGGGCGTGCTGAGCGCGGCGTAGTAGTCCAGAAAGGTGTACCCGTGGGCGGTGCAGAGGGCCTGGAGGCGGCGGTTCAGATCGCGGATCTTGCCGGCGGGCTCGATGCCGGGGCGCCAGGGGTACTCCTCCACGGGCAGAACGGAGGCGAGGATGACGTGGATGCCGTTGCCAGCGGCGATGGCGGCCATGGAGCGGAAGTTGTCCTCGATCATGCCGAGTGTAGACAACCCGGTGTTCCCCGCAATGTCATTGGTGCCGGCGAGTATGAGGACGGCGGCGGGATGGAGGGCGACGACATCCGCCTGAAAGCGCACGAGCATCTGTGGGGTGGTCTGGCCGCTGATGCCGCGGTTGACATAGGGCTTGCCGGGGAAGGCCTTTTCGATGGGCCAGCTATCCGTGATGCTGTCGCCGTAGAAGACGACGCGGTCCGGCGTGGCCGGCGGCAAGGCACTGTTGGCCTGGCGGTAGCGGTGGAGGTTCGGCCAGTCGGAGAGAGTCTTCTGCATGTTCGCGATCTGCTCAGGCTTGAGCTGGTCGACGGGGGTGGTGAGCAGCGGGTCTGCGGCCTGGGGAGCAGTTTGTCCATGGGACGGGAGCGAGGCTGCGAGGGCGAGCAGGAGGGCGATGCGGAGCGTACGTAGGGGTGCGTTGGGCATGGGTGGCCAGTGTACCGGAGGGCAGAGCGGGGGAAGAAAGGTTGGCAAGAGGGTGTGTTGTCGCGCAGAATGGAAAACGCTTACACGCCTGCTCATTCTAGGAGTCTCGCCTATGCTGCCCATCTCCGTTCGTTCGCTCTGCTGTTTCCGCCTGGCTAGGCTGCCTGCCCTTCTCACCGGTGTGTGTTTGATGACGGCGGCAGCTCTTACCGGGCAGACTCCCACGGCGGCGGCAGCCTCGCCTGCGACGCTGGAAATCCAGATCGATAAGCCGTTGCATGCGGTGAGTCCGCGGCTGTATGGGCTGATGACGGAGGAGATCAACTACTCCTACGACGGCGGGCTGTATGCGGAGCTGGTGCGGAACCGCGATTTCGGCGATCACGACTGGTCCGGTGTGCCGCACTGGAATGTGGTGGAGACAGGCACGGGCCGGGCCACCATGACGCTGAACCTGCCGCGGGTGCCGGGCAGAGACGAGAGCAGCCAGACGCCGCTGAAGAAGGAAGCGCCGGTGCCGGAGCTGTCTGCGGACCAGCCGCAAAGCCTGCGGCTGACGGTGAAGGAGGTGGATGCGGCGAACCCGGCCGGCATTCGTAACGAGGGCTACTGGGGGATGGCGGTACGCCCGAAGAGCGTCTACCGTGGCTCGTTTTTTGCGCGTGCCGAAGACAGCGGAAGCGCGCAGCCGGTGCGGATGGCGCTCCTGAGCGACGAGACAGGCGCCGTGCTGGCCGAGGGATTGAGCGAGGCGATCACGGGCGAGTGGAAGCGGTACGAGGTGAGCCTGAAGACCGGCGCGACGATTGCGGCCTCAAAGAACAATCACCTTGAGCTGACGCTGGCGAAGCCCGGCACGGTGGATCTGCAGATGGTGTCGCTATTTCCGCCGACCTACCACGACCGCCCGAACGGGTTCCGGCCGGACCTGATGGAGCTGATGGCGGGGATGCATCCGAAGTTTCTGCGGCTGCCGGGCGGTAACTACCTGGAGGGCGACACGATCGACGAGCGCTTCGACTGGAAGGCGACGCTGGGACCGCTGGAGAACCGGTCCACCCATCGCAGCCCGTGGAACTACCGATCGACGGATGGCATGGGACTGCTTGAGTTTCTCGAGTGGACAGAGGACCTGAAGATTGAGCCGCTGCTGGCGGTGTATGCGGGGTACTCGCTGAAGGGCGCGCATGTGGCGCCGGGTGCGGCGCTGCAGCCGTATGTGGACGATGCGGTGGACGAGGTAGAGTTTGCGACGGGCGATGCCGGAACGAAGTGGGGCGGGGTGCGCGCGAAGCTCGGGCATCCCAAGCCGTTTCCGCTGCACTATGTGGAGATCGGCAACGAGGATTGGTTCGATAAATCGGGTTCGTATGAGGGCCGGTACACGCAGTTCTACCGGGCGCTGAAGGCGAAGTACCCGGGGCTTGAGTACATTGCGACGGCACCGGTGACGCGCATGCAGCCGGATGTGATCGACGACCACTACTACAAGCGTGCGGATGAGTTTTACGCCATGGTGAACCACTACGACGACGCAAAGCGCGATGGATCGAAGGTGTTTGTGGGCGAGTGGGCGACGCGCGAAGGATCGCCGACGACAAACGTGGGCGCGATGCTGGGGGACGCGGCATGGATGACGGGGATGGAGCGGAACAGCGATCTGATTGTGATGGCCTCATACGCGCCGTTGCTGGTCAACGTGAACCCGGGCGGGATGCAGTGGGAGAGCGATCTGATCGGCTATGACGCGATGTCGGCATATGGATCGCCCTCGTATTATGCGCAGGCACTGTTTGCGCAGTACCTGGGAACGGAGGTGCCATCGTCGACAAAGACGGGTGGGAGTGAGCGGTTCTTCTACTCGGCGACGACAGATGCGGCAAAAGGCAGGCTCTACCTGAAGCTGGTGAACGCGACGACCGTGCCGCAGGCGGTGCAAGTGCGGCTGAACGGAGCGGCGAAGCTGGCGCGCGAGGCCTCCGTAGAGAGCCTGAGCGGGAAGAGCACGTCGGAGACGAACTCGATCACGGACCTGAGGCGGGTAGTGCCAGTGGCGAGCACGCTGCGCGGCGTGTCTCCGAGCTTTGCGCATACCGTGCCGCCGCTGACCATCGAGGTGATGGAGATCGGGACGAAGTAGCTCCGGCTCCCCACGAGCGCAGGTTTTGTGATGTGCTGAAGCGCGGTGTAGATGGCCTCGCGACGGTGTAACGTGCGGGCACCTATGCTGGAGGAGTGAGCGAATCTATTTCTTCCGATGTGAGTGGCCGGGAGGCGCGTGCCGCCGCTGTGCTGATGCAGTTTCCGTTCTTGCCCGATGCAAATGTAAGCCCGATCCGAGGCGGAAGAGCCGCGGCAGAGGCGGCGCTGGCGCGCGTGGAGCCGGAGCGCTATACGCGGTCCCGGAACTTCCTGAATGGCGCGGTGACACAGCTGTCGCCCTATCTGCGGCATGGCGTGTTGACGCTGGCGGAGGTGCGTGACCATGTGTTGCGGAGTGTGAGGCAGCCGGAGCACGCGGAGAAGCTGGTAAATGAGCTGGCCTGGCGTGACTATTGGCAGCGGCTGTACGCGCTGCTGGGTGAAGGTGTGTGGACGGATCGCGAGCCCATGAAGACCGGCTATGGGGCGAAGTCGTACGCAGGCGAGCTGCCGGCGGAGTTGCGCGACGGTGGCACGGGGCTGCGCTGCATGGACGGCTTCAGCACACAGCTGCGTGAGGTGGGGTGGCTGCACAATCACGCGCGGATGTGGATGGCGGCGTACGTGGTGCACTTCCTGCGCGTGCGATGGCAGGCGGGAGCGGCGTGGTTTCTGGAGCACCTGCTGGACGGCGATCCGGCGAGCAACAATCTTTCATGGCAGTGGGTCGCGAGCAGCTTCAGCAGCAAGCCGTACTTTTTCAACCGGGAAAATCTGGAGCGCTATACCGATGGGGTGTACTGCCGGGAGTGCCCGCTGCGGAGCGGTGGATGTCCGTTTCAGGCGACGTATGAAGAATTGGAGCAGAGGCTGTTTCGCAGAGCGGGCGAGGACGCGCTGGCAAGTGGGCCGGCAGTGCCGGTGCGGGAGGAGCGCAGGCTCGGGGTTGCGGCCAAGGCCGGTGGGAGGCCGCTGCTGTGGGTGCACACCGATGCGCTGAACCCGAAGAGCGAGATGCTGGCGCGGTACCCGGAGGCTCCGGCCTGCTTTGTGTGGGATGAGGGTTGGCTTCGCGATGGGCACGTGAGCAGCAAGCGCGTGGTGTTTCTATCGGAGTGCCTTGCCGAGATGCCGGCTGGGATGGAAGAACGGCGCGGAGATGTTGCTGCGGAGGTGCTGGCCGCGGCGGCCGCGGCCGGAGCGGACTGTGTGCTGGCGCAGAGG
>CAXTSF010000099.1:0-9558 GCA_964246865.1 uncultured Terriglobus sp.
GTCTCGCGATTCAGAACCCCCAGCTGGAAAGCAAGATAAAACAGCCACCAACGCCGTTGCAGCACAAGCATGACTCCGATGCAAAACAGGGCCAGGCTCGGCACATCGTAGGGCAGCGTGTAGCAAAGTCCATACGGCAGCACAAGATTGAAGTAGCTCATGTACAGCACCAGAAAGCATGCCCAGCGTGCAAAGCCGTCGCTGTCGGTGAGCGTTCGTATGGACATGCGGGTCGCCAGCAGCGCAACCATCATGGACAAGAAAGAAATGATGGCGAGACTGAGCACATACGGGTCCGAAAGCGACAGCGGAAGATGCCTGGCCAGACCTGCTACCGCAGTCGTGTGAGCCAACCCGCGCAACACCCATGCCATGAGCACACGTGTCTGATAAGGCAGCCGTTCGTGGCCCGCAGCATATTTGGGCAGGTCGAGAAATGACGGATTCCTCGTCTGGTAGGTGATCGCAAAGTGTGCCGCACCGAAGACAAACGTTCCGAACCAGAGAAGTCTGTTTCGGAAGGGTGCTGATGTCTGATGGCTCACCATCGCCGGCGAGCCTCTCTGCGCCGCACACGACCACCGCCGCAACATCTGCAATCGGAACAGGCCGCGAGAGCCCCATGGACGCTGGCTGCTCCCAGCAATGATCGGTGCATCAACGTTGACCCCACTCGGCTTCAGAGCGCAGCCGCCACACAGCAACCTGATGCGGCGCTGTCCACACCAGGTTCTCCACCGGCAACGGGATGCTTCCCGCGGATGTGCCGCCAAGCCGTGAGAATACCTCGACCGCATCGGCGCGCCACAGGTGCTCTCCCGCGGACAAGCAGCGGAAGCGTACGGAAGAGAGATAGGTAGAGTCGCAGAACAGAGCCTTGGCTTCATCACTCATCGGCTGGGGAGGTCCGATGAACCCGTCGATCGAATGCGCCGCGTTGAACACCGCTATCCCTTTGGTGGCGAGATCCTGCTGGAATTGGAGATCGCCCATCAGGCCATCCAGCGGAACCACCCTGGTATCCGTGTAGAAGGCAATCCGGCCGGGCTTATCAAAGGCAAGCACCCGTTTCAGTCGCGCCTCTCGGCTTATGTGCTGCTCAAAATCAGCTTCATAGACGGATGGATCCTTGCGCGCCATCCTTCGATAACTCGTCACGTACCATGCCGCGATCAGAAGCACCGCGGCAATGGCTGGCTCATAGGTGAGCGATCGCTCCGGCCACACTTCCATCAGCGCGGACCATCCCCGCGCCAGCACCAGGGCCGCAAGCAGCGTCCAACTTGTGTAATACCAGCTCCAGCGCGTCTCGCTCGACATCATGAAGACCACATAGGCAGCGTGGGCCACCATGCCTGCGGCAAATGGGAGCTCAATCAGGCGCGAAAAGCGGTCACGCTTCAGGAGCGCCAGCAACAACACCCCCGGGATCACGATTGCCAGATCCAGACAGGCCGTACGGGGCAGCGTGGTAAACGTCTTATGTTCACCAAGCGTATGCGCCTTCAGCAGGCCGCTGATCGGCTGCAGTGTGCCGAACCATCGTAGATTGCTTGCGAGATACACAGCCCACATGGTTAGCGGAAGCGCACACGCGCCGAGCAGCCGTCGCATTGCGGCCTTGTCGTGCATCCTCAGATGCGTGAGCGAGGCTATCAGCAACGCCGCGATGACGAAGATGTTGTCCAGCCGGCTCAGGACTGCCAGGGCAGCGCACGCCGTCAACGACAAGGCTCGCAGCAGATTGGATCTGTCTGCAAATTGCATCGTTGCGAGAACGGTGCCTGCCAGAAAGCAGCCGCTCAGCGCGCCTTCCGTCCCAAGCTGGCTCGTGAAGCAAAACGGCATGTAGAGCAGCCATGCCCACCACCAGCTTCGCGCACCGGCTCTGAGCAGTGCGCGTCGCAGCAGCAGCAGGGCACCCATATTCAGCAGTGCGAGAACAACGCCGACAACATGTACGGCTGCGATCTTGTTCGGAACCATGAGGAACACGCCCGTGCACACCAGAAGCCAAACGGGATGGTAGCCATTCGTCGGCATCATCTCGTTGAAGGTGCTGCCAAGACCGCGTGCCAGATTCGAGGCCACCTGCAGATAGAAGTAGCTGTCATCCGCAAAGAAATTATCGGTGTAGCGAATCAGCACCGCCGAAAACAGGGCGACGGCGAGCGAAAATCCGGCAACAATGAGCGGCGCGGTCGCGCGGCCCCGTTTCTCAACGGTGTCTCGGCTCATGTGAAGTGTTCTGTCCCTTTTAGTTACGCAAGTGTATATGACCACTCCACATTGGCGCATGCAGGTAACTTCGCCGGCACAGCTCGCCGCAACACTTAAGCTGTGCAGTCAACCTGAGTCGATGATGAGCGCTGTCCTGCTTGGAAGGTGAGCGGCCGAGAGACTAATCCGTTCGCGGTGCCCCCTGCCGCCCACCGGTTTGCGGTCGACCTTTGCGCTCTGCGATACTGGATCGTTCCGACACAGGAAACAGAACCGAAGCGAGGTCCTCAGAAAAGCATGTCCACTACAGGCGCCGCCGCTCCAAGCGCGGCCGATATCAAGCCCGCGAAGGGCAAACTTGGCATCATGATTCCCGGCATGGGTGCGGTCGCCACCACATTGATCGCCGGTGTAGAAGCGATACGGCGCGGCATGGCGAAACCGATCGGCTCGATGACGCAGATGGGCACCGTACGCCTGGGCAAGCGTACCGACAACAACTCGCCCATGATCAAGGACTTCACCCCGATTGCAAAGCTGGATGACCTCGTCTTTACCGGATGGGATATCTTTGGCGGCAACCTGTACGACGCAGCCAAGACCGCGCAAGTGCTCGATAATGAACAGCTCACCGCAATCCGGCCATTCCTGGAGAGCATCGAGCCCATGCCCGCGGTCTTCGATCAGCATTATGTGAAGCGGCTTGAAGGCAAGAAAATCAAAACCGGCAAGAACAAGTGCGATCTCGCTAACCAGATCCGCAACGACATAGCCGAGTTCAAGGCCAAGACCGACCGGCAGGTCATGATCTGGTGCGGTTCAACGGAGATCTTCCTGGAGCAGACAGCGGTTCACCAGTCGCTGGCGGCATTTGAGAAAGGGCTTGTCGACGACGATCCGGGTATCTCGCCCTCCATGCTGTATGCCTGGGCCTGCTTGAAGGAGGGCATTCCCTTTGCCAACGGCGCGCCCAACCTGACGGTCGACATTCCTGCGTTGCGCGAACTCTCCAAGCAGATGGGCGCGCCTATCTGTGGCAAGGACTTCAAGACCGGGCAGACCTTTATCAAGACGGTGCTTGCACCTGCATTCAAGACCCGCTATCTCGGCCTTGCTGGATGGTACTCGACCAACATTCTGGGCAACCGCGATGGTGAGGTCCTGGACGACCCGGAGAGCTTCAAGACGAAAGAAGAATCGAAGTTGGGCGTGCTTGAATACATCCTGCAGCCGGACAAGCACCCCGACCTGTACAAGGACATCTTCCACAAGGTGCGGATCAACTACTACCCGCCGCGCGGTGATAACAAGGAAGGCTGGGACAACATCGACATCTTCGGATGGCTCGGGTATCCCATGCAGCTCAAGGTCGATTTCCTCTGCCGCGACTCCATCCTTGCGGCGCCCCTGGCTTTGGATCTTTGCCTGTTCATGGATCTTGCGGCACGTACACCGTCGCTCTCCCATCTCGGCATTCAGGAATGGCTCTCCTTCTACTTCAAAGCACCGGATTCTGCGCCGGGCGTGTATCCGGAACACGACCTGTTCATCCAGTCGATGAAGCTCAAGAACACGCTGCGCTACATCATGGGCGAGTCGCTCGTGACGCATCTCGGGCTGGACTACTACGGCGAATAGTCCTGGGCCATCAGGATGGAAGGCCGCCGATGCGCGGCCTTTCATCCTGCAGAAGGCTCCTTGCAAGGCGTCGGCCGCACCACAACTTAGGGGCGTATGCTGCGTCTAAGACTGTAGGGCAGAGCCAGGCTCGCGCCCGGGAGCTTTCCCAGATGAATTTGCGCAATCTGACACTCGTCACTGCTCTCGCCGTGGCACCAGCGTTCGTAAGCGGATCGCTTCGGGCGCAGCAGCCGACACCTGCCCAGCAGCCGCCGACGAGCAATCCTCAGGCACAGCCGGCGAACACCGGCCAGCAACCGACGGGCAAGACACCGACTTCCGGACCGACAGGAGGGCCTCCGCCGACTGCGACGCCCGACGACCTGGAGAAGGCTCGTCAGGACGCGGCCAAGAACAACGAGCCTATTCCGAATCCCGGCGACGATCTTCGCAAGAACATCAAGAAGGGTTCCGTGGAGGATGTGGACGCGGCTGGAACGCGCGACATCGGCAAACGAGGCCTGGGCAACTGGTTTTCGACGGACTGGGAGGTCCGCAACGGCAAGGGCTACGCGATGGAGGTCGAGCGTTCGACACACCTCATCACGGACCCGGTGATCGTTGAATACGTCAACCGCGTCGGCCAGAATATTGTCAAGAACTCCGATGCAAAGGTGCCTTTTACGATCAAGGTGATCGACTCGGATGAGATCAATGCGATGGCGTTGCCGGGCGGCTTCTTCTACGTGAACAGTGGATTGATTCTGGCGGCCGACAATGAGAGTGAACTCGCCGGCGTGATGGCCCACGAGATCGCCCACGTCGCAGCGCACCATGCTGCGCGGGAGATGACGCGCGCGCAGTACATGCAACTCTCCACGGTTCCGCTGATCTTCATGGGCGGATACACGGCATATGGCATCTACGAGGCTTCGCAGTTGGCGATTCCGCTCGGCTTCCTCAAGTTCTCGCGCGACTTTGAAGGACAGGCTGACTTTCTTGGCATTCAATACATGTACAAGTCTGGCTACGATCCGCAGGGTCTTGTAAGCATGTTTGAGAAGCTGGAGGCGCTGGAGAAGCGCAAGCCGGGCGTGCTGGCATCGGCGTTCTCCGACCACCCGCAGACGCCGGACCGCATTGCTCATTCCGAAGAGGAGATTGCCACCATCCTGCCGGCAAAGCCCGACTATCTGGTGACGACATCCGAGTTCGACGACGTGAAGACGAGGCTTGCGCGCATCCAGAACAAGCGCAAGATCGACGGCAAGACAGACCCGAACAAGCCGACGCTGCGCCGCACAAGCGCGAGCACAAACGACCCAAACACAACGACACAGGACCAGAACGGGAATGACCGGCCGGTACTTGGGCGGAGAGACTAGGGCTGTCCGCGCGTCTGTTCCGCAGATCCCGTTTCTATAAGAGCGCGTCTAGCGTGTAATTCTCATTCTGTTCAGCCTGTCACTAGCATCCTCAGAAGAAGCGACTTAGGCTGGTCCTCCATTGAGGGCCAGCCTTTTTCTTTCCGGGCGCTTGCCCGGCCTCCTCTCTCCACCTGCTTCTCTCGCGGCGCCGGAACGGATGTGGAGTGCCAGGGCCAAACACCTCTCCGAGGTTTTCCGTCGAATGCAGGGATGGACCGAGTCGAGAGGATAGCCTGCTGGCACGAACCAGGCACGCAGGTATTCGCGCGCAGTAAACTTGGAAGATGGCACTCGCAGAGCGATATACCGATGAACATGCGGCGGCGGGACTGGATTTCCCGTTTCCGGAGATTGAGACCTGGCAAAACCACTTTCGCGCGTACGAAATCCTGATTGACGATCCGGAGTTTACGTCGGTGTGCCCGAAGACAGGGCTGCCGGACTTTGGACAGATCACGATCCGCTACATGCCGCGCGAGCGATGCCTGGAACTGAAATCGCTCAAGGAATACCTGTTCTGCTACCGCAATCTCGGCATCTTTCAGGAAAACATCACGAACCGTGTGCTGAACGATGTGGTGAAGGCGTGCGACCCGGTATGGGCAGAGGTGAAGGGAGACTTCCGGCCTCGCGGCGGGATCTCCACCGTGGTCACAGCAACCTATCCGCGCGAAGAGACAAGGCGCTAGTTCCGACGGAGGATGGATGCGGGGAGCGTGGGTCCGGCGGGCGCGGCACTGGATTGCGAATCGCGGATGGGGCGGATTTCTACGGGAGGTAGTGCGGCGCGGCGGACTGATCCTGAAGCGAGATGAGCATGCCCTGGGAGCGCAGGAGGCGGTGCAGCCGGTGCACCCCTTCGACGCGCAGTACGGGGTGGAGACGGGCGGCCTCGTCTATGGCGAGGAGCTGGACACGCGACGGCCGGAGGCGTACTGGGCGACGGCGTACTACGGCATAGCACCGTCGGTGTTTACGGCGGCCATGGACCGGCTTGCGCTGGACTGGCCGCGGTTCACGTATGTGGATGTGGGATGCGGCAAGGGCCGGGCGCTGATGCTGGCAACGCGGTATCCCTTCCATACAGCAGTGGGGGTGGAGCTTTCGCCGGAGCTGGCGCGGGTGGCGACGGAGAATCTTCAGCGCTTCCGGGCGGAGTGGCAGCAGCCGATGCCGGTGGAGGTCGTCTGCGGCGACGCCACGGAGCTTGCGCTGCCTCACGGACCACTGGTGATGACGCTGTACCATCCGTTTGCCGCGCCGGTGATGCGCCGGTTTCTCGCCCGCGTGGAGCAGGCATTGCGGGCGGAGTCGCGGGAGATCTGGTTGCTGTATGCGAATCCGGAGCTCGATCCAATGGTGTCCGGGACTCCCTGGCTGAAACGGGAGTGGGAGGAGTGCTTCGGGATGAGTGAGGCGGACCGTGCGGCAGACCGGTTTGGGTCGACGTGGGAGAAGATCGTGGCGTACCGGACGGTTTGAGGTGGGTCTGACTGTCAGTCGCGCTTTGCACGACGGAGCGCGTGCGCTGGTCCCACCCTAGCTTCGCCCACCGACAGGCTCAGGGCAGGCTGGTGGGGTACCCGGAGTCCGAGTACTCGCTCACAAGTTCAGCCTGGTCATCTCCACCAGGAGTAGCCGGCGGTAAAGTGCAGGGAGACGTTTACGCCTGCATTGTTATCGCCGAGGCCGGCATTGGAGATATGAATGACCTTCAGGCCGAGCTGGAGACTTTCGCGTGGCCTTGTATACAGATTTAACCCGACACCCACCTGAGGCGTGAAGTTGATGACGCTTGTGGGGCTGCTCACAAGAATGGGGAACTTGTGGTTGGTCCAGAGAAGGCCACCCCCGGCCTGCACCCAGGGCTCGACTCTTCGGTCGCCTGCGTGCCCGAAGAGAACACGGACCAGTAACGGCGTGATGGAAACACCCTGACGCGAAAAGGGGCCAAAGGTTGTCTGCGTTACCTGATTAGGAGCAGCTTCAATAAAAACGCTGTGCGTTTGACGAGGGTAGGAGGCACGCCAGAATGGGATGATCTCCACAAGTGCTTCCGTCCGAAAGCGAGATCTCTCGCAGGCGCGGCAAATGAGTCGTCCTGCGCTTCCCTGGATATTGGAAAAGTGTAGATCGACTGCAGTCGAGAAGTCGCCCCTACTTCCATTGCCGGGTGCAAAGCCGTAGCTTGTGGAAGTCCCGAACTCCCACCGCGCCTGCTTCACCTCAAGATTGGCCTGTGCTTGCGCTTCTCGGACAAATGGAATTGCGAAGATCACCATTAAAAATGGCCAACGATATATCGCGAAAAGATCCAGTTCTCAATCAGTCCTCAGTTCTCTTCATGGAGCAGACTCGCCGCTCGAAGTCGGGAGGACTTCAGGAGCGAGACAACGGATCCTAAATACGCTGCGGCTGCTATGCAGACTTAGCCTTGCTTTTATCTACCACGTGGAAACCACGGACTCAATCAAGAGCATTAACGCGGGCCTGCAGCCCACAAACCCCTGTCGACGTAGATCTGGGCGTTGCCCCAGGGTCTTGCAGGGCGGGCCTTCAGCCGCAGCTCCGCGGGGCTAAAGACCTGTTGTTATGGGCTGAAGACCTGTTGTTATGGGGCTGAAGCAGCGCATCTCTCCGTCCGTGGGTGCACAGGAGGTCTTGTACCTAGGGCTGGCGCCTTGAGCTGTGATGGATCGAGACTGCAGCGCTCGCGGGCCGATGGAGCCGCTCTGCAAGCATCGATTTCAGCGATCCTGCGCCGATCGAGACAACTTTGAAGCCCGTAAGCCTGCCAAGCCGCCCTGCAATCAGGGATTTACAGCAAAGCAAGAGCTCTGCCTCGGCAAAGCTTTCGCAGTCTCTCCTGGTCCCGGATCTCAGGCAGCATTGGAGGAGTGAAACAGGTCGGCCTGGCGTTCGCGGAAGGCGATGGCGCGGTCTTTGCCGGTGTGCTTGGCTTGGTACATGGCGTCGTCGGCCTGGGTGATGAGGTGTTCGGGTGAGGTGGAGGAGAAGCTCTTTTCCGCAACGCCCATGCTGACGGTGATGTGGCCCGCGGCACAGGCCAGGGTGGCGATGGCGGCGCGAAGATGGCCGGCGCGGACCATGGCGGTAGCGAGATCGGTGTTGGGCAGGAGGATACCGAACTCCTCGCCGCCGAGGCGGGCCACGACGTCCTGTGGCCGAAGGGAGCTGCGGAGCTTGCGGCTGAGCAGACGGAGTGCCTCATCACCGGCGCTGTGGCCGAAGCGGTCGTTGAGACGCTTAAAGTCATCCACATCCAGCACAACAACGCAGAGCGGGGTGCCGGCGAGTTCGGCATCAGCAAAGGCGGCGCTGGTGCGCTCGTAAAAGATGCGGCGGTTGTAAAGGCCGGTGAGAGCGTCCGAGTCGGCGAGGCGCTTGAGAGTTTTGTTCGCGGCCTTGAGCGACTGCTGCCGGTCGACCTCTTCGGTGATGTTGAGGGCGACCGTGCCGATGAGGGGGCGGCCATCCGCATCGGTGAGGGGGAACTTGACGATGCGGAAGACGGCGCGCTCGCCGGAGGCGGTGGGCAGCGATTCGGAGTGCTCGATCCGCCTGCCTTTCCCGATGACCTGTTGATCGTGCTGGCTAAAGAGCTCGGCAAGCCGTTCCGGAAGGACCTCCGCGTCGGTTTTGCCGATCCAGGCCTGCCCGGAGATGTTGAAGTGCTGAGCGAAGGCGGCGTTGTAGGCGAGGTAGCGGCCGTGCTCGTCCTTAATGTGGGCGTGATTGGGGCTGTGGTCGAGGAAGCCTTTGAGAAGCGAACGGCTGCTCTCCAGTTCGCGGGCGAGCGCGGCAGTCTGCTTTGCGGAGCGTAGTTCAGCCTCGCGGGCGAGTTCGGCGGTGATGTCGACGGAGATGCCGGCGAGCAGCCATTCGCCAAAGCTGTTCTGGATGGGAAATTTGTACGACATCCAGGAGCTGACGGTGCCATCGCTGGCGGGAGAGTGTTCGAGAGTTTCGACGGACTTTCGGCTCTGGAGGACTGCGATGTCGGCCTTACGGAAGGCATCGGCGACGGCGGCAGGCCAGACCTCGTGATCGGTGCGGCCAAGCCATTGCTCGCGCGTGATGCCGAAGCGTTGCGCCAGCTGCCCGTTGTAGAAGATGTAGCGGCCGGCTTCGTCCTTGACGTAATTGAGGAAGGGACCGTGATCCATGAAGGCGAGAAAGGTGGTGTGGCTTTCTTCGAGGGTGAGGGAGAGGCGGTCGGTTTCTTCGCGCTGCTGGAGAAGGGCCTCGCGATGGCTGCGGAGGGTAATTT
>CAXTSF010000099.1:9568-11485 GCA_964246865.1 uncultured Terriglobus sp.
AATTTGCGCTTCGACCTGACGCGCGAGGAGAACAAGGCCATTCTGCTGGGCGGCAGTGAGGGTGCGCGGTGCGGTGTCGAGGACGGCGAGGGCACCGATGGGCGCACCGTCTTCGCTGCGGATGGGAACGCCGGCATAAAAGCGGATCTGCGGTCCGCCGGGAGGGTTGGAAGCGGCTTCGAAGCGAGGATCGAGGAGGGTGTCCTCGACGAGGAGCAGACCCGGCTGCTGGATGGCATGGGTGCAAAAGGAGTGGTCGCGACGGATCTGCTGAACAGGGATGCCGACGCAGGCCTTGGCCCACCAGCGCTTCTCATCGACGAGGCCGATGCAGCTCATGGGCACGGCGCAGAGAGTGGCAGCGAGCTGGGCAAGGCCGTCAAAGGCCGGGTCGGCCGGTGTGTCGAGGAGATCGAGTTCGCTGAGCTGCTGGAGACGCGTCTGCTCGGAGCAAAACAGGCCCGGGTGCGTGGGGTCGGCGACCGGAGGCATGGAGGGGGAAATCCGTGTCATGGCTGTATGTATCTTGCCTTCTCTCCACGGCAAATACGAGGGATCGACGCTACACCTTTTGTGGGATCGGACCGTGGGCAACGCGTGCCGATGAAAAAGGTGGGAGGAAAAATTTTCGGCTTAGCTGCTATGCTCGGCGGCGAGAGGTGGGGCAGGAGCGTGGTGAAGCAGGAGCGTGATGAGCGCAGGGACGCGCGGAAGGCGGTTGCTGGAGCGACGATGGCGCTGGTGCTGCTGACGGCGCTGAATCTGGTGAACTACATCGACCGGTATATTTTGCCGGGCGTCCAGGAGATGGTGAAGGGTGAGTTCCACCTGTCGGACAAGCAGGTGGGCTCGCTGACGATGTGGTTTTTCCTAACCTATATCGCGGCGGCACCATTGACGGGGTGGCTGGGCGACCGGCTGCCACGCAAGCCGCTGATCGTGGTGGGCGCGGTGTTCTGGAGCCTCGTAAATCTACTAACGGCGAGGGTGCACAGCTACGAATCGCTACTTGTGCGGCATGCGGCGCTGGGGATCGGCGAGGCCAGTTTCGGAATCTATGGGCCGGCGGTGCTGGCGGACTATTTTCCAGCGGAGCAGCGGAACCGCGTGCTGACCATCTTCAATGTGGCGATCCCGGTGGGAGCGGCGCTGGGATTCACGATGGGCGGCGCAGTGGGGCAGGCGCACGGGTGGCGATCGGCGTTCTACGTTTCAGCGGTGCCAGGGTTGGTTCTGGCTGGGCTGATCCTGCTGTTGCTGCGTGAGCCGGAGAGAGGCGAGGGAGCAGGAACGCGGGAACGGAGCGACGGTAAACCGTTCTTGCAGGATGTGGCTGGGCTGTTTCAAACGCCGGGATATGTCTTTGGCGTGCTGGGGTATGCGATGTCGACGTTCACCATCGGGGGAATCTCGTGGTGGATGAGTTCGTTTCTGCAGCGGATGGCGGGCATGTCGGCGGCGCGCGCGGGATTTAGCGTGGGAGCGATTACGGCAGTGACTGGACTGCTGGGAACGGCGGCGGGTGGTTGGTGGGCGCAGCGCTGGTTGCGGCGCGACCGGCGTGCGCTGTACTACGTAAGCGCGCTGGCATCGGGCCTGTGCCTGCCGTTCGCGCTGCTTTGTTTTTTTGGGCCACGGGCGACGCTGCTGCCGGCATTGGCTTTGGCGGAGTTCTGTCTGTTTCTGGGGAGCGGGCCGATCAACGCGGCAATTGTGAACGCGGTGAGCGCACGGGTACGGGCGACCGCGCTGGCTGGGCAGCTCTTGTTTATCCACCTATTGGGAGATGTGCCTTCGCCGCCGCTGATCGGATGGGTGAGCGACCGGACGGATCTGCGCGTGGGATTGGGTGTGACAGCGGTGGCGCTGGTGGCGTCGGCTGGATTTCTGTTGTTGGGAGCGCGGTTTGCGGGCGTT
>CAXTSF010000100.1:0-11251 GCA_964246865.1 uncultured Terriglobus sp.
CTGTGTCCCTGCTCGAAGGGAGCGCTGACGCCGCCGTGGAGCACCACGAGCATGTTCCGCAGTCCCGACCGCGATGCTGCCACCGTCACTCGCCCGCCGCTGGAACAAAGAGCTCTTGCCAGAAAACGTGCGGTCCGTTCCGGGTCTCTAGCCTCCAGATGAACCGCCCCAAAGGTGAGTAAGTCTTGATTTACCACGTTTGTCTGCTGAGTTACGACCGACTTCCAAAGCTTCGCCTTTCGAAGCCGGCGCACTAATGAATCTGGTTTGCCTGTGTCTGAACCGCCTGGAGATGTGGAGCGAGGAACTCGTTCCGATCCTTGCCCTGGCGGAGCGCCATCGTTCCACCCGCGGTCAGGAACTTCTGTTCCTTGACGCCGAAGAAGCCGAACACGTCCTTCAGGTAGGGTTCCACATGGTTGAACGAGGCCATCTGCGTGCCGGCGTCATACATGCCACCACTGGCCACAACAAACGTGACCTTTTTGCCAGTAAGCAGGCCTTGTGGTTTGCCGTCGACATAGGCGAAGGTCTTACCCGCACGCGCCACCTGATCGATCCAGAGCTTGAGGGGCGAGGAAATGCTGAAGTTATGCATGGGAACGCCAATCACCCACTCGTCGGCCTGCTGCAGTTCTGCAATCAGGGTGTCAGAAAGGGCGAGCTGCTGCTTTTGCTCTTCGGTGCGCGACGGCTCCGGCGTGAAAGCGGCCGAGACCCACGCACCCGTTACGGGTGGGATGGAGGTGGCATTCAGGTCGCGGTCCATCACCGTCGCTCCAGGGTGGGCAGTCTTCCACTCGGTTACGAACGCTGCGGTCAGCTCGCGAGAGATAGACACGCCGTAGAGCGGGCTCGAATCAACATGCAACAGGGTGGGCATAGGTGCTCTCCTTTTCAAGTACAAATGGCCATTTATGGACACCTGTCCACAAACAACAATAGACAGATGTATGGCGTTGCGGAAGGTTTCAGAAAAGCTATTCTGAAGGTATGCCTCTCGCGTCAGCGCAGCCCGAGCACACTGAGCCCGCCGAAGCCGCTGCCTCAATCGACCGGCGCGTCATTCGCAGCCAGCGGCTGCTGATCGACGCATTAGGGAAGCTGCTCAGGAAGAGAGACTTCAACGAGCTTTCTGTGCAGGAGATCGTGGACGAAGCGGACCTGACCCGGGCTACCTTTTATCTCCATTACCCCGACAAAGGGTCACTGTTGCAGGCCATGTCTGCTGAACGCTTCGGCGAGATGCTACGAAAGCGCGGCATCACCTCACCCAGAGGCGAAGGTGCACTGTACGCCATTGCGCTCGGCGTCTGTGATTACCTTGCCAAGGCTTTGGGCTGCCCGAGCAGTTTGAGCAAAATGCCGCAGGATCGTTTCGTCATCCCGGTTCTCGAAGCTCTCTTTCGTAACAGTGTCGATGGCAAGACGCTTATGCCTGGCGTCGATCTGGATACCTTCGCAACAACCCTTGCCTGGGCCATCTTTGGCGCAGCAAGCCGCTGGGCGCAGACAAAAGATCGCAGGCCGGCCGGGCAGATGGCGAAAATGATCGAAACACTTGTCGCGCCGTTAGTGCCATCGGAAGGTGGCCACAGTGCTGGCGGGGACTTTGTAAGTCCTCATGAACGCCGTTCTCGTGAGTGAGTTGCTCAGCGCTTTCAGCCTAGACCCATCGCAGAGTCACTTACCTTGAACGGAGTAGTGACACCTCGCACGGCGAGGCGACCAATCATGCTTTCTGAACATCACTCCATGAGCTTTTCGACGAGTTGAAAGAGCTCACTGTTGAAGGTAACAAATCGTCCCTTCTCCGAACCGCTTGTCGCACTTCCTCCTGGTTTTGCGAGATGCAGGACATGACCGCGAGAGCCGGTTCTACAACCGGCTCTCCAACACCTTCGGACACATCGCGCATTGCGATTGACTGACCCGTCCAAAGCAGTTTCTCTTCCGGATCTACCGCTGAAGCGCACCCTCGACGTCAGAGAATGTGAACGCGGATCGCCCCAACAAGGCCAGCGACGCGCGCGGTTGAGAAAGCGCAAGCGGTCAGCGTCGCAGCCAAACCAAGTTGAATAGAAGGCTCCTTGGTGAAAAGATTCTGCTTCCACTTCGCGTCGACGGAATGCAGAATCACGTTGGCGAAGTCGAACCAGCCGCGCATGTAGCGGCCGATGTACTCGACCGGCGCCATACGCTGAATGCGTGTCGTGCCGCATTTCTATACTCGGGTTCGGGGGACGGTATTGCGAAAGCTGCTCAGAAAAGCTTCCAAGCCTCGCTGCAATCCACCTTTTGGTCCGGAAGGCCCGAACGCGCCGGAATGCTCAAGTGTGGCGTAGCCATGCAGGAATGCCCACGTCGCAACCGCTGCAGCAGTATCATCCGGCTGTCCGGAGACGGCGCTTGCCGTGTCGACGATGAGATCCCAAACAGCTTTGCCCATGCCCGACGCATACCGCTCAGGGTGGTTGTGCTGGACGACAAATGTGTAGAGAGGAAACCGTTCCCGCGCAAAGCGCAGGTAGACCTCCACCATCTTTCGAAATCTCGTCTCCGGCTTCTTGGACACAGATATCTTCCGAAACTCTACCAACATGAGACTCAGGATTGCCTCGGCGACCGCGTTTTCTAGCGCTTCCTTGTCTGAAAAGTAGCGGTACAAGCTTGGTGCTCTCACTCCAAGCTCCGCGGCAACGGCTCTCAGCGAGAGACCATCGACTTCTCCATGCTCTACGAGGTGCACCGCAGTTCTTAGGATCTCCTCCGGCGAAAGGAATTTAGGATAGGCCATCATTTACATAGTAAGCCTTGACAGCCCCTCGTGACAGACTTACAGTGTAAGTCATAGAGCCGAACGCTGCTTTCAGGGTTCCCTGAGGAGAAGGAAATGGAAACTACAATCAGAAAAGTACTCGTCCCGCGTTTTGGCGACGAGTGTGTCCTTCAAGTGATCGAAGCAAAAATCGCGAGTCCTCAAGCGGGTGAAGTGCAGGTTCAGGTGCTGCATTCCGTGGTCGCGGGTTCCGACGTAAATATGCGGCGCGGCATTTATCCATTTCAGAGGAAGGCGCCCCTGACGCCGGGTTACAGCATGATCGGCAGGGTGCTGAAGGATGGCCCCGGCGTCACGGCCTTTGCGCCAGGGTCCCTGGTCGCTTGCCTCACGATTTACGGAGCGCAGGCAGAACGGATGAACGTGCCGGCAAAGTTTGCGGTACCTGTACCAGAGCATGTAGACCTACACCAGGCGACGGCACTCATCCTGGACTGGATGACTGCTTACGAGATGCTGGAGCGCAGCGCAAAGGTAAAGCGCGGCCAGCGGATTTTTGTTCATGGTCTCAGCGGCTCGGTCGGTACGGCGCTTCTTCATCTGGGACGGCTGCGGGGAGCAGAAGTGTTCGGGACCGCATCGTCGAGCAAGCATGCAGAGCTAAGTACGAATGGAGCCGTAGCGTTTGACTACAGGCGCAAAGACTGGATTCGGGAAATGCAGCGCCTCGGCGGTGTGGATTCCGTATTTGATCCGCTTGGCTATCAAAGCTTTGATGAGAGCTATTCCATTCTGCGAGAGGGCGGCCTTCTGGTGGGCTATGGTCAAAACCTGCCAACATTCACCAACGTTCCACGGCCCTCGCCTCTTCCTATGATCCTGAAGCTGTTCGCCAGGAATCTGGCGTTCTGGACAGGAAAACGGACGACCTTTTTCGGCTTGTTCCGGGGATCAAAGCACTTCGCTCCAGATCTTGCTCTGCTCTTCCAGTGGCTTGCCGAAGGGCGCATCCGGGTACCGATCAAGGCGATCTTTTCACTAACTGACATTCAGGAGGCGCATCGCATGTATGCGCGAGGCAGTGGAGTTGGTTCGATAGTGCTGAATGTTTCGTAGCAGCGGACTTACAACAGGCCGGTTTTCGGAAAGTGTCGGGAGCCGGTTAGTCCATGGACTCGGTAACGGCAAGTCGGCTTATCCGAGGTGATCCGGCCCGGACAAGCCCGCCTTGTGCCTGGAACCCGGGCCAACTTGCCACGACGGCATTTACGAGGACCAGTAGAAAGGCGTTTGGGAGGACCTGTAGTAAGGCATCTCCGAGTTTCGGAGCAGATGAGCCACGTTCGCGCCATCGACTTACCGCTTTGTTGTGCTTGCGTAGAAGCTCAGGTCGCACGTGTGAATGGCCGTGTCGTCCGAAAGCAATCGGTAGTTGTATGCGGCACAGTCCTGGAATGTTGCAATGCTGAGACGTGTCTCGGACCGCTCCAGAACCCCTTTCGAGGGTCCATCAGAGTAGAGGCTGGCACGATGCACAATCCATCGGAGATCCATCGCCTGCTCGACGAGGTATTCGATGACGGCCTCGTTATCCTCGTGCTGCCCAATCAGACCGTTGAACCGCGCGAGAGTATTTCGCAGAATCCATGAGGCAACAGGGAGCCGCCCCTTGTAGGACCTGGTCAGGCCGCCGGCTTGATACAGGAACTGCTCCACTCCCTGGCGTCGCATTGCCGGAATAAGCTTATTCACAAAGCGTGTGTTGATTTTGCTCTCGCGTTGGAGCCTGGCGTCACCCAGCATGGAGACAACACAATCAACGTCGCGCAGCAGGTCGTCGAGTGCGAGCTCCCCTGAAATCGACCCTTGATGAACCTCCAACATTGGATGCCGCGTGGAGAGCTTCCCAGGGTCACGGACCAGGACCCTCACCTTGTTGCCCTTCTCTAAAGCCAGTGAGAGGAAATGCCGGCCTGTCCGGCCGGTCGCTCCTAAGACAAAGAATGTTCGGCTCATCACCTCTCCTGCGCGGAATTGTTCCGATCACGCGATTCGGACGCCTGCGAAGGAGTCTAACCCACTCAAGCCCGTCTTATGCCTGGAACCCGGGCAGCTTGCCACAACCGCGTTTGACAGGACTCTTCCTGGCTAGAAGAGTGCATGGGCCTGTAATCAGCAGTCAAGAGTCGTAAAGGGAGACAGCTTCGCCTCAAGAATCCGAATTCTCTCGATAGCGTGTTCGGTTGAGATCTTCCATCAGCCCCGGCCCAGTCGGTATCCAACCGAGCCGGTCCTGCGTCCACGCGCTCGACGCCGAAAGATCCATCCCTACATATCCGCCGATGCGACCAAAGCGGGCTTGTGCCTCCTCCGATGAAATAGAAGTGACTGGAACCCGAATGCCCCGGCCAATGGCGGCGGCGATATCTCGAAGCGGGATTCCCTCTTCGGCGACCGCATGGTAGCGCGAGGGTTCGCGCTTCTCGAGCGCAAGCCTGTAGAGACGAGCAACGTCGGTCACGTGCGCAGCCGGCCAACAGTTCAATCCTTCATTCACGTACGCGGACTCACCCACGTGACGCGCCACCGCAATCAGGCTCGTAATGAGGCCCTGCTTGACCGTGTTGTGAACCTGGGGAACGCGCACGACTGTGACGTTGATCCCCTGCTCGCGCAGCAGGCGCGCAGCCTGTTCCGGACCGCGGGGTGATGCTGAAACGGCAGGCGAATCGACATCCTCCGTGATTGGACGAATCGGTGATGTAAGACCAAGTCCCGAGCTGACAATCAGAGGACGATCGGAGCTGGCAAGCGAAGTCCCAAGAGCCGCAATGGCCAGCCTCTCCGTCTGGCTGCTTTTTTCAAAGTTCGCGAAATCGAGGTCGAAGGCACAGTGGATCACTCCCTCAGCTCGACTTGCGCCGTCACTGAGAGTGTGGAGATCTTCGAGATTGCCCATAAGAACCTCAGCGCCAGCGCAGAGGAGAGCTCTTGCACTCGTCTCCGACCGGGCAAGGCCAAGCACCTGATGCCCAGCGTTGATGAGTTCCGGAACAATGGCCGAACCGATCAGGCCCGTGCCCCCGGTAAGAAATACACGCATTGGAATCTCCTTGTATTCGTAAAGCAGACGCCTGCGCGCCCTCATGGTTTACGCGCCCGTGGATTCGAAAATCCCTAATGTGACCGACCTCATGGTTACTTATCGATACCTGCATCATGGAATGAATGCTACGTTTACGGAAGACGGCACATGGATCTTAGTAACGAAGCTGAAAGTAACCGATGAAAAAAGCCAACAAAAACGCTGTCGGAGGCCCGGTCGCTCTCACGTGCAGAAGTGAAGAAACAGAGCCTCTTCGCGATCTCCTGGCAAAGATTGGAGACAAGTGGAGCATCCTGCTCCTTGTTGCGCTTTCGAGGAAGCCGGGCTACCGCGCGCGCTTTTCTGAGCTGCAACGGTCGATAGACGGCATCTCGCAACGGATGCTCACTACTACGTTGCGCCAGTTGGAGCGGGACGGCCTTCTGTCACGTCACGTATTTGCAGAGGTTCCTCCAAGAGTGGAGTATGAACTTACTCCTCTTGGTCTGAGCCTTCTAGAACCGATGCGGACCTTGGTCCATTGGATCGGACACAATTGGGACGTCATCAAGGAAGCCAGGAGCGGCTTCGATCATCGTACTCGGTGACTCAAATAGGATTCTTCTTAGCCTAAGCCATTAAGAAAGCACACCTTTAGGAATTACAAGCTCCAGATGGATGCAAATCGACAATCCATCCACTGCCACGGATTCATACGCGAAGTCGCACCGTGGCAGGGTACGCTGGTCAGGAAGAGCCTGGCTCCAGCCCGATCCAGTTGTTGACGGCATTCCCGAGCCGTTGCTTGCAGCCCAAGTAGCGTTCCGTGGTCTGGACGGAGACGCGACCCAGTAGGAACTGGATCTGTTCGAGCGCGCCTCGACTTGATGGCATAGCGGGGTTCAGGCTCGACGGAAGTCGTGAGGAGCTACGGTATCGAAACCGCAGTCCTGCCGCTTTGCGGACGACGGACCAGATAACTTTAGCGGTGAAGCCGCCCCGGACCTTCATTATCTCTCGAAGGGGGCTAGCCGCCCTCAGCCTTGGTTTAGAACTCACACAAGCGGCGAACACGCCACCGTCAAGCTGTCCTGCCGCTTCTGCCTCGACAAGCATCACACTCTTTGATTTCAAGGAGCACCCTTTGTCAGAGTCAAAAGTTGTCAACGGCGCTTCCTTTGTGACCCGGCTAAATCCGCCGACAATGTTGGACGCAACGGAAATCGGCACCTCACAGATCAGCGTCGCCGAGGTTGGCCGACTTGCCTTTGTAGCCGGACAAACTGCAATGCGCCGGGACGGAGGGCCGGTGCCGCGCGACCTCGCTAGCCAAGCGCAGATCGTGGCCACCCAGCTAGCGGCGGCGCTGCATGAACTTGGCGCTTCAGTTCGCGATGTTGTCACCTTTCGCATTTATGTTGTCGATGCAACCACAGACCGTTTCAAAGAAGCATGGTTCCCAATTCAAGAGATGCTCCATGGCGAAATGCCTAGTGTCACAGCGATCGGCGTGCAGGCGCTCTGGACACCTGAGTTGCAAGTTGAAGTCGAAATGACGGTCCGGCTACCGTGATGGTCGTGATCTTCATTCTCTGGCCGCGCGGCCAAGAAACTGGGGCTCAGAGCCGCTCAAAGCGATGTTAGGCCGGTTTTCGATGGATCACTGTGCGTAACGGTGGTGGTGGCCAGAGACGGGATCGAACCGCCGACGCCGGCCTTTTCAGGGCCGCGCTCTACCACTGAGCTATCTGGCCTTGCCTGGGAGGGGATCCCAACAAGAAGCAGCGGCGGGATGCCGTTGCGGGTCGCTCGCGCATAAAGAGCACGCATCATGCTGCGTGCCGCGACCTGCCAAGTATAGCAATCGCGGGATGACTTCACAAAGCGGCGTCGGCAGTGGCGGCTTCCTCCGCTATGCTGAGTCCATCCTGGATCTGGATGGAGGATCGATGCCGGCCGCATTGCTGCGCCACGCTGCCTTGATTGCCGTATGCGTTCTTTTCTGTCCCGCAACACCTCTGTCCGGCCAGGCTGGCCGTGAAATACCCCGTCAGAGTGCACGTTCCAATGAAGGTGTGGCAGCGCGGCGCTTTGAATCCATACGCGCAGACCCTCTTGCGGTGCACGCCTTTCTCGCGACCATGCCCAAGGGTGCAGATCTGCATACGCACCTCGCCGGCGCGGTCTACGCGGAGACGCTGATTCAAGAGGCGGCTGAGGACCTCCTGTGTGCCGATCCAGTGAGGCTTATCCTCGTCCGCAATGTAGGAACAACGCGCAGCATTCCGCCGAGGCCGGTCTGTGCAGAGGGAACTGTGCCCGCCAGCAGCGCTTTCAGCAACGGCCTTCTGTATGACGGGCTCGTTAACAGCTTCTCCATGCGCAGCTTTGTGCCGAGCGCAGGCGTCAGCGCCCACGACCACTTCTTTGCCGCCTTCGATCACTTCATCAGCGTCGCGAGTTCGCATGCGGGAGAATGGCTTGACGAAGTGGCAAAACGGGCCGCGGCGCAGAACGAACAGTATCTCGAGGTTATGGTGACGCCGGACTTTTCCCTTGCACACAAGCTGGCGATGGATCATCCCTGGGAAGGGGACCCTGCGAAGCTGCGCGAGGCCCTGCTGGCGGCTGGTTTGCGCGAGGCCGTTGCGGCGAACCGTGCGGAGCTTGACGCCATGGAGCGGAGCCGCCGCGAGCGCGAGCATTGCGGCACGGCAGAGGCGGTGCCCGCCTGCGGCATCACGGTACGGTATTTGTATCAGGTACTGCGCGCGTTCCCGCCGGAGCAGGTCTTTGCCCAGACACTCCTCGGTTACGAGGTGGCCAGCGCGGACTCTCGCATGGTCGGCGTCAACCTCGTTCAGCCGGAGGACGCCTTCCCCGTGATGAGTCAATACGAAACACAGATGCGCATGCTGGCTTATCTCCACACTGTCTACCCGAAGGTGCATCTCAGCCTGCACGCGGGCGAACTTGCACCGGGGTTGGTTCCGCCCGAGGGTCTCCGTTTTCACATCCGGCAGGCCGTCGAGGTCGCAGGCGCGGAACGCATTGGTCACGGCATAGACGCCATGCTGGAGGATGACCCGTACGCGCTCCTGCAAACGATGGCGAGGCGGCACATCATGGTCGAAATTAACCTCACCTCGAACGATGTCATTCTCCGTGTAAGCGGTGCGCAGCATCCATTGCACAGCTACCTTGCGGCGCATGTGCCCGTGGCTCTATCGACCGACGATGAGGGCGTCGCGCGCACGGATCTTACGCAGGAGTATGCGCGGGCTGTAGCGGACCAGCAACTCACCTATGCGCAACTGAAAGATTCGGCGCGTACAGGGCTGGAACATGCGTTCCTGCCGGGCGAGAGCCTTTGGCGAGCACCGGACAACTTTCATGACATGCAGCGGGCCTGTGCGGACTCGCGCGATGTGCCCTCGACGGCCTGCGCTCTTTTCCTGCGCGCCAGTAAGAAAGCGGCGCAGCAATGGGAACTGGAGCGGCGCTTTCGCGTCTTCGAGGCTGCACAGGCTGCCACAGTCACAGGCCAGGCGAAAGGGAAGTGATGCGGCATCTGCTCTCGTTTCTTCTCAATTTGGCGCTTCTGCTGACGGCCGCAATCACGGGCTTCTTCGCAGGCGCACTGTCGCCCTCGCTGCACCTGAGCAGGGTGATCTCACAAACAGCGACAAGCGTTCAGACCTACGACTTTTGCTGGCTTGCGGCTACGGTGCTGATGTATTTGCTCCTGCTGGCGATCTCCGCCATGCGTGGAAGACTGCGGCAGCACTCCGTCAGAACGACAGCAGCCTTTGTTGCGGTTGTGCTCTGCCTGGCGATCTTCACCAGGATCGGCCTGAGGGAGACGCCTCTCTACTGAGGCAGAGCGAGAACGCATGATGACGAAATCACGTGTGCCGAACCTTAGAGAACGTCCACATCAAACGCCCCTGTTTCCACTCTCACTCCATGTTTTACCTGCACCAGAATGCGATACCGTCCGGCCGTAGGGAAGCCATAGGGGAAGGCGACCTCATTGCTGTTCAGCGGTGTCCGGTCAGCCCCGAAAGTGCCAGTGGGAGACGCGGGTGCGTCCTCGTCCATCGCCATCTCGGGGTTGGCCATCATGTACGCAGCCATGGCGACCGAGCCCTCGGGATGGATGTGTGCAAAGACACTACCGTCGCTCTTCAAGATGGCTGCGTGTCCCGGCATACCCATGTAGCGTGTCATGTCCTGCGCGGGTCCGCCTTGTGGATCCAGCAGCTGAAAGCGCAGGGAGAGGCCCTGACGCGCTGTGATGACGTCAGGTCTGCCGAACCGGAGCATCGCGCCGTCCGGCATCGTGAAGGTGGTTGCATGCGGATCTCCCTCCGCCACGTCCGGCAGGTGAGCAGCGCCGGCGTCATCTCCGGTAAGTGCTTCCTGCGCGCGCTGCGGCAAATCGATCTCCGCAACCGCAGTCTCAGGAAAGCCGTTCGCATGCACAATGTCGGTGAACAGCCGGTAGTGTCCCGCAGCGACGGCGGGTGGCGCAAGCAGGAACTCGCCTGCCCCGGTCTGCACCGGATGCAGATGGTATGCGGCATCCATCGCGGGCCAACGTACCGCATACAGGTGCACGAGGTGTCCATGATCCGGCACCAGATCGTCGAGACGCCGCTGCGTCAGCCATCCGGGGTCGCGCAAACGAAGCTCAACAGCGCCGCTGCTCTGAAGTGTGGCCTGTAGCATCAGCGGTTTGTAGATCGAGCGGCCATAGGCGGCGGCTTCTACACGCCACCAGCGGTTTCCAAGCAAAACGGCGACGGTGAGCAAAGCAAAGGTAAACACCGCGGATCGCCTGCCCCACAGCTGTCGCGCCCGGTCGGGTGCGACGCCCGGCGCAAGGGCCGACTCACGCGCACCCGCGGCGACGATACCGGCCAGCCCGAAGAGCAACACCACCCCCACCGCCCCAAGACCCACACCCATACCGGGGGACATCGTCCGGACAGTCGTGGATGTCGACGGTAGAGGAACGGCAAGGTCGGCCTCTCCTTGTGCGCCGCGCACGTGCAACCGTATCTGCCAGGAGCCGGCAGCCATGATCCAGAGATGACCGGTGTAGCTGCCGTCGGCACCCTGTTCAAGGCGGTCCGGAATGGGCGCGTGCGCCGCGGCATCGCCCGTCAGCGGTGTCGGCGTTGCGGTAATTCCGGTAACGCCCAATCCTTCGGGACGGACGAGCACCTCCGCGATACCGGGGAGTACGGGCGGTTCACGAAGCGTGATAAAGACAGGGTAAGGCCCAGCCTTGGTCTGCACATACACATCGGGCGAGCCGACATGCGCCCATGCGCTTGCGGCAAGCAGCCCCACACAGAAGGGGACGAGCAGCCGGACCGCGC
>CAXTSF010000101.1:0-4088 GCA_964246865.1 uncultured Terriglobus sp.
CGCGTGCAGCGATGCAGCAATGGCCGTGTGGACCCGCATAGCCGAAGGTGTCATTGCGCCTCGGCGGCGATCACGATTAGTCTTAGCCAGCACACACGACGCGGCATGAGACCGGAAAACTCCATCCCGGAGCAATTGGAAGAGGTTGAGCAGGAGATAGAGCGCCTCGGCCGGAGCTCGATTCCGTGGCTCTCCTTCCGCGGCGGTCTGGAAAAGCGCTTTGACGCGGAGACAGGTCAGGCTCGGGTCAAGCAGTTCACGCTGTTTGGGCTCTCTGCGCTTGTGCTGTATGACGCGTTTCTTGCAGGCGACTGGTTGATGGCACCGCATCGCTTTCTGCTTGCGGTCATCGTGCGGCTGCTCATCGTAACGCCTATCGCCCTGAGCCTCATGTTTGTGGTGAGGCGGCGGGAGTCCTATCTGCTGCGCGAGGGCGCGGCTGGTCTTCTATGCCTCCTGGGTGTCGGCAGCATCCTGTTTCTGCACCACAATGTAAGCGTCTCCGTCTCCGTTCAGGCAGGCACGGCTTACACACTCGTCATTCTTACCGTAAACGCTCTCATGCAGGTCGATCCACTCTTTGCCATTCCGGTGTCGACGCTTGCGTTTCTGTCGGAACTGATCTTCCTGTACACCGACACCATGCTGAATCATCCGCAGAAGCTGGTTACCGGCGGCATGGTGTTCTGGATCACGGTGATGACGCTGATCGCGAACTATGCATTGACGCGCGAGCGCCGTATGAGCTACCTGCTCTATCTGCGAGCCCGGCTGAGCCGAGGCATCCTGCAGAGCGCAAATGCCGAGCTGCAATCACTGTCCACCACGGACCGTTTGACCGGCGTCCCAAACCGCCGCGCTTATGACGACCGGAGTGTCGAGATTTGGGAGAGAGCGCTGGCCAGCGGGAATCCACTCTCGGCCGTCATGGTGGATGTGGATCACTTCAAGATGCTCAACGATACGCATGGTCACGCATACGGTGACCGGATCCTGCAACGCATCGCCTCGCTGTTGCAGCAATCGCTGCGTGGCGAAGACGACTTCATCGCGCGCTACGGCGGTGAGGAATTTGCTATCCTGCTGCCGAATACGGACCCGGGCGTGGCCGAGCGGGTAGCGGAACGTATGCGCACCCTGATCATGGTAGCCGGAGCGCCGTCGGGCAAGGCAGGCAGAACCGCCGCACGTGGCGATCGCTGGACCACAATCAGCTGTGGCGTGGCAACCACGATTCCTGACAAGGATTCTCGCATTGAGCAGCTTGTCGACCGTGCAGATGAGGCGATGTATCAGGCAAAACGGTCTGGACGCAATCGCGTCTGTTCGGCCGCCGGCGTTGGAGCTGCCTCAAAAGAAGGTAAGGGCTACGCCCAGGCTGGATAGCGGCACCCAAAGGCGTTAGGTCAACCGCCCCGGCGCGGGTGAAACAGGCTGTGCCAGCAGCCTGGGCGGGAGCACCGTTCCTATGCGTGTGCAGCAGATCCGTAGCTTCGCGATCTGCTGCGCAGCCACTTAGGAGGCGCAGTTCTGAATGTCGGTGGAGTTGGAAGCCGCACCGCCCGCGCCCAGAGTTGCCTTGGCAACCTCAGCAGCGGTGGCCGTCGGTTTCGTCCAGGTGCGAAGTGCCTTGCTCTTTCCAGTGCTGGTGGTTACTACGTCGGCAGTGTTGCTCTTCATCCCTGTCACCTCTTCTATGTGTCTTTCAGTAACTTGATCGAGTCTTGCTACGATTTCGTTTCCGATCCTACCACGACGGTTAGAGTCTTCTCAGCGATCAGGACCGCGAACAAGTCTGCGTACAAAGAGCAGAACTTCTGCGGTCAACTACTTTCTGAGAATGCTGCAAGGCACGCTAAAACAGCGATTTGCTGACATTGCCGGTTCAAGCTGTACCCCTGCCCGCGAGCCTTAGGGCTCAGCTGCGACTCGGGTGAAAGCGTGCCATCCCGGCCAAATACAACAGAAGTTGTAGGAAGTTACCTCTCGAGACGTTACGTTTTTGCTTGTTGAGAGTACTCCCTCGCGTACACTTCGTGAGCATTCTCTCATCTGCCTGATCTCTCAAGGAGTCCTAAATGCATTTCGCACGACTCGGCTGCACCATTCTGCTCACCTCCCTTGCTACCTGTGCTTTTGGGCAGGCGGCGCCCCATGCCAGCGTCTCGACACAAGCTGCCGCGGCACTAGTGCCGATAGCCCTGACCTGGGTGTCTGGATCCGGTAGCGACGGCAATCCCTGCACAAGGAGCCTTCCCTGCGCCACCTTTGCCGCGGCCTTGTCACTCACGCTCCCGGGCGGAGAGGTGGCTGTTCTGGACGCTGGAGACTTCGGCCCCCTGAATATCACACAGGCAGTCACGATCAGCGGCGCGGGCGGAATGGTGTCGGCTGCATCGAGCAGTAGCAGCAGCGCCGCCATCAGCGTCGCTGCCGGTGCCGGTGATGCCGTTACCCTGCGGAATCTCGAGTTGAACGGGGCGGGTGCCAGCGGTAGCGGCATACAGATCAGTAGCGCAAAGGCAGTTCACCTGGAGAATCTGCGTGTCATCAACTTTCCGCAGTTTGGCGTGATCGTCAGCAACAAGAATAGTGTCGTCGTGACCATGCATGACAGCACCATCAGCAATAACGGATATGGACTTGGCGCACAGGCTGTCTCCGGGATTGCTTCGATCCTGATTGCGCACTGCCACTTTGCACAAACAAAGTATGGCGTTCTGGCACTCGACGGAACTCACGTCACGGTGACAGACAGTGATGCGACGCGGGGCGATATCGCCTATGTCAGCTCGCAGGCAGGGTCGTTTATCAATCTGATTCGCAGCAAAGCTGCCTACGAACTCGTCGCCGGCGTAGAGGCCGATGTGAACGGCGTCGTCAGCATGTCGGACCTGACTCTTGCGAACAACAAAGTCGCAGGTAGCGCCTCACAAGGCGGCCAGCTGGTTTCGTTCGGGAACAATGCGTTCACGAATGCAATCACGGTGAACACAACAGTTCCTCTCCAGTAGACGCTCGCCTGTGGCGTCGCGCCTTCGCTCCAGTTTGACCCTACGCCTTCAACGGCTTTCCAGAATCAGCCTTGCTCTATAGGAGATGCATCATGTTCCGTAGCCAAATCACAGTACTCGCCCTGACACTTGGCCTCAGCGCCACAGCGTTCGGTCAGGCCACCCGCACCTGGGTCTCGGGCACAGGTGCCGACAGCAACCCTTGCACACGAACACTGCCCTGCGCGACCTTCGCCGCAGCTTACGCCGTAACAGCTGCTGGCGGAGAGATCGACGCGCTCGATCCAGGCAGTTTCGGCCAGCTCACCATCGATCACACGATCACGATCGACGGTGGCACCTCTACCTCCACCTCTGAGATTGTCGCGGCTTCAGGCAATGGGCTGGATGTTCGGCCGCCGCAGGGCTCAACCGTAACGCTCCGCAATCTTAATATTCTTGGCATGGGGACCGGAGACACCGGCATTGCGGTCACAGACGGGACATCGGTGCGTGTGCAGCGTGTGCGCGTGACCGGCTTTAAGGGAGACGGCCTTTCGTTCTCGATGCCGAATACAGGAATCATTACGGTGGATGATTCCGTGAGCAATGACAATGGTGGCAACGGCTTGTATGTCACCAGTGCCTCTGATGTGGCGGGTGTTGGGATTACCGGTTCTTATTTCTCGGGCAATACCAACGGAATCTACGCAAACAGCGGCTCCAAGGTCACGGTGAATGACTCGCAGGCCATCGGCAACAGCGTCGGGTTCTTCTCGCAATCGAGCAGCAAAACGCTGGCGAGCATGACGCTTTACCGGTGCAATTCCTCATCCAATGCTGTTGCAGGCTTCAAGGCCGGTGATGGTGGGTTTGCAGCTGTCATCCGTTTGTCCAAGGTGACCACGCAATTCAACGGGACCGACCTGGTTGGCGGCGGAAACGGCCACGTCTTTAGCTTCGGTGACAACTCCATCAGCGGTGCGGGGGCACCAGAGGCAGTGTTGCCGCTTCGCTAAACACCGGCAGAAGGATCAACCGAGCCGCCCCCAGTGATTGGGTGCCCCTCGCCCCGTAAAAAACCGGAAAAAGCAC
>CAXTSF010000101.1:4098-10495 GCA_964246865.1 uncultured Terriglobus sp.
GTGCCGTATGCCCTGGTGCCGGCCGCGGACCCGCGCGGCGCGGTGGGGGGGGGGCCCGCTCGACCGTTAAAGAACCGGATAAGGCACGTTGTGAAGAGAAAGGACGTTCCATTTTGGAACGGGTCTCTGGTTTCTGACTACATTCTTGTCTGCGAGCAACCACCGCCCGCGTAAACTCCGTCTTGGAATGTACGACATCCAACCCTGTTCTACTCTTGCGAGGAGTTTCAGCATGATCCGATCGAAAGCGCTTTCCAGTCTCTTTGCCATTGCCGTCACTACGTTCTCCGTGGCTCACGCACAAACATCCACCGCCAAGGCCTGGGTCTCCGGAACAGGTGACGATTCGAACGCATGTACCCGCATTGCTCCCTGCAAGACCTTCGCCGGTGCTCTCACCAAGACTCTGGCCGGCGGCGAGATCGATGCAATTGACGCGGGCGACTTCGGCTCTGTGGTCATCAACAAGGCAATCACGATTAATGGTGGTGGCGGGCAGATCGCCTCGGTGCAGTCCTCCGGCACGGCAGGCATCTCCATTCAGGTTGGTGCGACCGATCCCGTGACTCTGCGCAACCTGGACATCATCGGCGGCGGCTTTGCCGGGGACGGTATCCAAATCACGACTGCTGGCACGGTGCATATTGAGAATGTTCATGTCCACGGCGTGCAGGGCAGTGGCATCAATGTTTCTGCCTCGGCCCCGACTCGCGTCTTTGTCGACGGCTCGAGCGCGGTGGGCAGCAGCGGAAGCGGCATCACGGCTACGTCTTCAAGCGGATCCGCGATTGTGGCTATCAGTACCTCGCACTTTGAGAGCAATGCCGGCGGCGGTGTTTCAGCCATGGGCGGCAGCAAATTTTCCGTAGTCGATTCGACATCCGCCGGCAATGCCTTTGGATTTATCGCGGACGGCACAGCCGGGTCAGCTTCGGTTACGCTTACCCGTTGCGATGCTACCGGGAACACGGCTGCAGGCTTCGCTGCCACGCAGAACGGCGTTCTACGAGCCGCATACTCCTCCTCTGAGTTGAATGGGGTCGCTATCTCGAACGGTACGAATGGAAACACGGTGACCTACGGCAACAACAGCCTGGTCGGTGCCGGTGTGTTTACCCTGACCAGCACTCTTCACTAGAAATTGGCCGGTTCGAGGATTTGCAGCGCGAAAGCGACGCGATCCCCGAGCCGGCGGCATGTATCTGCAGCAGTGTTCGCGATACACTACCGGTTCTTGCTTGTAAGCCTGTCTGCTTGAAAGGACCGCGTGGTCTCACAAAGATATACGTCTGCGTTTCTGGTTCTTATTTCAACTCTGCTTTGCACTCCATCTCGCGCTCAAACCACGCCGGTTGCGGGTGCTGCCGCCGGCGAGCCATTCGTCCGCTCTCACTACACAAAGTACGAGTACCTCATTCCGATGCGGGACGGCGTAAAGCTGTTTGCGTCGGTTTACGTACCGCAATCTGGTGCCTTTGCCGATCATGGACCCTATCCCTTCCTGATGCAGCGGACACCCTACTCCTGCTCCCCCTATGGGGAAGACCTGTATACCAAGGCGGTCACCTACAGCAACGAGCTTGCGGAGAGCGGCTACATCTTTGTGTGTGAGGACGTGCGTGGAAGGTACGGCTCAGAAGGAGCATTTGTCGAGATGCGGCCCCATCTCGACGTAAAGCATGGTCCGAAGGATATCGATGACTCTACGGACATGTACGACTCCGTCGAGTTCCTGCTAAAGCACGTGCCGAACAACAATGGACGTGTCGGCATCACGGGAATCAGCTATCCCGGCTTTTTTACCTCCGCCTCCATCATCGACTCGCATCCCGCGATCAAAGCCGCTAGCCCTCAAGCACCCATGACGAATCTGTACCTGGGCGCAGACGACAGTTATCACGGCGGCGCCTTCATGCTGGCCGGGGGCTATGGCTTTTATGCCCAGTTTCTGCCGCAGAAGAATCCCGTGGCGGCCAGTGACCGTGAGCAGCGATTCGACTTTGGCACCAATGACATGTACGAGTTCTATCTGCGCGACAACATCAGCAATCTGACCAGGCTTCTCGAGAAAGAAGGCCCTTCCCTCTTTCGGGACCAGATATCGCATACCGCATACGACAGCTACTGGAAGTCGCGTGATCTGGCTCCGCACATGCGTAACGTGCATACGCCGGTGATGACGGTTGGAGGCTGGTTTGATGCCGAAGACCTTACCGGACCACTTCGCACGTTCAAAGCTATCGATGCGCTGAATCCCGCACTTGGTTCGCAGAACACCGTTGTCATCGGTCCATGGGTGCACGGTGGATGGGCTCGCAGTGATGGCGACCATCTTGGAGACATCTCCTTCGGAGCGAAGACAGGAGAGTTCTTCCGTAAGGAAATTCAGTTCCCCTTCTTCGAACACTACCTCAAGGACGCGAAAGCCGCGGATCTCCCGAAGGCCTATGTCTTTGAAACCGGGACAAATGCCTGGCGCAAGTATCCGCAGTGGCCTCCAAAGCAGTCAGAGACGCGAATGCTGTACTTCCACTCAGACGGAACCCTCAGTTTTGACGCACAGACCGCCTCAGGTAAGAACGCCTACCTCAGCGACCCGCATCATCCCGTGCCGTTTACCGAGTACACTACCGACACCGTTCCTCAACGGTATATGGATGATGACCAGAGATTCGCCGGGCGCAGACCGGACGTGCTGACATATACATCGGCTGTGCTGACAGAGGATCTCACCTTCGCCGGGCCTATCTCGCCCAAGTTACAGGTCGCTTCCACGGGAACCGACTCCGACTTCGTGGTCAAAGTCATCGACGTATACCCATTCGACTTTCCAAACAGCAATCCGGCGGATCCGTCTGTCGGTAAGCGGATCCTGAGCGCACCACCGGTGCCCATGGGCGGGTATCAGCAGCTTGTTCGTGGAGAGCCCTTTCGAGCGAAATTTCGGAACAGCTGGGAGAAGCCGGAACCGCTCAAACCCGATGAGATCACCGCGCTGAACTTTGACATGCCAGACGTAAACCATACCTTTCGCAAGGGTCATCGCATCATGGTGCAGGTGCAGAGCTCATGGTTTCCCCTGGTCGACCGCAATCCCCAAACCTTCACCGACATTCCGACGGCGAAGCCGGAGCAGTTCGTCAATGCGACAGAGACAGTCTTCAGCGGCGGTAGCCATGGAAGTGCCCTGCAGGTGACAGTGCTCCCGCAGAAGTAGGGGCGGAGCTTCTTCTCCTCTTCGCGCAGTCAAGGTGGACATAATCGCGCGCAGGTTTGTGTCTCAGCAGATCCACTCAAGCAGGCAACAGAGAAAGCCGGTCCTATGACCGGCCTTCTCGTCTTGAGTTACCTGGATCTAATCCCGGCGCCGTCCGCCCCCCATCAGCTGCAGCAACGCCAGAAAGATATTGATCGCGTCCAGATAGATCGAAAGCGAGAGCTGCACAGCAGACTGGCCATCACCACCGGCCCGGATCCGTGCAAAGTCCGCTACGGTAAGTAGTGTGAAGATGCCTAAGGTGAGCCAGGCGTATGTTCCAGGCTGCATGAAGTGCAGAAACATGCTGGCGATACCGGCCAAAATGAGCACTAGCAGCATGCCGACCGCGATCCCGGTGAGTTTGCGGTGGTTTATCTGGAAGAGGTAGGCGACGCATCCCATGGCAGCCATGCCCAACCCGGTGGTCAGAGCAGCTTGAAAGACAACCCCGGGACCGGCACTCCGCACGTAATGGTGGATGATTGGAGCAATCTCCCAACCCATGAAGTAGGTGAGCGCCAGGAAGAGTCCAAGCGCCAGCCCCGGGCTGGTGCGCCTGGCGAAGCTGATGGCGAATACAAGGCCAAGCACGGCGATAACACCCGGCAGTATGCTCCATACCGGAGCGGTTGCGACACCAAAGGCAGTGATAAAGAAGCCCAGTGAGGTGATCGCTAGAACCTTGCTGAGCAACGACGCGGTGCCCTCGCGGGGTACGTCGATCGTCCTAGGGTAGGCGTTAGAAGGGTAGTTCGTCATAGTTCGGCTCCGGTGGACCGTGTGAAAAGGGTTGGAGCAAGCCACACCTTCTAATTAGACGCAATGGACGCGCTTGCGATGCGGGCCAGCTGGAGGCATCGCCGATGTGGGACCCCTGGAAAGCAGGGCCCTGGAGCGGTGATAGGCTGCTGCCATGAGGCTTTCACTCAAGCAACACTTGGAGCAGCAAGCCGCGCCGGACCTGGCTTTGGCTGTCTCGGCTGTTGGCAGCGCGGCAATCCAAATCGAGCAACGGATCCGGTCCGCAGCGCTCACCGATGCCTTGGGGGCCGTGGGAAAGGTGAATGTTCAGGGGGAGGAGCAGCAAAAGCTGGACGTCCTCGCGAACGGAATCCTCCTCTCCGCCCTGAGGGAAAGCCGGGCCGTTGCCGGCGCGGTGAGCGAAGAGAATGAGGATCCAGTCGTGTTTCCGGACAGCGATTCCTTGCCGCTGATCGCAATCTTTGACCCCCTCGATGGATCCTCCAACATCGACGTCAACGTGAATGTCGGCACCATTGTCTCTCTTGTGCGACGAACAACCCATGTTGGCGGCTCGGCTCTGCAGCCCGGCAACGCACAGGTCGCTGCCATCTACGTGAACTACGGCCCGTCGACAACGCTGGTTTACACGGTTGGCAACGGAGTCCATAGCTTCGTGCTCGCCGGACCCGAGTTCCTGCTGGCGCAGGAGCATGTCCACATGCCGGAGCAGGGGCCGTACTACTCCGTCAACGAAAGCCGCATCGCGGAGTTCCCCGCGGCGTACCGGGACTACCTGGGAGGATTGCGGGATGGATCGCTGTTGGGCCAAAACTACAACCTGCGCTATGTGGGCTCCTTCATCGCGGATTTTCACCGAACCTTGCTGAAGGGCGGAGTGTTCCTATACCCGCCGACGGCCAAGGCACCCAAGGGCAAGCTCCGTCTGCTGTACGAGGCGAATCCGCTGAGTTGGATCGCCGAGCAGGCCGGCGGTGCGGCGCGCAATGCACATGGGCGTGTCCTCGATCAGACTCCTACCGAGCTGCACGAACGGACAGCACTTGTGATTGGTGGACGCCGGGAGATGGGAGCCTTCGAACGCTTTGCGTCATCGGAGATCGCATGACGGGATCTGAGACCAGAGCCGGCTCAGGTACATTCCTCGCTGAGGTCGTCGATGTTCGTGAGCTGGCCCGGGCAGGCGGCCGGCAACTTTGGCAGTTGGCGTTGAATCAGACCAGCTTCGAGCCGGTTGCAGGTGTTAGCCCAGCGGGAAGCCTGCAAGCTGTGTCCCGCTCCGGGGCCACTCTGGTGATCAACGTTCTCGCGGTGCAACAAGATGACACAGGACAGATGTGGCATACCGTGAACAAACCGCTGCAGCCGGGAACGATGGTCCGTGCGCACATCGGGGCAGGAGACGCTTCAGCGCTCGACGAGAGTGTGCCGGTGTAGAACGGGACTTCCCTGCTTTGAGCAGCGTGCGCTTCCTGCTACACTCAGACCTGTCGCCGACGGAGATTAAGGCGGTGTTAGGCCATCGGCCTATCGGTGTGGGGCTGTAGCTCAGCTGGGAGAGCGCCTCGTTCGCAACGAGGAGGTCAGCGGTTCGATCCCGCTCAGCTCCACCAAGAGCGTCGTCGAGTGCCGGCTTGACGGACTTACAGGCGGGAGTAGTTCAGTGGCAGAACGTCAGCTTCCCAAGCTGAATGTCGCCGGTTCGATCCCGGTCTCCCGCTCCAAATACTCATCCCGCGCCGGTATCACTCATCGGACCGCATGAATGAGAGCGCCGCATAACGGTTGGCGATCCGCCCGTCTGGATCCGTGACGCGAGCGAAATGCTGACGCCAGAAGGCTTCCCAAGGCTCTGCATATGCGCGATAGCGGCTAAGAAGCAGTGCTGAGTTGCATGAGCATCTGATCGGCCATGACCCATTCCCCATTCGCGCTCATTTGGAGGGAGGGGACGAAGCGAGGGGTTTCTGCTGACGATCCGATCAGGTTCCCCGATTTCATGTCCCACACATCAACTCTGCCCGTTGCTGAGTAGACCTGACCCTCGATGGATTTGCGTATTTGGGAGCCGAAGCCAACCACCCGGCCTGCGACAGGAGACGCCGCCAAAGCTACGCTCACGGTGCGCTCAGAGTCGCAGAGTTGGCCGTCTTGAGTCCCGGAACCGGTGTTCCACTCTTCGATGCAGGTCTTCTTTGAGAACAGACCAGGAGTGTCGATTCTGGCTGCAAGGACAGTACCGCCGGGGAGAAGCATCAGTTGTCCGATCAAGCCGTTTGTCCGAAAAGACTTCACCATCTCGCCATTGCTTAAGTGATAGAGGCGCAGATTGTCGAACGTCTTCGGGAGACTAGTTCCATCAGGCAGCATGGAGAC
>CAXTSF010000101.1:10505-11165 GCA_964246865.1 uncultured Terriglobus sp.
GCCATTGAACCGTCATCGTTAAGCGCGATTGACACATGGCCAAGCTGTGTTGCCGTGCGACCTTTTCCTAGATTCCAGCTCTTGGTGATTTGCCCGGAAGAGAACGAGCCTATGAAGGCTTCGTTTCCTTGCAGCTCATCGTGCGTGAGCACGCCGAATGAATCGCCCTTAGAGGAACCAGCAAGGCTCACAAGACCACTGAAGTATCGATGCCCTTGCCCCAGAGGCATGCGCGCATCTGCTTCTGGATGAAGCGCGATGCGTTTCCGGGGCTGAAGAGTACTTGAGTCGATGATCGAGAGCACGTCCGACCCTCGTGTTGTGAGCAAAAGAGATCGTCCATCAGGCGAGTACATTACGAAGTGTGCGTTTGTCGTCAGATCGGAACGTTCCCCGTTTAAGACCTCCGCGTGTGTCAGTTCTTGCACCGACGCAAGCTCCACGATCTGCATGGCGTATTGCGGAGCTGCTGCATTTGGAACAGTGAGTTTTCTCAGGACAGCTATGCGATTGCTGTCAGGGGGATAAGGCCGATGCAACAACCGAACCCTCTGCACTCGGTAGAGCGATCTGCTTCATGACGACCGCCGCGCTAGGGCTTCGGACCGCGAAGAGGCAACCAAGGATTCCACATCGAACCGCCTTGAGACCTGTCATGAG
>CAXTSF010000102.1:0-11121 GCA_964246865.1 uncultured Terriglobus sp.
CGTGGGAACTGTGGGTATTGACAGGTGGAACACCTCTTCGCGGGTAGGCCGTCGTTTTAGAGTGACAGCGTGAGGCACCCGAGTTCGCCGTGACGAGTTGTCTGCGGTGGGCGGCGCAGACGGGTGGACGTGACCAACACTTATTCCTGGCTGACGACGCCCGTTTTAAGTGCGTAGCGTGTCAGCTCGGCGGTGGTGCGGACACCGAGGGTATCCATGAGGGCGCCCTTGTGGAACTCGACAGTGCGGGCAGTGATGTTGAGGGCATCGGCGATCTCCTTTACCGATCTTCCCTCCGCGATGAGCTGCAGGACCTCTCGTTGCCGGCCGGTGAGCAGACCTCCAAAGGCGGCGGCGGGGTCAGCGGGAAGGCCGAGAGTGGCAAAAGCCCCCGGATGTCTCGCGAGGGCCAGGGCGGAGATGAAGAACTCGCCGCGGAGAGCTGCATCCACAGCCGCAAGCAGTTCGGCGGCGGCGGCCTGCTTGGCGACGTATGCCTTTGCACCCGCCTCCAGCGCCGCGCGGATGTAGTGGGACTCGAGCTGCAGGCTAAGAAAAACGAGAATGACCTTCGGAGAGGTTTGCCGGATCTGCCGTGCCGCCTCAATGCCGTTCAACTCCGGCATACCGATGTCGAGAACGATGACGTCCGGTGCGAGTCTGGCGGCCTGGAGGACGAGCGCCCGCCCATCCTTGGCGGTGCCGACGATGTCGTACCGCGCGGCAAGCAGATGACAGACGCCACCCATCACGAGTTCATGGTCGTCGGCGACAAGAATGCGTTTGCGCAAGAGATCTCCGCCCCAGCGAAGTATTGCCGCTAGGGTACGCTCCTGAGCGCGCCGGAGCGGACGTATCGCGGAAGCCGAAGACGCGAGAACGTACGATTGCAGCAAAGTGCAGCGCTCTGGTGTAATTGCCGGGCGATGCGTTGGCTCCCTTCTGTAAGTTTCGCGATCTTCATGTGCCTGCCGGTGTTGCTGACCGGGCAGGCGATCCCTCCCAATGCCGCTCCAACCGCCACGGGCAGTCTGGCGCAGGGGGCATCTCCAGCGCAGGCGGGACCGGCAACCATCCGCACGCAGGTGCGCCTGGTGACGGTGGATGTGACGGTGACGGACGGTGCCGGGCACCCCGTGCGTGGACTGAAGCGGGAGAACTTCTCGCTGACGGAGCAGGGCGAGGCGCAGGCGGTGCGGAGCTTCGATGAGCATGTCGGCTCATCGCGGCCGGTGCTGACGGAGCCTCCGCTGAAGCTGCCGCCGGGCAACTACACAAATTACACGCCTGTGCCCACGGGCGGCGCGCTGGATGTGCTGCTGGTGGATTCACTGAACACACCGCGCGAGGCCCAGAACGAGCTGATACGACAGTTGAATGCGTATATCGCGACGGCTCCGGCGAATCATCAGGTGGCGATCTTCGGGCTGAATGGGCGGCTGCGGTTCTTTCAAGGGTTTACCAGCGATCCTGAGCTGCTGCGTGCGGCATTGAAGAAGAACCCGCCGCAGAACTCGGTGGGCCTGGAGAACCCGATCGACAACCGGCCGCCACAGCACCTTTCCGACGTCATGCAGACCGAAGACGGCACGCCGGATGGGCAGTATGTGGGAACGTCGAGCGGTGGATTCGCGGCGGATGCGATCCGGAGTTTCGAGCGGCGGGTGGAAAGCTTTGAGCTGAAGACGCGCATCCGGATCACGCTGGAGGCGCTCGACGCAATGGGCGGATACCTGGCGGGGCTGCCGGGGAGGAAGAACCTGATCTGGTTTTCGGGGGCGTTTCCGCTGTCGCTTTCGCCGAACGTGATCTTTCCGGGGAACGACCTGTCGTATGCGGACCTTCAAACGGAGCTGCAGGCAACGCTGAATACGCTGACGCGGGCACAGGTGGCGGTGTACCCGGTGGACGCACGCGGTCTGTTCAATGCGCCGCAGTACGACCCGGCACAGCGTGGATCGACCGACCCGCAGCAGTTTGCGACGCAGCTGCAGGTCTTCGGCCAGAACACGGCGGAGGAGCACGCGACCATGGAACAAACGGCGCGGGATACGGGCGGGCGCGCGTTCTACAACACGAATGGCTTGAAGGAGGCGGTGCAGAAGGTGGTGGAGGGTGGCGACAACTTCTACACGCTGACGTATGTGCCGGCAAAGCCGCCGGAGCCGGCCGCCTTTCACAAGATCGAGGTAAAGCTGCAGGGACCGGCGGCAGCGCAGAAGCTGGCACTGGGCTACCGGCGGGGGTACTTCGGACCGCCGATGCTGGGGGGGGGGGGGATTGCTGCGGGGGCTGCGTCGCAATCAGCATCGGGCGCGGCGAGCGCGCCTGCGGGATCGGGGGCAGCGACGGAGTTGCGCTCGGCCATGATGCACGGCGCGCCTGCAGCGACAGGGATCCTGATGAAGGTGCAGGTGCTGCCGGCGGTGGCGGCGAGCGTGCCCGCAGAGGATGCGCCGGCTGCAACGACCAGGGTCAATCCTGAGGGAGCGGTGAAGGGGCCGTGGCGGCGCTATGTGGCGGATGTGGTGGTGCCGCCATCGGCGGTGCTGGCACCGGTGCAGAACGGGAGTGCGCCGGCGGACCTCGAACTGGTATTACACGCTTACGACGCCGATGGCCAGCTGCTGAGCGCGGCGTCGGGTGTCGTGCACCTGCACGTGCCGGCGGCAAACCTGGCGCAGCTGCAGCAGGAGGGCCTGAAGATGCGGCAGGTGATCAGTGTGCCGGATCGCGGAGATGTGTTTCTGCGGATCGGGGTGCATGACCTTCTGACGGATCAGGTGGGCTCGGTGGAGGTGCCGGTGCGCGCCGTGCGGAATTTGCAGGTGGCCGATCTGCGATAGAGTCCGCGGCAGCAGCGCGGCTGTGCATCGCCTCTGAGCTCTGCGCCGCCTCTGACCCCCTGCGCCTGCCGGAGCCTGTATTTCCCGGCAGGAGAGGCGAATGGCGCTTCGGCCAATTTGAGTGATTTTGCTCCGGGCGTGAGTCGACGCGCATCTGAAATGTCTAGAAACTAAGGTGGGCCAGACCTGCGGCGTCATGAACCTGACGCGGGTTACGGGCAGGGCAGAGTTTGGCTCGCATTACCAGAGCCTCTTCGCGGCGGACCGCGGCGGGTGTTGCCGGGAACTCCATCCGGTCAAGGTACAAACGATGCGATTTGCTGCGATTTTCCTCACCGTTCTGCTGCTGGGTACGAACCTGGTGGCGGAGGCCATTCCGACGATCGACACATCTGCTCTGGACGGGACGCCGGTCCATCTGCCGAACGCTGGCGATGGGCGGCCGGCGGTTCTGGTTCTGGGTTTCTCCCGAAGATCGTCGGAGCAGGCGGTGCAGTGGGGAAAGCGGCTGTATGACGCGCCCTGGAACGATCGCCACGCCGATTCCTATGAAATTGCCATGCTCGGCGATGTTCCGGGGTTCCTTCGGGGCATGGTGCTGCGGTCGATGCGCAAGAACATCCCGCCGGTCGCGCAGAGCACGCTCGTGCCGCTCTACAGCGGTGAGGACCGCTGGCGCGAGGCCGCCCAGGTGGATTCCGTCGACGAGGTGTATCTGCTGGTGGTGGACCGCGACGGTGCGATCCGCTGGCGCGGCAAAGGCGAATACTCCGAGCAGCTGATGCAGCAGGTGACACGGCAGATCGCGCAGTTGAAGAAGTAGGCGCTAGCGGACCCGATAGGCAAGGCCGATGCTCAGAACATTGGGCTGCAAGCCGTTGGCAGGGAAGCTGCCCCATCGCTGGTACTCGTAATCCGCGCGCACCGTCAGGTGGCGGGGAAGCCAGTACTCCAGTCCCGCACCCCCGGCGTACATGCCGAAGGTGGCGTTCTGGGCAGGCAGGCCGCCGCTGAATGAGCCGATGCCGGCCATGATTTTGATGTAGGGACGAAAGTCGCGGTAGGGATAGCGGATGCGTGCGCCGATGGCGACGGTGCTCTCGGTGAGCTTTGGCGTGTCTCCTGAGCTGTGGTCGTACTCGATTTCGACACCGCCGTACGTGAAGGGATCGAGGTCGCCATAGATGGTGTAGCCGTTGAACTGCCGCGGGCCATAGTCGGGATTGGCGCGGATGTAGCCGGCACCGACCTGGAGGTCTGTCGGCTTGGTGGCGGTCGGCAGGCTCTGCGCGAGCGCGGTGGGAAGGAACGGTACGAGAGTAATCAGCAGGAGGAAGGCACCACAGCGCAGCAAACTGGCCCATTTGCCAGAGAAAAGGAGCGCGATTGACGGCATACGTGGACTTACCTCGGCAGAATAGGGTTACGAGCGTCACCGGGATGGCATGGGCTGCCATTCCCCACAAGAGCATAACCCACGGACGGCGAATGGCTACAAAACAAAGCGTGGCCGCGCAGTGATATCTTCGTTGGAATCGAATCCAACGCACCTGCTGCGTGTCCAAAGTTACTTTTCAGGAGTATTCATGCCGAGATCATCCACCCCCGCTCTTCCTGCGCGGCACGTGCGCACTGTTGGTTCTGCTGTTGCCTTTGGAGTTGCCTTGTGCGCCGCGGCTGTCGCGCAGGATGGCCGTCAGCCACCGACCACGCGCGCGACCCTATCGCCGTCGGCGCAGGCGACGATGGATCGCCTGAGCAAGATGTCTTCCCTGCCGGCGGCTGAGTGGCGTGTGCACAACGGTGACCTGCCCCATGGCGAGGCGATCGATCTGGACGACTCCGGATGGACCGTCGTGCAGGCGCGCAGCACAACAGGGCATGAGGCAGCGTGGTTCCGGCGCAAGATCGAGGTGCCCAAGACGCTGGACGGCTATGACCTGACGGGCTCCCGCATCTGGTTCCGCTTTAATGTGGGCGCGAATGGCCCGGTGCCGGAGATTCTGTACTTCAACGGTCGGCGGGTGGCGCTGGGCGAGGACCTGGAGCCGGTGGTGCTGTTTGACGGGGCAAAGCCGGGCGAGTCGGTGGAGGTTGCGGTAAAGCTGCTGCACACCAATGACGACAAGCGTTTCGGCGGTGCGCAGCTGCGGATCGATCCGCCGGGAGGACGGCCGAATCCGCTGGACCTGCGCGAGGAGTTCCGCTCCGGCCAGGACCTGATCCCGTGGCTGCCCGGGGACAAGCCGCAGATGACGGCGACGCTGGAGAGTGCCATTGCCGCGGTGAACACCAAGGCTCTGGACAAGGGCGACAACAAAGCCTTTGACGCGTCGCTGAAGGAGGCGAGCGCGAAGCTGGAGCCGCTGCGCCCGGCGATGGCGAACCTGCAGTTCCACCTGACGGGCAACTCGCACATCGACGCGGCGTGGCTGTGGCCGGAGTCGGAGACGATCGATGTGGTGCGGCGCACTTTTTCAACGGCGCTGCAGCTGATGAACGAGTACCCCGACTACACCTACACGCAGTCCGCGGCGCAGTACAACGAGTGGATCGCGGAGAAGTATCCCGCGATGAACGAGGAGATCAAGCGCCGTGTAAAGGAAGGCCGTTGGGAGATTGTGGGCGGCATGTGGGTGGAGCCGGACCTGAACCTGCCGGATGGCGAGTCGCTGACGCGGTCGCTGCTGCTGGGCAAGCGCTTCTTCAAGCAGCAGTATGGCGTGGATGTGCGCATCGGTTGGAACCCGGACTCGTTCGGCTACAACTGGCAGCTGCCGCAGATCTACAAGCGTTCCGGCGTGGATTATTTCGTGACGCAGAAGATGACGTGGAACGATACGAATCAGCTGCCGTTCAAGCTGTTCTGGTGGCAGTCACCGGACGGCAGCAAGGTGCTGACGTACTTCCCCCATGACTACGCGAATACGAATCTGAGTCCGTCGCGGCTGGCCGAAGATCTGGCCGTGGCGCGGGAGCGGGCACCGGGGCTGCAGACGATGATGGACCTGTATGGCGTGGGCGACCACGGCGGCGGGCCGACGCGGACCATGCTGGACGAGGGTGACCACTGGGAGGCAAAGAAGGACGCCGTGCTGCCAAAGCTGCAGTACGGCCTGGCGCAGCCCTTCTTCACCGAGAACGAGGGACGCCTTTCTTCGAACTCGCCGGTGTGGGATTACAAGACAATCGCGAGCGGCTACAAGTTCCCGACGCCCGAGGACGGCAAAGTCGTGGTGCCAACCTGGCGCAGCGAACTGTATTTCGAGTACCACCGCGGTGTGCAGACGACACAGGCCAATCACAAGCGCAACATGCGTGAGAGCGAGGAGGAGGCCGTCAACGCGGAGAAGCTGGCATCGCTGGCGTGGCTGAACGGGGATGCGTACCCGAATGCGCCGTTGACCGATGCCTGGAAGAAGATCACCTTCAACGGCTTCCACGATCTTGCGGCGGGTTCCGGTATCGGCATCATCTACAAGGACGCGCAGAAGGAGTTCGACATGGCACGGCTGGAGACGGCCGAGGTGTCGGAGAATGCGCTGCGCACGCTCTCCGCGCAGGTGGGCACGAACGCCCATCCGGGTGTGCCGGTGCTGGTCTTCAATCCGTTGGCGTGGGCACATGGCGGGCCGACGACGGTCGCGGTGCAGATGCCGTCCAAAACCTCGGCCGAGCCGGTGGTGACGGACCCGCATGGGAAGGTACTGCCGTCGCGGGTGGTGAGCAAGGATGAGAAGACGAACCGCTACACGCTGGAGGTACTGACTGCCAATGTGCCGTCCATGGGCTACCAGATGGTGTACGTGCAGGACGGCGGCAAGGCACCGGCGACAGACCTGAAGGTCTCCGGTACGACGCTGGAAAACGCGAACCTGCGTGTGGTGGTGGACCCGAAATCCGGATGCATCACGAGCCTGTATGACAAGCGCGCAAAGTTCGAGAGCCTGGCGGCAGGTGCCTGCGGCAACCAGCTGCAGACCTTCAAAGACACGCCGAAGAACTACGACGCATGGAACATCGATCCGGGCACCTATGACAAGATGACGCCGATCGAGCAGGTGGACTCGGTGAAGGTGGTGGAGTCCGGGCCGGAGCGCGCCGCAGTGCGGGTGAGCCGTACATGGGGCTCCTCCAAGTTCGTGCAGAACATTGTGCTCTATGCGAATGCGGACACGGTGGCGGTGGACAACGACATCGACTGGCATGAGACGCATGTGCTGCTGAAGGCGTCCTTCCCGCTGGCGGCGACGGCGCCGATGGCCTCGTATGAGATTCCGTACGGGTCGATCGAGCGTACGACGACACGCAATAACACGTGGGAGCAGGCGCAGTTTGAGGTACCCGCGATGCGGTGGGCCGACCTGGGCGATGGGCAGCACGGATTTTCCCTGCTGAACGAGGCGAAGTACGGCTACGACGCCGTGGGCAATCAGCTGCGGCTGACGCTTCTGCGGTCGCCCACCTGGCCGGATCCGGAGGCGGACCGCGGACGGCACCACTTCCGCTACGCCGTGTACCCGCATGCGGGCACGTGGCAGCAGGCGATGACGGCGCGGAAGGGCTACGAGCTGAACTATAAGCTCGAGAGCTCCGAGGTGGCGGCGCACGCGGGCAGTCTGCCGGCGGAGCACTCCTACCTGTCCGTGGAGCCAGAGAACGTGGTACTGACAGCGGTGAAGAAGGCAGAGGACAGCGACGCGCTGATCTTCCGTGTCTTCGAGTGGGCGGGCAAGCCGGCGGAGGTGAAGTTCACCGTTCCGGCGGGCGCAACCGAGGCAGCCGAGGTGAACCTGATGGAGCAGCCGGTGGGCGGGCCGCTCGCGGTGAACGGCGGTGTGGTGAGCCTGCCGGTGAAGCCGTTTGAGATCCGCACCATCCGCGTGAGCTATCCGCACACGCCGATGCTGCAGGCCAGCAGTGCTGTAGCGCAGTAGCAGTGCTGTAGCGGAGGAGAAGTGCCGTTAGAGTGGGAGGCATGCGGATTTCCGTGTGCCTCCTTTTCTATTTGCTGCGGGTTCGCTGGGCTGTGCCGCGCAGCAGAATAGCGGTTGCGGCTGTGTTGGTCATGGCAGCGTTTGCCAGGGTGGATGCGCAGACATCTTCGTCAGATCATGGGTTCACGCTCGAGCAGGCGATGTCCGCGCCGTTCAGCAATCAGCTGACCGCGGCACCGGCAAGGGGGCGGGTGGCGTGGTTCACCGACGCGGAGGGCCGGCGCAATGTGTGGGTCGCCGGGAGCTCCGAGCTCGCGCGTGCCGTGACACACAACACGGAGGACGACGGCCAGGATCTGGATGGGCTGGCGTGGTCGCCCGATGCGGAGCGCCTGGCGTGGTCGCGCGGCACGGGTGGTGAGGGTGTCGAGCATCCAGTTCCGAATCCGGCGGAGCTGCCGGGTGAGATCCGGCAAAACGTGGAGATTGCGGACCTGCGTACCGGCGCCGTCCGAGTGATCGGGGAGGGCCACGCGCCGGTGTTTCTCGATGCGGAGACGCTGCTGTTCCTGCGCAAGGGCGATGTGTGGCGTGCGGCGCTGGGCAATGCCGAGGTAAAGCCTGAGCAGATGCTGTTTGTGCGCGGGCGCGCGACGCACCTGCGTGTTTCTCCCGATGGCCGGAGCTTCGCGCTTGTGAGCGAGCGCGGCGACCACAGCTTGATCGGCGTGTGCCGCGCGGCGACGCGCGCGGTGACGTGGATGGATCCGGGAACGTATCTGGATCACGATCCCGCGTGGTCGCCCGACGGGGAGCGTCTCGCCTTTGTGCGTGAGGTGCCGCTGCGGAGGGAGCTCTCGAGCAGGTGGATGCGGGAAGGTGCGCCGTGGTCGGTGCGGGTTGCGGACGCGGAGACCGGCCGCGGGCAGGAGTTCTGGGGCGCGGCGGCGGGGCGTGGCTCGCTTTTTCATGCGACGGGATCGGGCGAGCCGATCCACTGGGCCGACGAGCGGACGGTGGTATTTCCATGGGAGCGCGATGGATGGCTGCACCTGTATGCGAAGACGGAGGGTACCGGGCCCCCGCGGCTGCTGACGCCAGGGACGTTCGAGGTGGACGCGGTGAGCGCGCGCGGCGGCGAGATGGTCTACAGCTCAAACCAGTACGGGGCGGATCCCGCAGATGCAGACCGGCGGCATCTGTGGCGGGTCAACGTGAAGGAGGGCTGGCCAATGCCGATGACGGAGGGCACCGGCATCGAGACGAGCCCGGCTTTGCTTTCCGATGGGGCGGTGGCGATGATGCATGGCGGAGTGGACCGCCCGCTGACGCCGGCGCTGCTGCCGCGCACGGGAGGTAGCGGGATAAAGGAGCTTGCGCCGGCGCTGGTGCCCTTATCTTTTCCGGGCGGCAGATTCGTGCGGCCCGCGGCGGTTACCTTTCGGGCCGCGGATGGTGTGCTGCTTCACGCGCAGGTCTTTTCAGCCGGAGACGCGGCTGAGGCAATGAGACGCCCCGCGCTGCTCTTTTTCCATGGCGGGCCACGGCGGCAGATGCTGCTGGGCTTCCATCCGATGGAGTACTACGCGCAGACCTATGCGATGAACCAATACCTGGCGAGCCGCGGATTTGTGGTGGTGAGCGTGAACTATCGCAGCGGCACCGGGTATGGAATGGAGTTTCGGCAGGCACCGCACTCTGGCGCGAACGGCGCGAGTGAGTTCGCGGATGTGCTTGCGGCGGTGCGCTATCTACGGTCGCGCAGGGATGTGGACAGCCGTCGCGTGGGGGTGTGGGGCGGCAGCTATGGCGGCTATCTGGCGGCACTGGCGCTGGCGAGACGCAGCGACCTGTTTGCCGCAGGCGTGGATTTGCACGGCGTACACGACTGGGCGCTGGAGCTGGACCTGTGGCGGCGCGCAGAGGACCCCACGCTGAGGGAGCCGCCCACTGCGCAAACGGCCTTCGCTTCGTCACCGATGGCAGCGGTGCGGCGGTGGCGGTCGCCGGTGCTGCTGGTGCACGGGGATGACGACCGGAATGTGCTGTTCTCACAAACCGTCTGGCTGGCCACGGCACTGCGGACGCAGGGTGTGCCGGTGGAGGAGATGGTGCTGCCGGATGAGGTACACGACTTCCTCCTGCACCGGAGCTGGCTGAAGGCCTACAGCGCGGCGGTAGAGTTCTTTGAGCGAACGCTGATGCAGGGGCGGCGGGTGGACCGGCAGACAGACGCCTCCGGGCGCTGAGATCGCATGCGAACATAGACGGATGCCCAGGATCGAGCATCCATCCCGTCGAGGTCCACGCGCAGGATTCGCACGTGCTGCCGATGCTGAGCCAAGATGGGCCGAGGCCGATGAGGCGGGTCCAGCGGCGGTGATTGCACGGCGAGCGTCAGAGCGTCTGCGCGCGGGGCATCTGTGGGTGTACCGGTCGGATGTGGAAGAGTTGATCCCGGCGCTCGGCAAGGAGAGGCTCCCACCGGGCGCACTCGTTACCGTCATGGATAGTCGCAGGATCCCGCTGGGATCGGCGATGTACAGCGACAGCTCGCAGATTATGCTGCGCGTGATTTCGCCCAATCCGCGCGTGGGCTGGGGCGAGTATCTCGACGAGGTGCGAACCCGCGTGCGAGCCGCAATCGCGCTGCGCGCGCCCATGCTGCGGGCCGGTGAGACAGAAGCGGCACGGCTGATCTTTGCGGAGGCAGACAATCTGCCGGGCATCGTTGCCGACCGGTACGGCAGCCTGGTCGTGCTGCAGCTGCTGACGCAGGCGACGGCGCAGGATGATGTGCGCGTGCTGCTGCAGGAGGAGCTTGCGGTAGAAGGCGTCCGCACCATCGTCGAGCGGCCAGATCCGCGGATTCGGGAGCTCGAGAACCTGCCGACACCCTCGGAGGCGCCGCTGCTCAGGGGTCCCGGGGAGGGTGCGCTGGAAGTAGCATTCCTGCTGAACGGGCTGGAGCTGATGTACGACGCGGACAGCGGGCAGAAGACGGGTGCGTTCCTCGACCAGCGGCTCAACTACGTGGCTGCGGCGGCGCATGCGCACGGCCGCGCCCTGGATGTGTGCACGTACCAGGGCGGCTTTGCCCTGCATCTGGCGCGGGTGTGCGACCAGGTGACCGGTGTGGACGCGAGCCGGGCCGCGCTTGAGGTGGCTGAGCGAAACCTCCAGCGCAACCGCGCGCGGCTGCGGGCAGAGGTGGACTGGATCGAAGCGGATGCTTTTGCCCTGCTCCGCGATATAGAGGCGCGCGGTGAGCGGTTCGATACCGTGGTGCTGGATCCGCCGGCGTTCGCGAAGACGAAGCGTGCGGCTGAGGGCGCAAT
>CAXTSF010000103.1:0-8997 GCA_964246865.1 uncultured Terriglobus sp.
GGGCGGTGTACAGTGCACGAATCATCGTTTCTCCTCCGAATCTCTCACCTAAACGCGGCCAAGCTCTTCTGCCGCGGTCTTGTCCAATTCATTGCTGAAGACGTTCATTGCCTTCTGCATCATCTCGGCCTGGCGCTGAATCAGCAGAAGCTGTGTCGTTGCATGGATCGCATCCTGGTTTGCGCCTTCCAGGCTTCCCTGCTGCACCGTTCCTTCTGTCGGTATGGCTTTCGCTCCGGTACGTACAGTGAAGCGATTTGCTCCCGCAGGCGAAAGGTCGTTCGCCCCAAAATCCACGATGCCGATTCGTCCCGCCACGGCGCTTCCGCCATCCGTACTCACGGAGACCGTTCCATCGGGACCGATGTGTACCGCTCCCGTGGGAATCGTGATCGGGTGACCGGTCGCATCCAGCACCCGCTCGCCATGCTGTGTTGTCAGAGTGCCGTCGCTTGCGCGAGCGAAACTCCCGTCCCTCGTAAGCTGCACGCCTTCACCAGGCACGGCAATCTCGAAGAAGCCCCTCCCTTGAACCGCGAGATCGAGTGGATTGCCCGTTGCGTTGAGCACTCCCTGGGAGAGATCCAGCGTGCTTCCGCCCAGAAGGCCGAAGCGGTTTACGGATTGGCTGATAGCGGCACTGCCGCTATCCATCCCGCCCGAGAGGGTCTCCGTTGCTGCGAGCACACCACGGAAGTACTCGCGTTGTGCACGGAAGCCCGTTGTGTTGCTGTTCGCAAGATTGTTGGCTGCAGTGTCCAGCGCCTGTGTGCGCGAGAGGAGGCCGGTGTACGCCGCATAGATTCCACTACTCATACTGGTCTCTATTGCATTCACGTCGCCAGAGCAGGGCCACGATGCTTAGGGATGTCTAAGCAACGAGTGCTGCCGCGGTAAATAGGACATCCCGCACATCCTCCGTTCCCGGAGACAGGAGCGCAGCCGGTTCCAGCCATAAACGCAGCCAGAACTGTCCATGTATCTGCACCAGACGAGATTCGACGGGCCTCATGCGGCGGATAACGCGGACGATGCTCTCTGTCAGATCGCGCTCATCCTGAAAGCGCTCCTGCTCGACACACACAGCTTCTGCCTCAAGCAACTGCTTCCGCGCCCATTCCACTTCACCGGCATTTGAGACGCCGCACTCCACAGAGATACCGTGCATCCGCTCGAGAGCCAGCGCACCTGAAGCATCGATCGCACTGGCAGAGGTGACATACAGGCGTTCGCCGCCGACACGCCGCAATGGCACCAGGCCGGTCATCTCCAGCACGGCGCGAGGAGCCAGAGATGCCATGCGTTTCGCATCGAAGCCGCGCACGGCCCACACGGGGCAGTTCCATTGACTGCTGAGTGCTGCTGTAATGTCGTCCTCACCTAAGCCAAACATCTGTCTCAGCAGATCGCCGAGGCGTCCGCCCTGAGACCGTTGGAGATCGAGAGCCTGCTGTAATTGCGCCTGGTTGATCGAGCCGCGCGATAGAAGAAGCAGCCCGAGTGGCATGCGATGCCGATGCTGCTGCCGTCCGGAGCTGCTCATTGCCATTTCACGACGAACGCAGGCTGACACCGCACGTTCCAGACACGCCGGTCCACAGCACAGGAAGCCGCCAAAGACCGGGCGCACCTGGCTTCGCAGACCGAGCCGGACAGCAATCGGTTTACCCGTGGCGCAAGCGCACGGCCGGCTTCCCGAGATCAACGGAGTGGAAGATCGGAAACGATTCAGGTTTAGGGTAGGCATCGAACGTTCTCCAGTCTTGGCTCGGGACGGAGCACCTCAAGGATCTGCAGGCCGAACTTCCCTGCAACCACAACGACCTCGCCGCGCGCAACAATCCGATCACCCACTACCAGGTCGACAGGGTCGGACACATTGCGATCCAGCTCCAGAACCTCCCCGATCCCAAGGTCCAGCAGTTCTGCGAGCGGCATCTCGCGCGAACCGAAAAGTAAACGTGCGTCCAACTCAAGATCCAGCAACATGTCGCCACCGTTATGCTGCATGGACGCGCCGCCAACCACCGGCTCTCTCACTTCACTCTCTGTTTGCATCGCTACCCCCTGCTTGCTGTATCCCGGCAGTTTCTACGCTGGGAGCAGCCTCGACCAGTCTGGCTCCCCGGCGCTCGCCGGCACATACAGGCTGTGCCGGTGACACGGAAGTTCCTGCAATTTCGAGCTGTCCCATACTGTCGCTATCCAGCGCCAATCGGAGCGTCTGTCCAGGTTGCATGGATTGAAGAGTCCGGGCGTCCAAGCGAAACGCCGGCATCTGCAGGTGGACGACCACTGCACTCTTACGCAACCGCTTGGCCATGGCCGCTCTTTCCTCTGGCCCGCGATTCCGGATGTGCCCAGGCCGTGTATTCAGTTGCCGAAGGACGGTACTGATCGCGGCCGTCGGCAGGCAAAGACTCAGTGTGCCCCGGAGATCGGGCATCAGCACCTCAAAGTGCAGAGCGAGGACCTTCTCCGTGGCGAGCATGAGTCTTTGTTCTTGTCCGTCACCCTCCATCGCTTCGAGCAGGAACTCACATCCAAGCGCACGCCAACCGGTGTTCAGTTCGCGCACGACGATCTCCACCACTGACCGGAGAATGGCTTCCTCAATCTCCGTCAAGTCCCGGCGCTCGTGAGCAGGCTTACCGCTTCCTCCAAGCAAGAGATCCACCATCGGCGAAAGTAGCTTCAGATCGAGACCCACAGCGCCCCGAACATGCAGGGGCTCCATGCGTACCGGGAAAGTATATTCAGAGCCGCCCGCTCGTTCGGCAAAGACGAAGTAGGTGCTCTGCTCGCTCGAAAGCGGGCTAACTGCGACATCTGTTCGAAGCCATGCACCCAGCGCATAGGTCAGGTTGCGTGCCAGTTGCTCATCCAGGGCACGCAGGGTACGTTGATGGTCGATGCCAAGCTGCCCCGCTCGACTGAAATTGAAACGGCTTACCTCTTTCGGCGCAGGCTCTTCCCTGCCGGCCTGCTCGTTAGCTTGCATGCGTTCTCCTGCCTGTGTTTTTTCGCTCCGGCCGTATTGCCAGGTCTGCAAGTGCAGACCGCAACCGGAGAACGGCTGCTGAACGGATTTGGGAGATGCGCGATTCCACCACACCCATCGTCAGGCCGATCTCCTTCATGGTCAGCTCCTCGTGATAGTAGAGGTTGATGACAAGCCGCTCGCGTTCCGGCAATGCTTCAATGGCATCGATCAATCTCTGCCGGAGCTCGCCCTTCAGGCAGCGGAACAGCGGATCTTCATCCGGCGAGCCAGGCAGATACGAGAGCTCCTCATCACCCGTCTCCTCACTCCGCTCTAGGTTCAGGCTTCCAATCTCCAGACTTTTCAGATCACCGAGCGTCTGTTGGAACTCCTGCAGAGATACATGCATTTCCTCGGCGATCTCGATCTCAGAGGGTGCGCGACCCAGCTTTTGGGTCAGCGCACGCATGGTGGACTCCACCGCGCGCCCCTTCCTGCGAAGATCACGCGGGCTCCAGTCCAGGGATCGCAGCGAATCGAGAATGGCGCCCCGTATGCGGAACTGGGCATAGCTCTTGAACTGCACCTGCTTGCTGTGGTCAAACTTGCCAAATGCGTCGATCAGGCCGACCATGCCCGCCGATACCAGGTCGTCCAACTCCACATGCTGTGGCAGCCGTTCGTGGATTCGTCTGGCGATAAAGCGCACGGTTGGCAGATGCTCCACAAGGAGGCGATCGCGTTCTTCCCGGCTGATGGTCTCGCCCGGGCTGGACCGGTCGGTGCCGTAGCCGGACTGCGCCGGCGTGCTTTGGAGGCTGGCCAGAACAAAGGCATCGTCGCCTCCACCCGCCGCTCGATTGAGTGATGCTGTAGTGCCCATGTCGCTCTCCTTATTTCGGCGATAACTGGCCGACGGACCCGAGGCTGCGAACGCGTACCTCAGACGGAATCTCCGACGGTGCCAGAACGGTCACCTTTGGCAGGAATGGCTCAAGCCATCGCCGCAGGTGGAATCGTGCCGGCGATGAACAAAGGAGCACGGGAACTGCCGTGGGCTGGCCCTCCCCGGTTAGCCGTTTCACAGATTCGACAATCTGCTTTACGAAATTCGCGGGCACAGATCGTCTTGCCTCCCCGTCTCCCAGGTTCCGGTTTGCGGCCGACGGATCGAAGCTGTACACGATCTCCTCCTCCAGGGAACGGTCAAGCGTGAACACGCCCAGAACGCCGTCGTTGTCCAGCAGCGGACGAACCAGGCGGCGAGCAACCGCGGCGCGGGCCGCCTCGGTCAACGTCACGATGTGCTTCGATTGCGCGGCCGTCTCCACCAACGTCTCAAGAATCGTGCCCAGATCCCGGATCGAAACCATCTCCCGCAGCAGCTGCTGCAGCACCCGCTGGACCTCGCCGAGGCTCATCTGTTTCGGTACCAGCTCCTCCACCAGCTTGGGATGGCTCTCGTTCAGCGAATCGAGCAGCCGCTTCGTCTCTGCACGGCCGAGCAGCTCATGCGCATGGCGCCGGATCAGTTCTGCCATATGCGTACCGATCACCGTGGTCTGGTCCACGACGGAGTAGCCCGCCGCCAACGCCTGCTCTTCCACACCCGGTTGGATCCACCGAGCCTGCACACCAAAGGCCGGCTCGCGTGTCTCCACCCCGGGAATGGCTCGCGCCTTCGGATCCGTATGCACCGCCAGCAAGCAGTTGCCCTCCGTCTGCCACCGGCCAATCTCGCTGCCACGCAGCATGAGGACGTACTCTCGAGGCCGAAGCCGCAGGTTGTCCGTGATGTGAACCGCCGGAACAATGAAGCCCAGCTCCGTCGCGAGGTGCCGGCGCAGGGCGCGGACCCGGTTCAGCATTTGGCCACCCTGCTTCTCGTCCACCAGCGGAATGAGCTGGAAGCCGATCTCCAGCGTTAGCTCATCAACCCGCAGCAGGCTAGCCAGGTCCTCGCCTACTCCTGCCGCCGCGGGAGTCTCTCCCGGCTTGGCAGCCGTCTCGTCCAAGGCCACCTCCGGGCTCTCCGGCAGCTTCCGGGCAAGGAGCCCCACGGCCCCCGCAATCATGAGAAATGGCAGCTTCGGCAGGCCCGGGATGAGAGACATTGCGACCAGCACTCCTGCTGCAATCCAGAGTGTGTTTCGGCGTGCAAAGAGCTGGGCTCCCAGTTCCTGATCCAGCGTGCCTGCTGAGGAAGCTCGTGTCAGAACGAGACCGCCGGCAATGCTCACCAGCAGACTCGGGATCATGGTCACCAGGCCATCGCCAACCGTGAGAATCGTATAAGTCTTCACCGCCGTGGCAATGTCGACGCCCTGCTGCAGTGTTCCGATCAGCAATCCCGCGACGATGTTGATCGCGGTAATCAGGATGGTCGCAAGTGCATCGCGCTGATTGAAGCGCGCGGCACCGTCCATTGCTCCGTAGAACTCAGCCTCGCGCGCAACTGCCTCACGGCGTTTTCGTGCGCCCTGCTCGTCGATCAATCCCGCGTTCATGTCGGCATCAATGGCCATCTGCTTCCCGGGGAGCGCGTCGAGTGTGAAGCGTGCCGTCACCTCCGCCGTGCGAACCGCGCCATGGCTTACCACCAAAAACTGAATCGCAATCAGCGCCAGAAAGAGCACAAAGCCGACCACGTAATTCCCACCCACCACAAACTGGCCGAACGCCTCGATGACGGCACCCGCGGCGTGCGTGCCCTCGCTTCCATGCAGGAGAATGCGCCGGCTGGATGCCAGGTTCAAAGACAGGCGGAAGAGTGTGAGCATCAGCAGCAGCGTCGGAAAGACCGACAGGTCAGTCGCTTTCCGGACCTGCACCGCCGTGAGAAAGACGAGCACCGATGCCGTTATGGAAAGCGCGAGAAAGAGGTCCAGGAGAAAGATCGGCAGCGGCACCAGCATGACAAAAATCATGCTGATGGCCACGATCGGCAAAAGAAAAGGCTTCCATGCGGCGAAACCAATGTTCTGGGTGGAGTTGGCGGTCATACGATCTCCTCATCCTGCGATGTGGCAGCAGATAAGCGGTTCGGAATCATGGAAAATGGGCTGTATGCATTTGCCCGGTTTGGAGCGGCGTTTTGCGCCTGCTCTCGCCGGTAGAGATAGGCAAGGATGGCCGCGACCGCAGCGTAAAGCTCCAGCGGAATCGACTGGCCCTCTTTAACCGAGCGGTACAGCGACCGGGCCAGCGGAGGGTTTTCTACGAGCGGAACACCCGCCCAACGCGCCTCCTCCCGTATCTCGGCCGCGTGCAGATCGCGGCCCTTCGCCAGCACTTTCGGTGCCTCCATCGTTTCGAAGCTGAACTGGAGTGCCACAGCGTAGTGCGTCGGGTTGGTAATCACAACGGTGGCTCGGGAGATGTCCGCCCGAACACGGCGCCGGCGCATCGCCATCTGTATCTGCCGGATGCGGCCCTTGATCTGCGGATTTCCGTTTGAGTCGCGGGCCTCTTCACGAATCTCCTGCTTGCTCATGCGTAGCCGCTTCTGCCACGCGCTCCATTCCACGCCGTAGTCCAGCAGAGCCCAGCAGAGCGAAACCCACCCTGTGGCCAAAGCGAGATGAAAGGCCGCCGAAAGTGTTTGCGCCGGCCGTGCAAAGCTCATGACAGGCATGGTGAGAAGGTTGGACCGCAGGTCCGACCCGGCCAGCCACAACACTACCGCCGCGGGAACCATCGACTTAAGAAGGCGCAAAAGCGAGCGGGTCGAAAAGATCTGTTTGAGCGCGCCTGCCGGACTCAGGCGTTCCGACTTAAATGCGACCGCTGCTGGACGAAAATTGAGACCACCCGACTGCAGCACACCGGAGGCAAGCGCCGCAAAGAAGGCCGCGCCCATCACACCGGCAACCGGTCTGAGCGACGGCAGCACGAGACTTCCAAGGGCATGCACAAAGCGGTCTGGAGAATCGAGTGTTGTGAGGTCCAAATCCAGTGTCCGGCTATAGAGTTGTTTCCAGCACAGCGACCACATCGGTGCTGCCGAACCCACAAGCGTCAGTCCTGCAAGAAAGGCCACGGCAGAGGTCAGCTCCCGGCTCCGAACGCTGTCGCCCTGTTCCGCGGCTTTCTTGCGGCGCTGCGGCGTTGCTTGTTCTGTGCGCTCTCCGCTCATCGGCACACCACGCGTTGTGCCGCTTCCAGCAGCGCCGTGAAATGATGCTCGATCCACCGGGGCCACAATGACAGTGAGCCAATCAGGACACCGTAGGAGATGATCGTCTTCAGCGGGATACCCAGCACCTGCGCAGGCAGCGCCGGAGCCATACGGCCAATCAGGCCAACGGCAACCTCCACCAGCAGCGATGCCGACATCACGGGTGCCGCGAGCTGCAGACCGGCCAAGAAGACCCCTGACATCATCGCGAGCAACGAGTGCGCGGCCGTGGCAGATAGTACCGCGGTTCCAAGAGGGACGGTTGTAATGCTTCTTAGAACGGCCGCGATCATCGTCCGGTGAAGACCCGCTGTTAAGAGGACCAGCATGCCAAGCCAGTTGAGAGCTGTGCCAAGCACTTGGGTCTCTACCTGCGAATTTGGATCAAGCAGATTCGCGAGTGAAAAGCTGAAGCTCATGCTCATCAGTGAAGCGCTGAACAGGATGGCCTCCGTCAGAAGGCTCAAAGCCAGCCCAAACGCAAGCCCAATCAGCACCTCGCCCAGCACACCCTCGAACGACAGCGTGATTCTTGCGCCAGGCATTGCCGCCGCCAGCGGCGCCACCAGCGCGGAAACCGCGATTGCGAAAGCTGCCTTCCAGCGCACCGGGAGTGCCGGTGACTGGAGCACCGGCGCAAACGCAAAAAAAGCACTGACTCGCAGCAATACCAGCAGCGCCGCAACCAGCAGGCTCTCCATCGCATCCAGCCCCTGAGCCCCGCTGCTCACCGGACGAAACGCCCGAAGTCAGACCACAGATGAAGTGTGTAGCTGATGAGCCGGTGCAAGAACCAGGGCAGTGTTGCCACGCCGGCGACGAACACAGCCAGCAGCCGCGGAACGGCCGTAAGCGTCTGTTCTTGAACACTGGTCAAGGTCTGCAAAAGGCTCAGCGCAACACTGACAAGGCATCCGGTGATCAGCACAGGGGCGCTCAGAATCAGCGCCTCTACTAGGAGCGAGCGAATCAGTTCTGCAGCCTGGTCAGGTCCCATGGTCGCCCTTTTAAAAGCTCTTCAGCAGCGATCCGACGAGCAGGTGCCAGCCGTCCACCATGACAAAAAGCAGGATTTTTAAGGGTGTCGAAATCACCACTGGCGGCAGTTGCACCATGCCGATCGACGTCGTTACGCTGCTCACGACCAGGTCCACGAGCAGAAACGGCAGAAACAGCACGGCGCCAATCTGAAAGCCGGATTTGAGTTCGCTCAGCATGTATGCCGGCACCACAACACTCATAGGTGCCTCTGCGCGGCTTTGCATACGGGTAGGCATCGCCGCCGACGCAAACAGCTCCAGGTCCTTATCGCGCGCATACCGCAGCAGGAAGGCCTTCACCGGTACAGACCCTTGCGATATCGCGTCTTCTACGCTCATCGTGCCAGCACGGTAGGGAGTGATCGCCTGCTGATTGACCTGCGTAATGACGGGCTGCATGAGAAACCACGTCATCATCAGGCCCAGCCCCATCAACACCTGATTCGACGGAGCCGTCTGGGTCCCCAGGGCCTGCCGAAGAAAGTGAAAGACGACCAGCAGCCGCACCAGAGGCGTCATCGCGAGAATGATGGCCGGCAAGAGCGTAAGCAGAGTGAGGCCAACCGCGATGCCGAAGGCGCTGTCTCCGCCAGCGGCCAGCGACGCTGCAATGCTGCGTTTACCAGCCGCAGTCCGGACATTCTGCTGTGTTGCGGCGGTCGCGGGCTGACCCTTGCTTGCGTCGTTCCCGGCAGCGGCTCGCGCACTCGATAGGTGAGCCAAGCTCGCCGGCTTTGCCTCTGCGGCAACGCTGCACAACAGCACGAGCAAGATAAACAGCATGAGCCGAACTTTCA
>CAXTSF010000103.1:9007-11119 GCA_964246865.1 uncultured Terriglobus sp.
GTCGCACTCCAACAAGGCGACGCATCTCTGATTACCCAGGGAAAGGCTTTCAAGTACCCGTAAGCGGCGCTGCGGAGTGCCCGCCCGCACCTTCAGCAAATGCTGGAGAAAGCGGACCATGCCCTTCCCTTTGCTGCCTCCGATTTGTTCTGCCGACATTTCCATCCCAACCATCTCCAGCATGTCTTCCTCACGAAACAAATTTGGTAAGCCGAACCGCCATGCGCCCATCCAGGTTGTCAAACTCAGCCCAGCCCAGCATGGTGTCGCCCACGCGCAGCGGAACGTCGTCCGTTACCGGCCAAGACGTCTCCAGCACCTGCCCGGGCCGCAGGTTCGCGATCGAGCGAAGGGTTGTCCCAGGGATAGAAACGTACACAGCCGCTCGAAGTGGAACTGCCTGCAATGCGGCCCAGTCTCCACGTCTTCCCGGGAGAAAATCACGGCTGGATCCGTTCCTGTCGATTGCCGGTGTCTGCGCTTCGAGCTTCATCCGCGCTGCACCAGGAAGTCTGTAAAGTACACATCCAGAACGCGGGCATCGCTGTTCCGTTGCGAGAGCTTCTGCTTCAACCTGCTTTTGAGCGCTTCACGCCCGTCGGCACTCAGCAGAGCTTCGGGCGTCTCAACGCTCAGCACCGCCAGGATGGTGTCGCGAAGATCGGCCGTGTCTGTCTTCGCGGACTTGTCTGCCTCGCTCTTTTCTTTCTTGGCGGCTGGCTCATCTTGCATCCGCAGAGTTACCGCTGCACGGAGATAGCTGTGCCCACCGGTGTCTGCCAGATTCACCACCATCGGTTCAAGTGCAACCAGGTGTGAGGCCACAGGTGTTTCCGCCTTATTGGCTGTTTGCGCGGCGGCGCTGGTGAGCTTGCTGGAACGAACAGCCCAGTAAGCCGCGCCACCGGCAACCGTCAGCGCGATGAAGGTGGAAGAGAGTGCTGCAATGAGGAGAGGAACCAAACCAACCTTGACTGGGGCTGGCGTGCTCTGGAGTTCAGCCGGAGATGCTGTGGTGGACATACCCCGGAAAGTGCATGTCCTGTGCCATCCTGCTACATCATTCTTGAGAGGCCTCTAAGAACTCGGGCGGGGGCACCCGAGTTCGGCACTACCGGATCATGTTGATTGTGTCCTGCGTCACGCTGTCGAATGCCGTGATCGTCTTCGAGTTTGCCTGGAATGAGCGCTGCGCGACGATCAGGTTCGAGAACTCCGTCGAGATGTCGACATTGGAGAGTTCGAGCGCACTGCCTTCGATGGTTCCACGGCTGCCTGAGCCCGCGATCCCGATATTCATTCCGCCGGAGCTTTCATCCGGAAGGTAGGTATTTCCGCCCTGTCGTGACAGCCCAGCCGGATTGGCTACTGTTGCCACCGCGATCTGACCAAGAACCTCCACATGACCACTGCTATAAAGGCCGTTCACGATACCCGCACTATCGACCGAGAAGCTCTGAAAGACGCCGCTCTGGAAGCCGTCCTGACTGTTGGCATTGATGGAGGAAGCCGCAGCCGTTTGCGTGATCAGAGATCCACCATTGCTATCGCGAAGCTGCCAGTTGAGCGTCAGATCGGAGGCATGGTTGCTCAGGCCGTTGAAGGTCATCGCAACCGAACTTCCAGCCGAGGGCGCCAACGTACCGTCCGGCTGAAAGGTAAGCGTACCTGTCGTTCCGGTTGAGGATGCCGCGTCGCCGCCGGGCAGGGCCGCGGAGTAGTTCCAGGTGCTGTCGGCCGTCTTGGTGAAGGTCAGCGTCATGCTGTGGCTTTGCCCCAGCGAGTCATACATTGTTGTTGGTGCGTTGACTTGGGTGCCCACCGGTGCTGTTGCGTCCAGGCTCGCCGTGAATGAGAAATTGCGGCTTGCCTGTGCCGGCTGGGTCGTGCCGATGGGAATGTGCAGCGGCTGCAGAGGAGCCGTGGTCGCCAGGCTTCCATTGCTCACGGGGAAGCCCATGACGGAGAATCCGTCGGCTGTGATGAGGTTGCCATGCGGATCCATTTGGAAATTGCCGTCGCGCGTCAGCTCAGGGGCACCCTGCCGCTTGATCACGAAAAAACCGTCTCCGTTGATGGCCATATGTGCCGGATTCGTGTCCGAGTTGATAG
>CAXTSF010000104.1:0-11039 GCA_964246865.1 uncultured Terriglobus sp.
TCGGTTTCGGCATCACCCACGCCGGAGCACCGCTGCTCCCGAACGTTCCTGGCGACCACGGCGACAACACTGCAGGCAAGCCGCCCGGCATCAAGCCGCCGCCGGGCAGTGCCACCGTCTTCCGCGCACCCTCATCCTTCGCCGCCGCGCTTATCTTCACGCGCAGCACCTCTCGCAACCGGTCACTCCAACCCACGCGCCCACCCTTCCTGCCCGAAGTAATCGAGGCTCCCACCAAAAGAAAAGGCGCAGCCATTGGCCACGCCTTCCGAATCACCACCAACGCCTGTCATCCCGCAACAAAAGCAACGGGATCTGCTCTCCTCCGCAATGCGATCAAAGCGGGGTGCCCCAAGCTTGTGAAGCTAACCTAAATTTGCCGCCACGATCTTCCAGGTATTCCGGCGTTCCAACATCGGAAACCAACTGCCAAAGCGCCATCTGCGTTTAAGCTTTGCTTTCAGTCGGGCGAGAACCCTCTGTACTCTCACACCCTCAGCTCCCGCTTCGCCGTCTCCGCCACCCGTCCCAAGTCCGCCACCGTCAATACGCGTATCTGCCGCTCCTCCATCGTCTCCACGCCAAATCGGTATCGATCAAGGGCCTCGCTCTCCTCACCCACAGCCCGCAACGGCTCAACAATCGCCGCAAGATCCAGCGTCGCTCCCTCAACCCGCCCCACACCCTCGCGCAGCCGTTCCACCGAAAACGACAACACCTTGGCTGCCTCCAGGTCTCCATCGAGCGACACCGCCTGGAACATCCGCACCACGCCGTTGGGCCGGTAGCCACAATCGATCTTCAACGGGTCGCCCGGCCGCGTATACGCACTCGCCGCGATCCGCTTTCGCATCAATCCCCAGACACCCGCCCGTTCGAACTCGCTCCGCATGGACGCTGCAATCGAGGCCCGCCCACTCTTGCGCCGTGTCGCCCGTTCCCGCACCGGCTCCACATACATGCGCAGCAGCAGCTCCATCTCTGCCGGTATGCTCTCCGCCAGCGCTCCGCGGCCCTCGGAGATCTGCACAGACGTCGAGAACGACTCCTCCAGCATCTCCATCACACTTTTTGTACCCACCTGAGCCTCGCGCACCCGCAACGCCAGCTCGCTCTCCATCGCCTCCAGCAGCACAACATCGGCATCCGCGTCCATGCACCGCACACGGCTCCAGTCGCGCGTAAACCGCACAAGCGTTGTCTCCACGCGGCCCGCCTCACGCAGCATCACGCCAATATTTACAAACTCGTTCTTCACCGCGTCCGGCACATACCGCAGCAGAAAGAACTCACATGGAAGCCGCTCCGCCATCACACCTCAATAAACTCTGAACGAGAAGGAAAGAAAGCAGCCAGACAGGAAGCACATCTTAACCCTGCATCTTCTCTCAACCTTTGGCGCTCACATCACCATCTTCGACGCAAATTCTCCCACCTCGAATCGCTTTCCCGCACCCTTCGTCGGCGAAAGCCCCCATTTTGGGAATGGTCGCCGGCTTGAATCCCGGAACGCCTCCAGCAGCGAGCGTACTCGGCCCCGCCGCTCCAGCAGGCTCTCCATCAGCCGCTCCAACGCTTCCGTCTCGCCACCGTACCATTCAGGTGGCACCTCCTCCGCAACGCGCCACAGCAGCGTTCCATCCAGGTTCTCAATCCGCGATAGCCACGGCTCAAAACTTTCGAAGCCTGTCACATCTTCGTACACCCGGTTGCGCACATATACCCCACGCAGGGGCGAGTCGCTGAACCGCCACTCTCCCGCCTGGAAGCAGAAGCCCTGGTCGATAAAGATCGCGCGGTACTTACGTTCCCTCGGCTTGCGCGCAAATACCGCCTGCCTACCATTGGAGTTGCCCGTCCACTTGTCGACACAAAGCATCCCGGCAAACTCCTGTACATTCCGCACCTCTGGCAGCAGCTCTTCTGGCAGATAATCCACCACCTGCCCCGGCATCAGCCCACCAACAAATTGTGACCCAAACTGCAGTCCCGCGGCACACCGGGCGCGCTCCCCGCGCCGCACATCCACCCACATCTCCGGCGAATGGCCGATGAGCCACTCACTGACCTCCACCACGTCCGTCCGTGGCACCGTCAGGCCCACCGCCTCCGCCAGGCGCGTTGCAATTAGCTCATTCGCCAGCACACGCTCGCCCTGCGGATTGTTCCGGAACTTCACCACCCACAGGTTTCCATCCGCCCCCAACATCAAATGGCTCTGCGCCCCGCCGCGCATCCTGCGAATCGCCTGCACCGCTACCACCGCCACGCCATCACCCTCGTCCTCAGCAGAATACGTGACCCGCTCCCTCGAGACTTGAGTCGCTTACTCTCGAAGTCCGCACACCTGCCGCTCCCGTACCGCTTGCGCGATGGCCATCGCCATGAGGAGGTCATCGTGCGATCCCGCCGCTGCCTCGCTTCGCCCGTTCGCCGTAATCACAAAGCTTCGGCACTCCTCCAGCAGGCGCGCACTCGCAAACAACTCCTTTTCTCCCGACAGGAGCCGTCCCAACCCCGCAATCATGCGCGGTCGCGACACCGAATCCGTCAGCCATCCAGGTTGTCCGCTCTCGTCATACAGCCGTACCCGCGATCGCTGATCCTCCAGATATGCGAGCACCGCCGCACCATGGTTGTTCCGCTCCACGACCACCAGCGCTCCGTTGTACTCCCGTGCCAACGCCGCCACCTTCTCCGCCAGTGCTCTCGGATGCACTCTTGCCTGCCACTCAGCACATTGCATTCCGCTGAGCTCATCCACAATCTGCACCGCCGCAAAGTCGCCCTCGCTCCCACCACCCGCCGGATCGGCCGCCAGCACATACCGCCGCCCCGGTACCGGCGGAAGCCACACCAGCAGGCGTCCACCATCGCGCTGCTCCACAACGTGCGGCAGCGTACGAAGCCGCTCCGCGATTCGGTCACCCTCAAACACCCCGGCACCACTCTGCCGGAAGCACGACACCGCATCCTCGGCAAACTCCTGCAGCCGCATCCTTCCGTAGCTCTCCACCAGTCCGCGTCGAAACCCAATCTGTTCCGCCGATAAACCCTCTCGCTCCATCAGTCGCAGCTCTTCCGTTGTTGGATCCATCACAGCCGGACCCGCATACCCCGGCTCCCACCACCACGGAAAGAAATGCCGCGCCATTCCACTACGTTCTGCTCCCTGCCATTCCGCATGGAAGCTCCCATAGGCTCCCATCGGAGGCGATTCCAGCACCATCTCGCCCCTGGCCGCCAGGGCTGCCCGCAGGCCGGCCAGCGTCTCCGCTGCAGCTCCCGGCCACCGCGCCACCTCACTGCAGTGCAGGTTCTGCACCGTCAATCCACGGCCGGCATTGGCTTCGCCCGCGCTCGCCACACGAAACTCCGAATCCACATCCGGAAAGATCATCCGGTCCACCCGCTCGCGCGATACCGCAACACTGCTCCGCATCTCCTCCGGCAGGTACGCCCTCATCCGGAGCACCACCCGGAACAGCATCTCCGCACTCTCCCGTGTGTGCGCCACCATCAACGTCGTCGATCCAGGTACCAGCACCGTGCGTAGCAGGAATCTTCCTGCTACCCATGTGCTGATGCCCATCTGCCTTGCCTTCAGCACGATGTTCTGCCGCTCGCGCCCTTCTTCAAAAGAACGCTGCGCCCGGTTCGCTCGGAGCGGCACCAGGCGCCCATCCTTGCCTCGCACCCGCAGCATCTCCGCCATCAACAGGATCGCGCTGTCCGGCGCATCCAGCAGCCTACCAAGCTCCATCCACGCTGTCATCGCCGGCTCTTACTGCGTTCGCAGCCAGTAGCAGCCGCCCGCTGTTGCGCTCTGCAGCTCCGCGGTGAAGGTCGCAACTGCATTGGGCATGACGGCTGTGCTGCCGGTAATGCCCTGTCCGTTGCTCCCGCTGACCGCAATCGTAAACTGGCTGCTCCCATTCACCACCGTTCGCGTGTGCCCGGTCAGCCCCAGGCAATCCACCAGCTGGTGAGTTGCCGCCGCTGTGGGTGTCTGCAGCACATACCGGTTCGCTACCGCCTCCATGTACGCATTGGACGTGCTCACATCCGGGCTGCCCTGGCTCGACCCCTCCGCCTCATTGATCGCATTTGCCACATACTTCGCGAGCACTCCATAACCTGTCAGCGTTCCCATGCAGCTTCCCGCACCATCCACCGGCCCTGTCAGGTGAATTCGATCGCTGTTGAAGCAGGCCGCATTTGCGTTGGCGCCATCTGCGCCCAGCTGCGGAATGGCTGCAATATCCACCAGCACCGCTCCGCTCGCCGCCGTGTTCGCGCGATACAGCACATTCACGGCATCGCGTGCCGCATCCGTGCCGCTCCGGCTCGGCAATGTCCACACGTACACCTGTTTTGCCTGACTCCTGGCCTTCTGAATAGCCGATCGCATCGCCTGCCACACGGCCGCCGCGCTCTGCCCCGCTGCGGCATCATTGGACCCGCCACTCAACACGGCAATGCTGTTTCCATTCAGCCGTGGCAGCCACCGCATCTCTGCACTGCGGTCGATATCCACCATATAGGCACCGCTGATTCCCCAGTTCTCCGTCGCGTACGCACCGTTGAGCGGGAGCCCGCTGCACCATGCGTTGCCGCCGCCCATCGCTCCCGCCGTAAGTGAATCGCCCGCGCAGATCACCCGCGGATAGCTGTCCGTCCAGCCACCATTCAGCGTTGTGCCGCCCAGGATCGGAAATGCCGGTGTCGTCACGCGAGCCGCGATCCTTTGCTGCAGATATGCCGCTTCACTCTGCACCTGTGCCGCCGTCAGCACCGTCGTCCCCCACACCTTCAAGTAGCGAAGCGTTCCATGAAAAGCCGTATTCGGTGCGTTCGCTCCTAAAGCGCCAACGATGTAGCCCGCCGAAGAGGCTGCCGCGCCTCCCGTCCTTCCCGTGACCGCGTAAAAGCCCTCCACGCCATCCACATACACCCGGTCCTGATCCCCGCCCAGCGTCCACGTGTAGGTATGGCAGTTGCCATACGGCAGCAGGCTCGCACTTCCAAAGCTGCCCGTCACGTTGTACGTCGACGGATACGCCGACGCACCATACTGCGTGTACGCCGCCGATGTCGCCAGGAGCGCGCTCACCCCTGTGCCGCTGTTTGGTCCCCACAGCGTCGGATATTGCGCGCTCGGGCTGCTCGCTCCGCCTGTACCCGTCGATTGACCCATCGTCGGCATGCAAACGCTCGCCTCCAGCGATGCCCAGGTCGCCACCGGTGTCATCACAAACTGGCCTGTTGCCCCTATGCCATTGCCGGCTGCATCGTTAAATCCCAGGCCGCCATACGGCACCCAGGCCGGCGCATTCGCCCCACCCGCCAACGTGCCATGGTGCGCATTGCCGGACACATCGGTCACCGTCGTCCCTGACCCGTCCAGCAACGGATACTCCGCTCCACCCGCGTCCACCGGAACAGGCGATACCACCGGCAGCAGCGCCGTCACCGTACCCGGTATCTGCGTCATCAGCACCGCGTTCTGTGTCGCCAGCGCGCCAAAGGCAACTCCATTGCTCTTCGTGCACACCAGCGCTCCGCTGCTCAGTCCGCAGTCGCCCGCTACCGGAGCCGGTAAACCGCTTGTCTGCGCTACCGCCCACATGCCGCAAAACAGAATCGGCAGCCAACAGGCTGCCCGCGTCGCCAGAAACATCGTTCTCTCTCTACTCATTGATCGCTCCTGGATTCAGCAACGTCGCTCCGTCTGTATCCACAATCAACTGCTGCACGAAGTACCTGCCCGGCTGCATATACAGGGGCGAACCCGCGCTTGTGCTCGTTCCAAAGCCACCGTGCACTGCCGCGCTCCACGCCACGGTGTACCCGCCCGTCGAACCTGTCTGGAAAATCAGCGTAATTCTCTGCCCCGCCTGCAAACCGCTGAAGCTCTCTGACGTCACATTGCCCGCCATCGCCATGTGAAAGGTTGCGTTCGCACAGCCAACTGCAAACGCCGGGGCCGCACTGAAGGCCACCGTAGTCGCGCAACTTCCCCCGCCGGACCCGCTTCCCCCGCCCGCAACATTGATATTCTGCGCGTTGATCGTTCCCACGTTCAGCGTCGTTGCATTCACCGTCGGCGCCGTCAGTGCCGCCGGCGACATCCCATACTGCGCACCTCGCAGATTGAACAGCAGCGTTGACGTATTTGGCGCATAGTTCACCGTGTCCTGCGCACCATTGCCCGCGCCACTCTGCAGTGCAAACAGGTTGTACGGCGAGTTCCACCGCCCGCACCCATGTGAGTTGCAACCCACCACAAAGGCGTTCTGCTCGCCCGCCTGCACCTGTACCGAGTTGCTCCAGATCCCGTTCACCTGCAAACCAGCATCCGGCGCCACGTGCGTTCCACCATTGCCGAAATACAGCGATGGCGGCGAAGCATTTGCGATCACCCAGCCGCGCAACCCAGGCCCATTCACGCCCCCGTACTCCACACCAGCGGACTGCACCAGTGTCGACCTCGGCGTGAACTGCGTCACGTACTCCGTGTCTGCCGACACTCGCTCTTGAAAGTAGTGCGGCTGCTCCAGCGAATCACCCGTCGCCCACGCCACCGTATTGGGTGAGAGTGTCATCGTCCCATCCACGGCCTCGGTGCTCGCGTTGTACACGCTCAACACCTCTGCGATTGGGTACAGGGCATATGCCCCGGTCACCATCGCGACCGTCCCACCATTGCTGCTGCTGTCCGCGCCCGCCTGCGCATACGTGAACTGGTTCGGCCCCGTCGTGGTAACGGCAAAGCTTCCGTTGTAGCTGCTGTCCGCCACACCGCTGACCGTAAGCGTCAATCCGTTCAGGTCAACCGGCAGCGCTCCCGCCGTCGTCACCGCCACCGTTCCGCCGCTTCGCACGGCACTGCTGATGGCAAAACTTCCCTGGAAGTACCCGCTCGTCGAGTAGTTCCCTCCGACCACCGCCGATGGCCCGCCCGAGTAATACAGCGACGTCGCCGAGATCGAACCGACCACCGGAAATACCTGCCGCATCCCTCTTGTGGTGTCCACACTCTGCTCTAGGCCATATCCGCACAGGCCGCCCATCGCCACCGTGGCACCCGCTGCATGCGGCTTGTTCAGCACCAGCTGTATATGCGTACCGTCGATCACCTGATATAGGGCCGTCTCATAGTTATCCGCGCCCTGGCTACCCCCGGCGAGTGCGTCTGCCACGCATGCCACGCCGTTCACGGCCGGGGCAGACACCGTATTTGTCTGAAACCCGCTTGTGGCACCCGTCGTTCGAATCGCCACCGTCACCGTCCCCGGTGCCATGTTGTTGCTCTGCGGCGGTATCGCATTCACCACCGAAAAGAAGGTACTCACGGCAAAACTCGTTCCGGTAAACGTCGCCGTCGCGTGCGGAAACGCTCCGCGCACTCCGCCCACCAACGTTCCCGCTTGGATCACCTTACCCGGAGCCTTGTTGATCAGGTACCGGCCCTCGCCCTGCGTTCCTGCCGCGGTCGTGGCGCTCACCGTCAGCTGCGTCGAGCCTGTCGTGCAGCCCGTCGCGCACGTCCCCTGGAACACATTCGGGTCCTCGCTCACCAGGAGGTCGTACGGGTGCGTACCCTCGTCCGCGTTGTCGCGGAAGCCGCCACTCCCGTACAGGAAGCGCGCTCCTATCAGGCAATCGCCCACTCCGTAGCAGTGCGAAACCTGGTTGTCCAGCACATGCTGGCCCTCAGCCGCATATGTGCCTTCGAGTGCCAGCGCCGAGTACGTGCTCTTGAAATAGGGAACACTCGCCGTGATGTTTTCCGGAAAAATATTATTCCCACCCGCCAACCCGTTATGCAGGATGCGCAAGCCATGCGAGTCCGATGTGCCCCGGCCATAGGTCCTCGCCAACTCCGCGGCGTTCTGCGTGCTTGTCACAGTCATCCGGTGCGCGTCATCGTTCCCGTCGAATGGGCTGTGCGGATTGAAATACACGTCTCCCAGCGATCCACCTCGATGATCCTGCACATGCGTCTGCGCCGGCAGCACCCCCGTCCTGTCCCGGCCCGGATACGTCCGCTCCACCTGCAACTCGCAACCGCTGGCACAATCCGCCGTTCCTGCCGCTCGCGCAATGCCGTCGTTGCCTGTCTGTGATAGAAATCCGCTCGCATACAGCGCCCCGTTCAGGCTGTTCGTCTGCATCTGCGTTCCGGCCGGCTGCACAACTGTCTGCGTTCCTGCTGGCAGCAGAGACACTTTTTGCTGCAGCCCGCTTTGCACCGCCGCCGCACTCGCGTCCACATAGCTCTTGGTTGCCGCCTGCAGGTTTGACACAGGATCGCCCGGCAGCACCAGGGCTCCTGTCATCGTGTCGCCCGTGCGTTGCACGTACGCCGTCGTACCGGAGGGCGCGCCGCTGCCCGGCTGTACACCCAGCGCGGCATTGCTGATTGCCTGGTCCACATACTGCTTCGACACCGTCTGCACAGCCACACTCGCCGGCAATACCGAGGTCCGGATGGCGCTCAGCGTCTGCACCGCCGCGCTCGCCGGCACCGCCCAGTACTCCTGGCTTGTACTCCCGTCGCTCAGGTGATACACCGCCGTGTAGTACGAGCCCATCGGCGTTGCTCCCGAGTTCGGAGCCAGTGACACGCGCAGCGTTCCGCCACTCCCAAGCACCACAGAAATGGAGCCCTTCGGCACGCTCTGTCCCGCCCCAGTCGTGAATGCCGCCCAGCTCACCAGTACCGTTCCGCCCGCCGGAGCGCCGTTCGCCAGGTACACCGTATCCGCAATCGTCGTCGTCGCCGGTTGCGCCGTCAGCACGCCGGCCCAGAACATCAGCGGTGCCAGTACCCACATTGGCCACGGCATCCGCTTGGCCACTCTTGGCCGCCTTGCTCCTAAGCGCATTCCCTCTCCTCCGATCAAGAAATCCCCCGCCTCCCGCGACACGCAAAGGTCTCTGCCCTGTATCTCTAGTCTTCTCCCGGCTCACTCGCAGCCGAACCGCCGGAGCCCGTGCATCGCAGCCGTCTCAACGTCTCCCGCGCGTACACCTCGCCGCGCCCTCCCGCGTCTCCCACCGTGTTGCTTGCCTCTTCGGCCACCTTTGCCAGCCCCGCCAGTTGCCAAAGTGTCTTCAGCACCGTCGCATCACCATCTCGCGCCTTTTTCAGCAGCGACTCACAAATAGCAGGCAACTCCTCTGCCACACGCCTCCGCATAAATTCGGCACACGCCTCCGCAGCCGGAGCCGGCAATGTCGCTACAGGCAACGCCGCATCGCTCTCCACCTCATCCGCTAACGGCTTCTTTCTGCCGCCCGTCCGTTTCGTTCCCGACCGTTCTGCTCCATCCCGTTTCGCCGTCGTCCTCTTCGCTCCCGCCATCGCCTTCCCCACCAAACGCCACACGGGAAGCGCCTTGGCGCTTCCCGTGTGGTCCTGCTTGCCGTGCTGCGAGACACCTTGCCGTCACGCGAGCAGGTATCCGTCTCTCTTCTTGCCTATTCAGAATACCAAGCTGCCCGGAAATAGAGTGCCAACTTCCAGGAGCTTCTATCTCTATTCCGGTGTATAACTTACGAGCATCGATGAGCCGCTCCCCTCTTGACACGTCTTTGGGCGTATCTCCTCATGAATACGCTCCAGCAGCTTTCGCTGAAGAAAAATCCCCGTCAACTCGTCCACCGCCTCCGTGTACCAGCGTTTTGCTGATCGCAGGCTAATCCGCATCATCTGTGCCGCCTCCCCAAAGGTGTACTCCTGCACCGCCACCCGGTAAATCAGCCGTTGCTGTTCATCGGACAGCAGCCGTACGCACTTCTCCACATCGTGCACAAAGATCACCACATCGTCGAACCCGCGCACCCGGTAGCTCGAGGCTTTGCCCCGGAACATCGTCTTCCCCAGCATCGACGGCACACGCCCGCTCTCCATGCGCAACGTCGCGTAACGTCGCAGTATGCCCTCGGTGTACTTTCGATAGAACGCGACCTCTGGCGTCAACAGCACACTCACCTTCGGCTTCTTGGGCTCGGCCTTCTCTGTCTGCGCCTGAATCGCGCTGGCTAGGCTTCCATTGGTCGCCCAGATCTGCGGAACACTTCCCTGTACTGGCTCACGACGCACCGGCATCATCAAAATCTTCATCGGCAATCTCCTTCTTCCTGGGAAACGACGTCACGCACAACAGCAGTTTCAACTGCCTCCTCCTGCGATACCGGCCGGCAGGGCCGTCCCGGGCGCAGCTTCCTTCTTGGTGGCAGATCGGCCATCAATGGACGGCAGTGCCGGCAGTACACCGCGCTCGCTTCTGCACAAGCATCGCGAACCCACAGGCCCCCACAACCCTCACAGATCTTCAAATCCCTGCATAAGTACTTCATTGCTGCTTTCACCTCGCCGTCTCATCCTTCCTGCAAGCTGGAATGCCTCTCTCCGCGCGCATGCGCATCGGTCACCTTCGCTTTGCACTTCGGACTGCCGGTTCTATGGCATCTCCCGCGGCCAGGACTCTCGCGGCCCTGTTCTCGCCCGGTTTCTTGCCCTTTTTGTTGTGTGGCCGCGCGCTGGTCTTTTCGGAGTTTTGGACTCTCTAGCACCAACGTCTTCCACAGTCCCCCTTCCGGGTCACCCCGGTCTCTGGTTGAAGTGGAGCGACTCTAGCCGCCGGCTAAAAGGGTGTCAATGCAACCGCGCCAGTTGAAATTGCTTCTCTCCGCAAGTCGCCTGTCACGTACTAGTTACCAAAACATACTGGTGCAACACCCGAGACATTCGCTTTGGCTTCGCCTCTCTCGCACATCCGTTCTATCTCGGCCGAGAGTCTTAGGACTTTTGTAATCAACAACCTGTGTGGCATGCGCGCCTGCATCTTGCGTTCGATCCATTTACCGGAATGCACTAGGAGGTAACCACTCTCGACAACCCCACACGCGGGGGAACAGACCCGCACTCGAACGCACCCACGGCGACCCCCAGCTGCTGACACCCTCCTCAGAATGCCTTCTCGGCTGGTCGCCCCCCACAGCATCGGGGAAACTGCTCTACCATCAAG
>CAXTSF010000105.1:0-1533 GCA_964246865.1 uncultured Terriglobus sp.
TGGTAGCGCTCGGCTACGTAGATCTCCTCCTGCTGCTTGCCCCAGGCGCGGTCGTGCCCCTCATAAAGCGTGCCAGAGCCGATGGAAAATGCCGGAATGCCCACGCGTGCCATGCTGAAGTGGTCCGACCGGTAGTAATGTCCCGCGGTCGGAGCTGGGTCCGGCTCAATGGACAGCCCATCCTTCCCGGCCAACTGCTGCAGCAGCGGATACACCGTCGTGCGCTCCGCACCCGCAACGCTTGTACTCTTGACCTCGCCGATGGGCATGATGTCGTCGTAGTTCAGGTCAAGCGCGATGTCGCGCGCCGGCACCGGCGGGTGCAGCCCCAGATACTCCGAGCCGAGCAGGCCTTGTTCCTCCGCCGTCACGGAGACGAAATAAACGGTGTGCAGCGGCTTTGCTTTCTTCTCCGCGAAGGCACGCGCCAGCTCCAGCAGGATGCCGCAACCGGTCGCGTTGTCCGCGGCTCCGTGGTAAATCGGATCGCCCTTCAACTTGCGGTCGATACCGAAGTGGTCGTAGTGCGCCGTGTACATCAGCGCGCCACCGGGGGCAGTTCCGCTCAGCTTCGCGATCACGTTTGCCGAATCGTAGTTGCGAATGGTGCTGGCCACATGCGCCCGCAGCCGCACCGGGAGCTCCACTGCTTTGAAGCCGCGTCGATTGCTCGCTTCGATTGCCTGATCGGCCGTCATGTTGGCAGAGTGGAGCAGTGCATCCGCCGTCTTCTGCGTGATCCAGCTTGCCGCCTTCAGCTTGGGCCGGGCGTCATCGCGCAACTGCGACCGTTCGCCGCTGTTCGAGTTCCGCACCACCTCCCAGCCGTAGCTCGCCAGGTCTGTCCGGTGGATAATCAGCGCACCGATGGCCCCCTGCCGCGCGGCCTCCTCGAACTTGTAGATCCACCGGCCGTAGTAGGTCAGCGCCTCACCGTTGAAAAACTTGGGATCGCTTGACGGTGGCTCATTCACCACGATCAAGGCCACCTTGCCGTGCATATCCACGCCCGCATAATCATTCCAGCCGAACTCCGGCGCAACAATACCGTGGCCGGCGAAGACGATGGGCGCGTCGATGTCTGTGCCCGCAGTGTGCTGTTGATTGGTCACCGTGAAATCGTCCGCAAAGCGCAGCTGCATCGCTGCGCCTGATTTCGGTACTAGCGAGAACGTCGTCTGCGCGGCGATCGTCTGTATCCCGACCAGCGGCACCGGCTGCAGGTAGCTTCCATCTGCCGCTCCCGGCTCCAGGCCATAACGCTTCAACTCAGTCGCAAGGTACTTGCCCGCAAGCTCGCCACCCGGCTGCCCGGGTCCGCGTCCCTCCAGCTTGTCGCTCGCCAGATATTTCACGTGCGCACGAATCTTCTCGGCGTCGATGTTCCTGGCTTCAGCCTGTGCCTCGGGCGGCAATACCAGCGAACTTTGAGCGAGCGCCGCGGCGGAGAGCAGCAGCAGGGAAGATACAAAGGAAGCAACAAAACGCATCGATACAACTCCGCGTGAGGGTATGGCGATAGTCTATTTGCTT
>CAXTSF010000105.1:1543-11031 GCA_964246865.1 uncultured Terriglobus sp.
CTCCTGGCTTCAGCCTGTGCCTCGGGCGGCAATACTAGCGGACTTTGCGCGAGCGCCGTGGCGGAAAGCAGCAGGGAAGATACAAAGGAAGCAATAAAACGCATCGGTACGACTCCGCGTGAGGGGATTGCCCTAGTGTATTTGCTTTCGCCGGGAAGACCGCGATCTCGCGCTATGGACGCCCGGCTAGCGCACCGCCGCGGGCCCCGTCACCTTCTTCACGCGCCACGCCCGGATCAGCGTCTCGGGTGCATAGTGCAGCACGGGCCTCCGGTCCGGCAAGGTGAATCCGAAGTAGCCTGGCAGGTCGTTACGGGAGAACTCCGCATCTGCCTCCTCAAACTGCCAGGGCGCGTGCTGAATGCGCGCCGAACGCACCGCGCCCAGCCATCGCACATAGAGCGCGTAGCGCTCCGTCAAAAATCGCCGCAGGTCGTCGGCCGCACTCGGCACGCCGCGCGAGGCATACTCCCCGGCGAAGCGCACATTGCCACCAAGCAGCCGCCGCGACCGGTAGATCATCGTGTCCCCGCGCTCCTCGGCAGACATGCGCGCCCAGTAGTAAGGCAGACCGAAGCCCACCCGAGCGCCTGCCACGCCGAGCAGGGAACCCGCCTCAAGCGAGAAAAAGTAGACGCCCGGCTTTCCATCGGGGCCGATGACATACGTGCGCAGGTTCAGCTCCGGGAAAGCCGTTGCTCCCGGTATGCCGATTGTCAGATCGCCGAACAGATGGACGCCAACCTGGTCCATCAGGAATGGAACTACACCCAACCAGCCCCAGCCCTCAAAGGTGTCTACGCGCAATCCTGAGGGCAGCCTGGCCTGGATCTCTTTGGCCGGTATGGGCCAGTGAGCGAACAGCAGCTGGGACCACCGCTGGCGCAATAGCCACCACCGGTCTGTCTCCTCTGTATCCGGCGCATTCGTTCGTTGCATCGTCTCGACTGTCACGGCTTTTTGGATGCACTGTCGGCCCGGCTTGTGCTGTGGTGACGGCGCGGTGTTGGTCCCGTCACGCTCTCCCACGCCGATGTTCATCCCACACGCTTCCTGCTTCCTCGCCGCCGGAGTGCGCGGGCGCGTTATCCTGCAGGCACGATGTCCGACGCGCCGCCGTCCTCCCCCAGCAGCACCGAAGTGTACGCCGTCCACGGTGCCGACCCCGAGGTGCTGGCCTATGCGATGGCAAAGTACTCGCGCTCATCCCTGACCCTCCGCGAATCCATTGCGGAGATATCCGCGCAGCGCGCCGAGCAGTTCCTCAACACCTTCTATTTTCAGTACGGCCATCGCTCCATCGCCGATCTTGCCCATGTGGCCTTCGCCGTGGAGCGGCTGTCGCTGCTGGCCGCTATCGCCCTTGTCGACGAACCCCGGTGGGACGGCCAGGAGCGTTCCACCCGCTACCAGGACTTCCGCAAGTCGGGCTTCTACACGCCCCCTTTCGCCACGCCTGAGCACAGGGAGCTGTTCACGGCGACAGCAACCGGTCTTTTCGCGGCTTATGAGAGCGTCAGCGCCGCCATGCTCGATGAGCTGGAGGCACACACGCCGCAGCCGTCCACCATGGACCGCGCTGCCTATATCCGTACGCTGCGCGCCCGCGCCTTTGATATGGCGCGGTATCTCCTGCCGCTTGCCACGAACACGTCACTCGGCCAGATCACCAATGCGCGCACGCTTGAAGGACAGATCTCCCGTCTGCTCGGCAGCGACTACGCTGAGGTACGCGAGCTCGGCGAAAAGCTGCGCACCGCCGCGGCCGGGCCTGCCTGGAACGCGCAGCACAGCTCCGCCTCTACATTGGTTGAGGAACTGCGTGCCCTCGATCCGGTGCTCGCCGGGCGCGCTGGCGAACACCTGCTTCGCGAGGTTCGCACCAGCCCCACACTGGTCAAATACACGGCACCCAGTGAGTATGTCCGGCAGAGCCGCGATGCCCTCGCCGATGCCGCGCGCCAGCTCATGGGAAAGGCCTCCGTCGCCCACATGCCGGCCGACTCTCCCAACGTCGACCTCATTGAGCACCTGCCCGGCGAGTGGTTCCACCTCGAAATCGATATCGCCACGTCGCTGCTGTACCCGCACACCCACTTCGGCTATCGCCAGATCCGTGAGGCCGTGGCCACCCTGGGCGAGAGGCAGATCCAGGAGCTCATCGAGCTCGGCACGCAGCATCGCGGACGGCACGATGAACTGCTCCGTTCCTTCGCCGCGGCCCAGGGCTTTCGCTTTGACATCCTGATGGATATTGGCGGCTTCCGTGACATGCACCGGCACCGCCGCTGTACACAGCTGCTGCAGCCCTATACTGCCGCTCACGGGTATGAGGTGCCAAACTTCCCAGGGCAGCCTCACCTGACAGGTTCGCCCGCTGAAGCGGCCTACACGGCTGCCGTGCAGCGAGCCTTCGCTGCGCATGCAACGCTCTCAGGCTGTCCTCCCGAACCTGAGTGGAACGCCTCCGAAGGGCGCACGCTCTCCCGTTTGCCGGCACGGCGAGGGATGACTGGTTCAGAGGCGAAACTTGGCGCCTACTCGGCCGCTGCCGTGCCCGTGCCGCATTTCAACCCGGACGGTACGCTGAACCTGCAGTGGGGCAAGCCGTTGCCGGACAGGGAAGAGCGCTCCTCCGCCCCGCCGCCAGAGCGACTGCGGGCCGTCGTTCCTCCTCCTTCCGCGGATTACGTGCTTCCCCTTGCCACACGCTGCCGGTCGCTCTTCACCATGGATTTTGCGGAGGCGCTTTACATCGCCGAGCTCCGGTCCACGCCTGCCGGCCACTGGAGCTATCGCAACGTTGCCTGGCAGATCTACCGCGCGCTGAGCAAACACCACCCATACCTGACCAGGCATGTGCGCATCCGCGACCCGCACGAGCCTGTGGACCTGCTGCAGCGCTGAGACAGCCTACAGGCTGCTCGGGAAAGCCCACAGAAGTTGCAGAAATGGGACGTGTTTTCCACGGCACCTCTTCGCCTTTTCTTTGCTTCCGTAGGCAATTCAATGCTACGCTTGTAGCTGAAAGACGACACGGAGATGACCCTTGGCAGACGACCGTAGCAGAGCCGTAGAACTCGCCCTTGCAGGCATTGAAAAGCAGTTTGGCAAGGGATCCATCATGCGGCTCGGTGCGAAGGATGCGATCGTGCCCATCTCGGTCATCTCCTCTGGATCCATCTCCTTCGACGCTGCACTTGGCGTCGGTGGTGTGCCCCGTGGGCGCGTCGTCGAGATTTACGGCCCGGAGTCCTCCGGAAAAACAACGATTACGCTCCAAATTATTGCGGAAGCGCAAAAGGCCGGCGGTCTCGCCGCTTTTGTCGATGCCGAGCATGCGCTCGACCCCGTCTACGCCCGCAAACTCGGCGTCGATACGGACAATCTGCTCATCTCGCAGCCCGACTACGGCGAGCAGGCGCTTGAAATCACGGAAGCCCTTGTCCGTTCCGGCGCTATCGATATCCTTGTTGTCGATTCGGTCGCGGCGCTCGTACCCAAGGCGGAACTCGACGGCGAAATGGGCGACTCTCACGTCGGTCTGCAGGCGCGCCTGATGTCACAGGCCCTGCGCAAACTCACCGGGACCGTATCCAAGTCGCGCACCTGCCTCGTCTTCATCAACCAGATCCGGGAGAAGATCGGCGTGATGTTCGGCAACCCGGAGACCACCACCGGCGGTCGCGCGCTCAAGTTCTATTCCTCTGTCCGGATTGACATCCGCCGTATCGGCGCGGTCAAGGAGGGCGAGGTCGTCGTCGGTTCACGCACGAAGATCAAGGTTGTCAAGAACAAGGTTGCCGCCCCCTTCCGCGAGGCCGAGTTCGACATCCTTTACGGTGAGGGCATCTCGAAAGAGGGTGACGTGCTCGATCAGGCCGTGCTCGCTAACATTGTCGAGAAGAGCGGTGCCTGGTACTCCTACGCGGGCGAGCGCATCGGTCAGGGCCGCGAAAATGTGCGTAACTTTCTCAAGAGCAATCCCGACATCTTTGAGCGCATGAACCAGGAGTTGCGCGCGAAGCTGAAGATCGGCGCAACCACCAGCGCACCCGTCCCGGACGCTCCCGCGGATGGTGAGGTCCGCGCCCAGGAAGCCGTCCGGCCAAGGCGATAGTTTCTCTGCCGAGAGATATGGCCTTCTGATGGTCACCGATGGCAAAGTGGAGCATCCGTGTCGGCGTGTAAGGCAAGCGCACTACTGCATACCGGCACTCCGTCGATTCGTCCTGGAGCGTGAACTACTGTGGCGGCGTTGCCGGTATCGGCGGAGCATGACGCCCTCGTGAGATGCCCGGCTCCTTGCCACCCTGGAGTCGCTTCACCATCTCCCGCATGTCCCGCATGGATCGTTCCCGCCGCTCTGCACGCTCAGCCTGCAGCCGGGTCCATTGATCGCCCGTCAGCACGCCGCGAATGCCGAGCAGCATCCTGGCATTCGCCTTCTCCAGGTCTGCACGCGTGTCGGCAATCTTGCTGATCTGTGTCAGCGCTTTTGTCTGATCCGGCGGATTGCCATCCAGAACCGGCTGTAGAAGCAGTTCCTCCTCCTGCAGGCTCGCGTGAAGGTGGATCAGCTGAATCTTGTTCTGCAGAAAGAGATCCTCGATGCGCTTCTGCTGGTCGCTGCTCAGGCCGATCCGCTTTATCAGATCCGCATCGCGCCACCACGTTCCGTGAGGCAGCTTCAGGTCTGCGAAGAGGGGCCCTTGCACCCCTTCAAAGCCGGGGAAGTCCATCCCCTGGAAATCAAAATCGCGGAAGCCCGCGAGGTCCATCGACCTCATGGCATGGTCGACAGATGCTTGCACGTCGTTCGAGAGATCCGCAATCTTCGGTGCTGCGGGCCGGGCACCGTTCTGTGCCGGTAACAGCACCGGCATCGCTATCACGCAAGAGCAAAAGAGAGAAACGATGCGGTTCATGATTCAATCCTTTCGTGTCACACGGGTTGGGCCGGTCTCTCCGAAACTGTGAGCGGCGAGTGGTCTCATCGCTTCCGGCACAGTAGCTGCCAGGTCATTGCCGATGCTGTTCAGCAAAACGTCATCCGGCATTGTCTGCTGCTGCAGGCTCACAGGCAGGGCGGCCGGTACAAGGGGCCGGGCATGCCAGGCCGAAGCACAGGCCACAATCACGATGGCAGCCGTTGCGAAAGCGCTTATGACGGAAGATCTCACCCGGCGCGGCTTCGCCGGAGGGGAACCCTGTCGCTGCCACTCCGCTGCAGCGTACGCGGAAGCAGCCCCTCGCAGATCGGCCAGCGCTGTCCGCAGAGGCTCGAGCTCGCCGGCCCCTTCCTCGTTACCGGCCGCTTCACCGGCGTGCAGCAACGCATCCAGGCGCTCGCTTGATAGCTCTTTCTTCATGCTTCTCCTCCTTTCTTCACCTGTTGCCGTACTTTTTCCAGAGCGCGATACAGATGTGTTTTTACCGTCGGCAACGTCAAGCCCGTTGCGATAACGATCTCGCTCAACTCCATCTCCTCCACGTAGCGCAGCAGAAAGACGGCGCGCTGCCGTTCCGGCAAGGCTTCGACCGCACGCCAGAGAATCTCCACCTGTTCCCGCGCCAGCAGGGCGCGTTCCGCGGAGCCTGCCGGATGTGGCAGCGAATCCGCCAACGCATGGGCGTCCACGGACTTCGCCGAGGCTCGCCGCCAGAAGGCAAACGCACCCGGCCGCGTGTAGTCGCGCAGCAGGTTCACAGCGATCCGCATCAGCCAGGTCGCTGGTGCGCACTCCCCGCGGAAACTTGCGCGCGTCCGCCAGGCTTTCAGGAAGGTGTCCTGCATCAGCGACGACGCGGCATCCCGGTCGCGGAGCGCGAAGAGGAAGAAGCGAAAGAGCCGCGGCCCGTGGGACGTATACAAGGCATCCACGTCCTCCAGTGCTGCAGGCTGGTGATCCGCCGCTAGCAGCAGAGAACCCCGCACGTCATGTAGAACGTCATCCATCTTCCTGCACACAACAGACGCGTGTGCTCCGCGGAAGTCTACAGCTCTGTGCAGCTTTAAAACCGCGATCCTGAGCAGACTTCAGAGTGCTCTCACAGCTCTGCGGGGAAGCTGGCACTCTCGCTGAAATCCCGGTGCGGAGTATCCTTCCTCCACATGCCGTCCACCAAAGCCATCTACCCCGGTACCTTCGATCCGCCCACAAACGGCCATCTTGACCTGGTCAGCCGGGGCGCCCGGATCTTTGATCACCTCGTTGTTGCCGTCCTCCGCAACGCAAGCAAAGGCGCGCCGCTCTTTACCACGGCGGAGCGGGTAGAGATGCTCTCCGAGGCAACGCGCGACTTCGGCAACGTCTCCGTGATGACCTTCGACGGCCTCCTGGTCGACTTTGCCCGGCAAGAGGGGGCGAACGCTGTTCTGCGCGGCATCCGCGCCATCTCCGACTACGAGTACGAGTTCCAAATGGCGATGATGAATCGCAAGCTCGACGCCTCACTGGAAACGGTGTTCATGATGCCCGCCGAGAAGTACACCTACGTGTCTTCACGCCTGATCAAGGGCGTCTACCGGCTCGGCGGAGATGTATCCGCACTGGTGCCCGGCATCGTGATGGACCGGCTGCGTGCCAAGAGCACCCAGAGTAGCCTGGACGAGCCGGGCGAAAGCGAAACCGGCGCCAGCGCCTGAGATTGTAAGGACCTCACACAGACGCATTCTGTGAACAGGCACAGTGGCAGGAAGCTCCCATCGGCCATTGGCCAGTCACGGAGCAAGAGGCGAGACAGCTAAGTGGAGAGGCCATACGCACTCCCCCCGTGTGTTCTCACCAGGACCTGGTTGCGGGTTCTGATAGAAAGTCCTCTAAAACTTTCTCCAGGGGTGTCGGGTGGCGGCCCAGCAAATGCTCCAGGGCCGGATCGACAACTGCAAATTCGCCTGCGCGGGCTGCTTTGTAAAGGCTCCCGATCCCATCGGCCATGATCTCTGGAAGACCGTGCGCTATCAGGGCCGCCCGGTGCTCTTCATCGCTAACCGTTGTCCTTACGATCTTGCAGCCGAGGATGTCCGAGGCAAGATTTGCGATGCCGGCAAGATCCCATGCGCGCGAGCCGGTCAGTGGTGCAGAAATCCCGTCGAACAGGCTAGCTTGGGTAAGCGCCGCAACGGCCGCTTGCGCGAGGTCGGCACGCGCGGTCCAGGATACCGGTCCATCTTCGGGCAGGGAGATTACCTCCGTCTGCTTGACGCCGCCCAATTGAAGCAGTGCCGATTCCGCATAGAAGCCGTTGCGTAGCGAGACATACGGGACATCTGACGATTTGAGCAGCGCTTCCGTCGATGCGTGATCCCGGCAGGGTACAAAGGCGGACGACGCATTTGCTCCCTGATGGCTGGTGTAGAGTATGCGTTTCGCGCCGGCGTCCTTGGTCGCCTGGATGGCATTGCCATGTTGCCGGACAGCCTCTTGTCCGAACCTGTTTACAGAGATAATCAGCACCTGTTCAGCCCCGTCGAAGGCCTCCGTCAAGCTTGCCGGATCGGCAAAGTCACCCTTGCACACACGAATACCCATCTGCCGAAAATCTTCCGCCCGCTCCGGGTCACGGACGCTAACGCCGATCTGAGCGCAGGAAAGCTTCTTCGAGAGACCTTCCACGATTTGCCGGCCCAACTGTCCGGTCGCACCTGTTACGACGATCATGCTTCTCTCCATCGCACTTTCACTAGAACGTGTTGCATGTTTCCATTGAAATCATAAAATAGTTATCGCTGGAAGCAACAAGTAGAATCGCATGCGTGAGCAAGAAAGTTGCGCGACCCGCTCCTGCGGAGGGTAAAGAGGGCGGCCCAACAGCCGCTGCCTTACCCGGCCATCGCGAGCGCATCCTCAAAACGGCAATGACTCTGCTTGCAGAAGGCGGACGCGACGCGCTCACCACACGCGCGGTGGCCGAAGCTGCGCGCGTACAGCCGCCAGTGCTTTATCGGCTCTTTAGCGACAAAGCGGGCCTGCTGAACGCAGTTGCAGAGTATGGATTCAATCTGTACATGGCAAAAAAACGGCCAGCGGCCAGTGCGAAGGATCCCGTGGAGGCCCTTCGCGCGGGCTGGAGGCTGCACGTCCGGTTCGGACTGACCCACCCTGAGCTCTATCTGCTGATGTATGCCGACCCCCGCTCCGGGAAGCAGAGCCTGGCCGCCCAGCGAGCCCACCGCATGCTGCTAGAGCATATGCGGTGTGTAGCGGCCGCTGGACGGCTGCGTGTCACCGAGGAACGAGCTGCGCATCTCTTTCATGCAGCTGCCTGCGGCGTCATCATGACTCTGCTCGGCATGGCAAGTGACCAGCGCGACCTGTCCTTGCCGGATACAGCATGCGATGCGGCATTGGCAACCATTATCACGGATCAAACCATCCTGCCTGCTCCGGCCGTTGCTTCGGCAGCTGTCACCTTGCATGCTCTCGTCACCGGCTTTGGAGAGGCACGTCCGTTGGAAATGGATGTCTTCACCGAAGCTGAACGTACCTTGTTGACTGAATGGCTTGATCGCCTGATCGAAGCTCGCTTTGTACATGAACAATCCATGGTTTAGCCGAGCCGGAAGATTCGCTCTTCTCCTACAGGATTCTCTTCTCCTGCCGAATCTGCCACACTAAAGGCATGGCAACCCTGGCACCGGCTCCTTCCGTGCACTCTCCGCTTTCGGCGCGCATCGGACGCATCGAGGTCTCAGCGACGATGGCGATCACCGCCGAGGCTCTGCGCCTCAAGTCTACGGGCGTCGATCTTGCTGACTTCGGTGCAGGTGAGCCGCACTTCGCCACGCCCGATCACATCAAGCAGGCAGCGATCCGCGCCATTGAAAATAACTACACCCGCTACACCGCCGTCGCCGGCATCCCGGAGATCCGCAAAGCCGTCGTCCAGCGGCACCGCGATGACTTCAGCACGGACTACACGCCGGACGAATGCGTCTTCACCACGGGTGGCAAGCTGGCCCTCTTCAACGCTCTCGAGGTCCTTGTCGATCACGGCGATGAAGTTATCCTGCCCGTGCCCTACTGGGTCTCCTTCAAAGACATCATTCAGTACGCCGGGGGTGTTCCTGTCTTTGTCCACGCGGAGGAGGCGGAGAACTTCCGCATCACCGCGGCCATGATCGAGCGCGCGATTACGCCGCGGACCAGGGTCATCATCCTGAACACGCCGTCAAATCCCTCCGGCGCTGTGGTCAGCCCGGCGGATCTGGAGGCGATCGTCCGGCTTGCGCACGCCCGTGGCATCTTTCTGCTGCTGGATGAGTGCTATGTCTACCTGAACTTCACCGGAACCTCGATCTCCGGCGCGTCCTTCACCGAGTGCAAGTCCCACATCGTCGTGCTGGGATCGCTCTCAAAGACATACGCCATGACCGGCTGGCGAGCCGGCTTCGCGCTTGGCCCCAAACCCGTCATTGCCGCCATGAGCAAGCTCCAGTCGCTAAGCACCTCGAACACGGCCAGCATGGTGCAGCACGCTTCCAT
>CAXTSF010000106.1:0-5364 GCA_964246865.1 uncultured Terriglobus sp.
CATCCAGCAGCGAGGCAACACCCTCCACCGTCGGCTCGCCTTTCAATAAAGAAGAGAGTGGAAGATTGGTCTGCAGTGGCTGTTGCTGGGCATTCAGAAGGATCGCAGGCCAGGCAAGGCGCTGCACAAACATCTGCGGCGTGCTTGGGTGCTCTTGATCGACAGACCGGAGGGTGTGGATCGTTTCCGCGGCCTTTCGCACACGCTCGAAGGGCGCGCCTGAGGTCTCTTGCGGGCCAGCCGGTAATCCCGGTTCCGCCCCAAGGGCAGCCTGTAACTCGCGAATCTCTCCCTCCAACCTGTTCACCGCGGCCATCAGATCGTGGCTGTTCTCCACGACCGAAGGCTCAGCGGCGATGGCTCGTGCCGCGGGTCCCTGGTGCATCCACTCCTCCAGATCGCTCGTGCGCGCCAGTACAACGTTGCTCGGCGCTCCGGGGGGCCGATGGATCGGCAGTGCCAACGTCTTCTCCCAACGCTGCACGGTACGGACGCCCTTGCCAAAGAATTGGGCAATCTCTTTCCAGGAACTTAACATCTTGCTCATCTTGAAACCTCACACCACGGACGGGGGACCGTGAAGGCTGCTCTGTCTGCATCAGGGGGGAGGCGGCAGTTTCGGTCAGGAAACGACAGCCTGAGCTATCTTGGTCTACAACCCTGTAGACGCGGCTTTATGGTCACAGGTTTCCTAAATCAGTCCTGTAAGCAATAGATTCAAAACGACTGTTCCGATCAGACCCTGAACGTAGTAAAGCTGCCCGGTTCGCTACGCGACATAAGCTTCACGATTCTGCCAAGGTCACATGCATCTTTCTGCCGCCGACTGGGTCATCACTGCCCTCTATTTCGCCATCAACCTGGGAATCGGCTTCTTGTACATGCGCCGGGCTTACGGCAATGTGAGCGAGTTTTTTTTGTCCGGCCGCTGTGTTCCGTGGTGGCTTGCAGGAACGTCCATGATCGCCACGACTTTCGGAGCGGATACGCCCCTGGTCGTCACCGGCCTCGTGTACAGTCAGGGCCTTCAAGGCAACTGGCTCTGGTGGTCCTTCGGCCTTTCGGGCATGCTTACCCTCTTTTTCCTCGCCCCGCTCTGGCGGCGGGCGCAGGTGCTTACCGACATCGAGTTCGCCGAGATACGCTACGCCGGCAAGCCCTCTGCGTTCCTGCGCGGGTTCCGTGCGCTCTATCTCGGACTGCCGGTGAACACCATCATCATGGGCTGGGTCAATCTCGCCATGGCAAAGGTGCTTGCTCTTACGCTCGGCTTTTCCAAGCTGCAAGCCGTCTGTATCTGCCTGACAGTCACGCTCGTCTATACAGCCATCTCTGGGCTATCCGCTGTTCTGTGGACAGACGTCGTCCAATGCGTGATTCAAATGAGCATGGTCGTCCTGCTCGCATATTTCGCCGTCAAGGGTGTCGGCGGCATGGACTCCCTTATCGCGAAGGTCCAGGCATCAGACGCACGTCGCGGGACCCACACGCTTATCTTCTTTCCGCACCCCGGCGAGACCTTCTTCCTCAGCTTCCTTGTCCTGCTGAGCCTGAACTGGTGGGCAAGCTGGTACCCGGGTGCCGAGCCCGGCGGCGGCTACATTGCGCAGCGCATCTTTTCCGCCAAGAACGAGAAGCATGCTCTCGGCGCAACTCTATGGTTCAACCTGGCACACTATGCCATCCGTCCCTGGCCCTGGATCCTGACCGCCCTCGTTGCGCTTGTGCTCTTGCCCGCGGCTGGCGATAGGGAAGGTGCGTACATCCAGGTGATGCTCCGCTTTCTTCCGTCCAGTCTTCGCGGGCTCATGCTGGCTGGATTTGCCGCGGCTTACGTGTCTACCATCGGCACCCATCTGAACGTCGGTGCCTCATATCTGGTCAACGATGTCTATCGTCGTTTTCTGGTCAACCACAAATCTGATCATCATTATGTGCAGGCCTCACGCATCGCCACGCTCTTCTGCGCCGTGCTTTCGGGTGTGGCCACCTACTACATGGATTCCATCTCTGCCGCATGGAGGTTCCTCATCGCCATCGGTGCAGGCGCAGGACTCGTATTCATCCTCCGCTGGTTCTGGTGGCGCATCAACGCCTGGAGTGAGATCGCGGCCATGACCTCCGCCGGCATCATCTCCCTCATCCTGCAATCGAAGGCTGGCCTTGGTATTGCCCGCGCCCTTCACGACATGGATCCACGCCTTCCGATTGCGCCCTTGAATACCGAAGACTCACACGCCTTTGCCTGGCTCATGCTGCTCACCACTGGTTTCACCACCCTGGTATGGATCTCTGTCACCCTGCTCACACCGGCTGAACCGGAAGTAAAGCTGCAAAGCTTCTACGACCTGGTCCGCCCGCCCGCGCTCGGCTGGAGCAGGTTTGCTCCCCTCTCAGCACGCGCGACCAATACACTACGCTGGACCTTCCTGCACTGGGTGCTCGGCTTTACTGTGGTGTACTCCACCCTCTTTGGCATCGGCAATCTGCTGTTCCATCGGGCTGCCGACGGTCTCCTGCTGATCCTTCTCGCAGCCACCTGCGTTACCCTGCTCTTTCGCAGCCTGAACCGTCGAAAGTGGAGCATGTTCCGGTAATCCATTCCACTTCCACCCTGAGGAGAGGGGGTCTGCCACGGGCAGGCCAATCCGGGGAATGGACACTTGGACTGACCACCCTACGCACTCCAGCGCTGGCTTGCCGATTCCGGTCTGCCTCCGGCAACGATCGCGTGCGGGATTGCTTCGGGCAGTTTGCCCGGCTCACGCGAAGGTGCCCGCCCGGCGGCGGGATCGCGGGCCACAACCGCCCATGCGTCACGCACATTCCGCACACACGCGACGACCTCACGCATCTGTTCGGCAGACTCAGCGTGCGAAGCCTCAAGCATCATCGCAAACATGGCTGCATAGAAATCGGAAAGGGCCATGGCAGGTTTACCGCCAATGTCCATACGAAGCCGCGCCTGCAGATACATCACAATGTCCAGCCCGCGCTTCACCGTGTAGCGCCGCTCGATCACATCGCCCTGCTCGATCGCTTCCGCCGCCCTTTGCAGGAAACGCAGCCATCCGTCGTATAACGCGAGCACCAGTTCCACACCCGTTGCGCATGCAAGCGCCTCTTCTTCATACGTCGACATCCGTTTAGCCCTCAGTTCCCTACATTTCGGTAGCCGGTGATAGCCGCGAAGATCTGATTGATCTCGTTCAGACGGCCAGGAATACTCTGCAGCACCTGATTTGCTGTTGTGAGCTGGGCCGTCAGGTTCGTCTGATAGCTCGCCAATCGCGCTTCCAGGACGGATGTCTCATTCGTGATCACGCCCTCCTCATCGCTGTTCTGCTTGCTCGCGAGGGCAATGGCACCCTTTCCCGTACTGCCCAGTCCGTTCAAAACCTTTGTCATGGTCTGGCCGAAGTTGCCGGCGCTCTGAAAGAAATCTGCTGCGGCCTGGAAGTTGGTCGTCAACGCTCCCTGCAGCACAGCTGCGTCCAGCGTCAATTGGCCCTTCGCATTGAAGGCCACGCCAAGTTTCGACAGATCCGTCCCACTCGTTCCCCCACCTGACGCGAACGCAGACGAGAGCTGCTCTTGCAGCGTTGCAATCAAGGGATTGCCAAAGAGAGGCTGCGCTGCTCCCGATGCATCCTTGCCTTCCTGCACGGAGATCGCAGATGCAAGCGTGTTGTAGGCTGTCACAAAATCGGAGACCGCCGAAGCCGCCGATGCCGTGTCGTTGCCGACCTGAAGCGTGATGGGGTTCGCTGACACACTCAGCAACTGGAAGCGGACTCCTGTGAGCGCATCTGGTACCGAGTTGGTCGCACTGGTGAGCGCGATCCCGTCAAGTGTGTACTGGGCATCCTTACCGGCCCGTGACTCAGTCAACGAGAGCGTTTGTCCTTGTGCACTGGTGGCCGAACCGCCAAAGGAGATCTCGCCGGCGGCTCCTTCCGTCTGGCTCACCAGTGAGAGCCGGTCACCATTTCGATCGGACACGACCGTAGCCGACACGCCCAGGTGTGCGGTGTTGATGGTGGCCGCCATAGCCGCCACAGTCTCACCCGCACTGTCCAGTGTCACAGTCTTGGCTGCTCCCGATCCGACCTGCACCGACACTGTTCCTGTAAAGGTCGCAGCCGTTGGATAGGCGGCGGAAAACTGTGATGAGGTCTGGGCCAGCTGCTGCACGGTGATCGTGTGACTTCCCGCTGTCGCACCGGAGGCTGTGGACGTAATTGCCAGGACACCACTGTCCGACACACCGCCAAGCTTCGCCGCAAACACGCCATCGAAATTAGAAAGGGCGCTGAGCGAATTGGAGAGGGAGGACAGATTGCTGCCGAGCGTGGTCAACACGGCGTCCTGCTTGCCTAGCGCGGCAGTTCTGGCCTGCCAGGCTGCCTCGGGCGAGCGCTCAGCCGCCATGATGCTCGACACCGTCGTGGCGACATCAAAGCCGGATCCGCCAGTGCTGGAGCCAAAGCTGATTCCTACATTGGCCATGCCTACCCCTCCGCTCTACTCAAATTCAAGCAGTCCACCTGCCAAGACAGCGTCACTCTTCTGAGCAAAATCTCAGAAAGGGCGCGAAGCGAGAGGCTCCGCGCCCTGCTCAGTCCTACTGGAGGAGCTTGAGCACCTGCTGCTGCACGCTGTTTGCCTGCGCCAGTGCGCTGATGCCGGTCTGGCTCAGAACCTGGAACTTCGACAGATTGGAGGCCGCCTGACCGTAGTCGGTAGCGCTGATGCTGTTTGACGCCGCTGTCAGATTTGCCTGCTCGCTCTGCGCGACCGCCTGCGCCGAGCTGAGCTGATTGATGTTTGCGCCGAGCGTGCCGCGCTGGTAGGCCACATCACTGATGGCATCCGTCAACTTCGTCAGCACCGCTTGCGCACTGCCGGCCGAGAGAGTTGCAACACCCGCAGCGGTGAAGTCTACACCCGCGCCACCTGCGGTCGTTCCTACGCTGGCGGTCGTAAGTGCGCCAACGGCATCATTGTACGTGGACGTTCCCGACGCTGTGCCGTCTGACACGAAGAAGTTGCGCGCCGCTGCGGAGAACACAGCCGAACCATTGAAGTTCGTTGTAGACCCAATATTGCCGATCTGCGTGAGTATGTTCTGGTACTCCTGATTTGCAGAAGACACCTGGCTGGTTGTGAGGGTGTTGTTCGCCGCCTGTGTCGCAAGTGTCACGGCACGGTTCAGCAGGCTTGTTACTTGCGATAGCGCGCCGTCTGCGGTCTGCAGCAGGCCGATGGCGTCGTTTGTGTTGCGTGCCGACTGCGTCAGCGCCGTCGCATTTGCGTTCAACCCGTCCGCTACGGCAAGGCCGGCGGCATCATCCGCGCCGGAGT
>CAXTSF010000106.1:5374-11015 GCA_964246865.1 uncultured Terriglobus sp.
ATGCGCGAACCGGAAGAAAGCTGTTGCAGGGTCTTGGAAAGGCTTGCCTGTGTGGAGCTCAGGTTGTTCTGCGCGTAGATCGCATTGATGTTATTGAGTACACCCAAAGACATATTCGTTTCGCTCCTGTACCGCCGTTAGGGTTTCGTTCTGCGCCTTGAAGTGCATTGCGCCCAAAACCTCTATCGACTGCTCCGCCGCGCGCATGAGCGGAGACAAAAGATTTCACCTCACAGCGTCATCTGCCGATAAGTAGCCCGAGGCACAACATGATCCAACTCACACGGCTCAATGGGCACCGGCTCATGGTCAACAGCGACCTGATCAAACACGCAGAGAGCAGCCCCGATACCACCCTCACCCTCATCAACGGCGAGAAGCTCGTCGTCCTCGAAAGCTGTGCCGAGGTGCTGACACGCACTCTTCTTTACCGTGCCGAGCTGCTCTCAACGGCCTGGCCGGGCGCCGAAACCCCGGCCGTCGCGTGGGCAGCCACCCGCGCCCACCAAACGGAACAGCCCTAGACTCGGCTGTCTTTACTCAGGAGATCAGTCCTATGGACCTCGCCAGCATCGGTGGCATCGCCCTTGCCGTCATTGGCATTCTCGCCGGCATGATGATTGAAGGCGGCAAAATCAGCCAGATCACCCAGCCCACGGCTGCCATGATCGTCGTCGGCGGGACCGCTGGTGCAGTGATGCTCCAATTTCCGCTCAACACCTTTCTTGCCGCGCTTAAGTCTGTCGTCAGTGTCTTCATGCACAGGGGCACAAACGGGGAAGAGACCTTGAACCTGCTTGTCGAGTTTGCCAACAAAGCACGGCGTAGCGGCATCGTCTCCCTTGACGCCGATCTCGGAAAGGTGGAGGACCCTTTCCTCAAGCAGGCACTCATGCTCGCTGTCGATGGCACCGAACCCGCTGAAGTTCGCAAGATCATGCAGCTGGAGCTCGACAACCGGTCCATCATGGAAGAGAAGATTCCGCAGGTGTTCGAGTCTGCTGGCGGCTTCGCGCCGACTGTCGGCATCATCGGTGCCGTGCTCGGCCTCATCCAGGTCATGCAACATCTCGACAACATCGACGAAGTCGGCAAAGGGATCGCCGTGGCTTTCGTTGCCACCATCTATGGCGTGGGACTCGCCAACCTCATCTGCCTGCCAGCAGCAGGCAAGCTGAAAATCCGCCACCAACAGGAGCTGATGATCAAGGACATGATGCTTGAGGGCGTCATCTCCATTCTCGAAGGATTGAACCCGCGCATGATTGAAACGAAACTCCGCACCTTCCTTCTCGACGCGCCCCGGCCGGCCGAGGTCTCCGCATGAGCAGGAAGAAACACGCCGAACACGTCAACCATGAGCGCTGGCTCGTTTCGTACGCGGACTTCATCACGCTGCTGTTCGCTTTCTTTGTTGTTCTCTTCGCCTCGTCACAGAGCGATAAGAAGAAGTCAGCCGCACTTGCGGGTGCTATGCAGGCAGCCTTTGCCCAGTACGGGATCTTCGAGGCGCATGCGAGAACACCACCACTGCTCTCCAATGCAGGCGCGGCCGAGACGACCTCGGTGCTCACACCTGTTCTGCCTCCCTCGCAGCGGCTCGCGGACCGGAGACTCGAATCAGAGATGCGCCGGCTTGCTGAAGCCAGCGGTCTTGGAAAACAAGTGAGTATCCGGCGCGGGCCGGACGGGCTTGTGCTCTCGCTGCAGGAGGCTGGTTTCTTTGGATCTGGCTCGGCCGAGGTCAGCCCGGCGGCGCTCTCCCTGCTTCTTCATCTTGCAAGCAGGCTGCCGGACAGGCCACTCCGTGTCGAAGGTCATACGGATGATGTACCTATTCACAATCAACAGTTCCGGTCGAACTGGGAGCTGTCCACCGCTCGCGCCAACGAAATTGCGCGCGTTCTGATGGAGCAGGGCGGACTGTCGCCTTCATCGTTCACCATCGCCGGTTACGGGCAGTTCCATCCCATTACGGCCAACGCGACAGAGGAAGGCAGGGCGAAAAATCGAAGAGTCGATATCGTCCTGCTTACCCCTTCTACTTCGACACGCCCAGTACCTTGACGATCACCCGTTTACTGCGCTGGCCATCGAACTCCGCGTAGAACACTCTCTGCCAAGTCCCTAGATCCAGGCGGCCATGCGTCACCGGCAGGGTCGTCTCGTGATGCAGCAGCAGTGCCTTCAAATGAGCGTCTGCGTTGTCTTCGCCAGTCTGGTGATGTTGGTAGCCCGGCCAGCGGGGAGCGAGCTTTTCAAGCCAGGTGCCGATATCCTCGATCAGTCCACTCTCATGATCGTTGACATAGATGGCCGCGGTGATGTGCATCGGAGAGACAAAGCAGAGTCCATCGTCCACGCCGCTTCGCCGCACGACCTCTTCCACCTGTGAGGTGATGTGCACCATCTCATATCGCTCGCGCGTTTGAAAGGTGAGGTATTCCGTATGTGCTTTCATCGTGCCAATCATGACGTAACCCCTACGCCTGCACCGGCTCGTCCCGATGCCTCAGGTGCGACCAGACAAACCAGGCGATCGCGGCAAGAATAAGAAGGATGACAGCTGCGTCCGCCTTGTGCAGGATGTACTTGAGCTTGGAGTCAGGCGAGTTCCAGCTCGCCCCCGCTTTCATGCCGACATAGGCCAGTACAAAGCACCATGGCCAGGAGCCGAGAAAGGTATAAAGGTGGAATCGGAGCTGCGGCATCCGTGCAATGCCCGCCGGCAATGCGATAAAGGTCCGCACCACGGGCAGCAACCGCCCAACCAGTACCGTGATGCTTCCGTATTGGTGGAAGTAGCCATCAACCCTGTCCAGGTCTTTACGGCTCATGAGCACGTACCGGCCGAAGCGCTCCACCAGCGGTCTGCCACCATAGGCACCGATCCAGTACGCAACGATCGAGCCAAGATTGCAGCCGATCGCGCCCGCGGTCGCGGCCAGCAGGAGATTCATCTTGCCTTCGGCGACAACCGCCCCGGCAAATGGCATGATGATCTCGCTCGGCAGCGGTATGCAGGCCGATTCAATTGCCATCAGGAGAGCAATTCCCGGATAACCGACCGCGCTGATGAAATGCGTCACGTACGGCAGGAGGAAGTCGATGATCTTCTCTGTCATGTTGGAAACCCTCTGAAGTATACGGGCGGGCGGCCTTGATACCGGCGCTGTGGACCTCTATCCTTAGTCCATGGCAGATATTGCGATGCTCTCCGAGGTTTCCGCTCCCCCTGCGAGCACTCCCGCAACCACCCCGGCTGGGCGTCCGCAGACACACGGCGGAGCTCCCGTCCGGAGACAGATCGTGGCGTTCTCCTTCTACAAGATCATGCCCGAATGGCGCCGCTTACCGGTTGAGGAGCGCGCAGCTCACAAAGCCGCCTTTGTGGACGTGATCACGAAATGGAACAGGCCCGGCGAGTTCGTCACCTTGACCTACTCCACCATCGGCACCCGCGGCGACGTCGATATCTGCCTCTGGTCCATCTGCTACTCCGTGGACGAGATGAACCGCATGCGTGCTGAGCTGCTCGCAACGCCGCTCGGCGGCTACCTGAATACGCCGCATCACTTCCTCAGCATGACAAAGCGCTCGCAATACCAGATCGATCGCGAGGACGAGAGCGAAGGCGAAGGCCGTGGTGCCATCCGACCCGGAGGCCATAAGTACATCTTTGTCTACCCATTCTGGAAGACGCGTCCGTGGTTCCTGCTCTCCGCGGCAGAGCGGAAGCGGCTCATGGACGAGCACATTCGGATTGGGCTTGCGTACCCCCGCGTCAAGCTGAACACCACCTACTCCTTCGGTATCGATGATCAGGAGTGGGTCGTCGCGTTTGAAACCAACTTTCCTGAGGACTTTGTCGACCTGGTCCAGCAGCTGCGCGAGACCGAGATCTCCCTGTACACGTTGAAGGATTACCCCATCTTCTCCTGTGTCCGGCTGACGCCACAGGCAATGCTCGACCAGCTCGGCTAAGCGATGGCCAAGGCTGCAGGCGAACGAATCACTCGAGACAAGCGGGGTGCATCCTCCGCTGTAAGCGCCGAAACTGCTGCCGTACGTGCGCGCAAGATTGCCGCCAACGAACCAGTCGCCCCGAAGCGCAGATCCGGCGGTACGAAGAAGCCGCTTGCCCCCGAACGTGTCGCGGCGATCGTCGACGCATTGGGGAAGACGTATCCTGACGCGATCTGCGCGCTCAACCACCGCAACGCATGGGAGCTTACGGTAGCGACGATCCTCTCTGCGCAATGCACAGACGCGCGCGTCAACCTGGTTACGCCTGCGCTGTTTCGTGCCTATCCGACTCCGAGGGCCATGGCCGCTGCCTCGCCGGAAGCGCTGCAGGAGATTCTCGCAAGCCTCAGCTTCTTCCGGCAGAAGTCCAGGTCGCTGGTGGCCGCGGCAAAGCTGGTAAGCGGGAGCTTCGGAAGCAATGTACCGCAGACGATGGAGGAGTTACTCACCCTTCCGGGTGTCGCACGCAAGACCGCAAACGTTGTGCTCGGGTCGTGGTTCCGCATTGCCGTTGGCGTTGTGGTGGATACGCATGTGCTTCGGCTCTCGCGAAGGCTCGAGCTTACGGTCAATGATGATCCGGTTAAGGTGGAGCGCGATCTGATGGCCGTGATCCCACAGGACAGCTGGATCGACTTTGCCCATCAGCTCATTCATCACGGCCGGCAGATCTGCATCGCACGGAAGCCGCGCTGTGCCGATTGCTCGCTCGAGACGCTCTGCAACTCCGCCGACAAGACGTGGAGTTCGCACTAGATGCCCGCCGCGGAGCGCGTGCGTAGGTAGCGCGCAAGCTCGGCAGCAAGTACTTCGACCTGCGCCACTGAAGCCTCCACCGCAGGCGCAAAGCCTTCTTCCCGCAGTGTTGTTGAGGTGATCGGGCCAATGGACGCCAAGACTGCTTCGCGTGGAAACGGCAGCTTCGCTTCGGCAAAAAGTGCAAGCAGGTTCGTCACCGAAGACGAACTGGTAAAAGTGATTGCATCGAAGCTGCCACTTACCTGCTTGAGCAAACGAACCGAGGTCTCCGGAACGGTATTGCGGTAGGCTGCGGCAACGGCAACCTCCGCACCCCATTGGCGGAGCAGTATTGGCAGCTCGTCTCGCCCCTGCTCTGCGCGCACCAGCAGCATGCGTGCGTCCCGTGCATGGGGTTCCAGCGCGGCTGCGAGGCTTTCGGCAACAGCGACATGTGGCTGCAGATCCGCACGAAATCCCGCGTCATGCAGGGCTCGCGATGTAGCCGCGCCGATGCTGGCAATGCGCGCGGCGGCGGGCTGCACCGCAAGTTCACGGCAGCGCTCCGCGAAGATGGCAACTGCGTTCGCAGAGGTGAAGATCAGCCAATCAAAAGCGTCGACGTCTTCCAGCGCGGCGTCCAGCGAATCGTAACCATCCAACGGCTCGGCAATTTCGATCGCCGGGACAGCGATCACCTCCAGCCCGTACCCGGTGAGTGCGTCGGCCAGAGGGGAGGCCTGGTGGGCGGCACGGGTGACGAGCACCCTCGGCCTTGCATTCCCGCCACTGTACACAGAGGCACGGGCGACGCTGCGTGACGATGGAGGCACTGGTCAGCCCGCGATGGAAGGCGTCATCAGCGACTCACCCGTGA
>CAXTSF010000107.1:0-10949 GCA_964246865.1 uncultured Terriglobus sp.
GGAGTTTACTAAAACGGCGGCCGGCGCGGCCTTCCTTACTCTTTGGCAAGAGAGTAAGGGTGCACGTTCAAGCAAGAGGCACCCCACATTTCGCAAAGTTGCACCTGCTGTGAAGAGGCTTGCCGTTCCTGTGCTGCGTCCACTCCTGGATACCTATCTTCCGCTGCCTCGCTGGATGTACGAGCAGGTTTTCTACCACTACGTTCCCCCCTTTGCCGCATACGTTGCGGCATCACACTCGGCCGGGCAAGCAGCCTGATCTCGTAACTGAGCTCCTATAAGCGAAAGGAATCCGTCGATGAGAGCCTGCATGGTCGCCTATACCTTCTATGAAACGGACAACCGCGTTCGCCGGTACGCCGAAACACTGGTGAAGCGGGGTGACCAGGTCGAAGCGATCGTTCTCCGGCGGCCGGGTCAGTCCCCCTTTGAGGTTATCCGTGGCGTTCACGTCTATCGCATTCAACCTAGAATCATCGATGAGACCAATCCATTTACGTATCTTGTGAAGCTCCTGCTCTTCTTTTGGCGCTCAGCACGCATGCTCACTCTCCACCATTGGAAGCAGTCCTACGATCTGATCCATGTCCACTCGGTTCCAGATTTCGAGGTCTTTTCTACGCTCGTGCCGCGCATTCTTGGTGCGAAGGTAATTATCGATATTCACGACATCGTGCCGGAGCTGTACGCCAGCAAGTTCAAGATCACAAAGCAGTCTCCTCTATTCCGCTTGCTTGTCTTTATGGAATGGATCTCCGTTCGTTACGCGCACCATGTAATTATCGCCAATCATCTCTGGCACGAGCGGCTTGTTTCCAGGTCTGCGCGAGCTGAACACTGTACGACCATCCTGAACTACCCTGACCTGTCAATCTTTTGCGAACGTCAGAACCGTCCTGAAAAGGCGCCGGGCGACTTTGTCCTGTTTTATCCCGGCACTCTGAGCTGGCACCAGGGCGTTGATCTCATCCTTCAGGCCATCGCTCGCCTGGGTGAAAGAGCGCCGAACCTGAAGCTTGTCGTTGTTGGAGATGGACCGGAGCAAAACAATCTTTTGCAGCTGGTCCATTCACTTGGTCTGGACAAGCGTGTGGCCATCGGCGAAGGTGTGGCGCTCGAGAAGGTCGCAGAGGCTATGAGTGCGGCCGATCTGGGGATCGAACCGAAGCGAAAGAGCACTTTTGGAAACGAGGCGCTCAGTACCAAGATCTTCGAGTTTATGGCGATGCGCGTTCCCGTGCTCGCATCGGACACGGCGATCAACCGGAGATACTTCGGCAATGGACTGGTGGAGTTCTTCCCTTCAGAAGATGTGGAGGGTCTCGCAAACGCGATCTACCAACTCATGCAGGATCCCGCAAAGCTTGCTCATCTTCGTGAAGGTGGACTGCACCACATCGAACGAAATAACTGGACCGTCAAGATGCATGAGTACCTCAGTCTCACGAACCGCCTTGTCTCTGCCGCTTCCCGCACGAAGCGGACACAACCCCGATCACCCAAGGTTTCAACACCTGGCATCACGCGTATCTAGATAAAGCCCCGCCGGGAGCTCATGAAACCTGCATGCGTCAGGAAATCTCGTTCGTCATGCGGCCAAATCCCGCAAGTACGTGCCGGAGCCTTCGCAGCTATGAAGCTGCTGCACACAGAGCCGCGATGACACGGTCCTGCTGATCGAGGGTCATTTCATGGAAGAGGGGCAGTATGAGGCCTGTGTCCGCAAGCAGACTTGTCCTGGGCAACAGCTCGTCGGATGAGTATTCCAGATAGGGCTGCTCACGGTGAATAGCCATAACGGCGCGCCGGGTGGATATGTTCTGTTCGAGCAGATCCTGCATAATCTGATCCCTGCTCTGAGCGGCGGGGCCTGTGAGACGGACCATGTAGGACTGGTAGTTATGCCGGCAGTTTTGCGGTACGTGCGGTGTGCGGAGCCAGGAAAGATGATGGAGACGGTCGGTGTATCGCTGGCCCAGAAAGCGCCGCTTCGCGAGCATCGCATCCAGCCGGTCCAATTGTGCAACACCGACCGCCGCCTGCAGATCTGTCATGCGATAGTTGAAGCCGATCTCTCCATACGCCTCCACTGCAATCTGCTTTGCATGATGCCTCGCGAGGTCGGACAGGCTCATGGCGTGCTGTCTCAGTCTGCGAAGCTTGGTCGCAAAGACAGGACTATTCGTCGTAATCATGCCACCCTCACCCGTCGTCAAGATTTTGCGCGGATGAAAGCTAAAGCAGGCCAGGTCGCCTACCGGACTACCGATGCGCTGCCCATCGCACTCAGAACCGATTGCACAAGCCGCATCTTCAATCAAGAAAAGCCCGTGTTTCTCTGCGATCTTTTTCAGAGCAGACAACTGCGCCGGCAGCCCTATCTGGTGCACCACTAGAATCGCCTTGGTGCGTTCCGTGATCAGGTCCTCTACAACGTTGGGATCCATGTTGTAGGTTTCCAGATCGACGTCGGCGAAGACAGCCCTTCCCCCGTTGTAGGCAATGCAATTCGCGGTCGCGATGAAGGAGAGGCTGGGACAGATGACCTCGTCCCCCGCCTCCACGCCGATCACCCACATCGCGAGCTGCAAGCCCGTCGTGCAGGACGTGACCGCAATTGCGTGCTCGCAACCGACGTAGGAGGCGAACCGCTTCTCAAAATCCTCAACCCGCGGACCCTGTGTGAGCCATCCGGAGCGAAGCACGGCAAGCACACCTGCCTCTTCGGCCTCGCCCAAAAACGGACGTGCGACAGGAATCATCTCGTTCATTGCTGCTGCTGTGGCGTTCATTTCACACCTGCCATGGAAGGCAGCATGCCTGCTTTGACCTCATCTCGCCACTGAGTAAGCAAGCGCAGGCCTGACACGAGGTCAACCGATGCGGTGAAGCCAAGCATCGCCTCCGCCTTTGCCGTCGAGGCGCGCCTTGCCCGGACATTATTGACGCTGCGTGCCGGGTGATAATCCAATTTCAGCGGAGACTGATTGATCTTCAGCAGCAACATCGCCAGCTCATTCAGAGTGGTTTCGACTCCGGTGCCGACGTTGAAGACCTCGTCAGACACATCAGAGCGGAGGCCGGCCAGATTGGCGCGCGCAACATCCTCGACGTAGACAAAGTCCATCGACTGGTGACCATCTCCAAAGACCTTGGGCGGTATGCCGGCTTCGATCGCGTCCGCCCAGCGCACAAGGACTTCGGTATAGACACCGTCCAGATCCATGCGCGGACCGTAGACGTTGAAGTACCGGAAGGCAACATATGGAAGCTTGAACATTTCGTAGTAGCTTCGCAGCAACTGCTCATTCGCGATCTTGCCCGCCCCATAAAGAGTCCGGTTGTTGAACGGATGATCTTCGTCCATCGGCAGGTAAGAGGGATCGCCATAGACCGATGCAGAAGAGGCAGCCACAATCTTTTTCACCTTGTGGCGGACGGCACTCTCAAGAACATTCACCGTTCCGTTAATCAGGACATCCACGCCTTCGCGCCGGTCCTCCGCACAGCGTGTAATACGAAGAGCCGCCATGTGGACCACATAGTCCACACCCTGGACCGCGGAATCGACCACGTCAGCATCTCGAATGTCTCCATCGATCAATGTCAGTCCGGGATACGTGAGAGCTCTTTCAAGATTCCTCGTGTTCCCGCGCACAAAGTTATCGAGTACGCGGACCTCAGCCGCGCCAGCATCAAGAACCTGATCGGCTGTGGTACTGCCGATGAAGCCTGCACCGCCCGTGACCAGAATGCTTCTTCCTTCGATTGGGTTCACACAGACTCCTCTTACTTGCGATAACGCAGGATCCTGGCAGGCGAGCCTGCCACAATCGCATACTCCGGCACATCCCGTGTCACGACGGAGCCTGCGCCCACGATCGCGTGAGCTCCAACATGAACTCCCGGAAGGATTGTGGCGCTTGTGCCTATGTCTGCGCCGAAACCGATACTGACCTGCTTGATGCTGAGCTCGGTTGCGATGATGGGCTTGTCCAGAGGAAGGCCAGTGTGTGAGGATCCAAGTACCCTGGCACCGGGACCCCAGCCGACGTAGTCCTCAAGGACGAGATCACGTGCGTCAAAGTAGGCATGCGGTCCGATCCAGACATGATTGCCAATCCGGCAGCGTCCATCGAAGCGCCCCTGGATCATCGTCTGGCTTCCAATAAAGCCCGCGTCACCCAGTGCCATGGTCTCCGGAGGCTTCACGACGACCTCTGCCTCGATCCGCAAACCATGTCCAGCGCGCCGGCACATCGCGCGAAAGACGATTCTGCGCAGCTGGGTCTCAAACGCCGCCTCGTCACTCCGGTAGCGCGCGAAAATTGCCAGCAGCTCCGGTGCACTGTGCGCTGCCTTCAGATGCGCCGCATATTGCCACTCCCACTCGGGATCCGTTTTCGTCGTTGCTGCGCCGAAGACAGCCGGCACCTGGCGCTCGACACTCTGTGAGAGCGTGGCTTCCTCAACGAGCATGGCAGGCCCCTTGCAGCTCCATCGCAACATGCTCAATCGCTTCTCTCGTGATGCCTGGGTACATGGGCAGTGAAAGGATCTGGTCCTTCACCCTCTCCGCCACCGGGAAATCACCCTTTGCATAGCCGAGATGGCGATACGCCTCCTGCAGATGGAGCGGAATGGGATAGTGCAGGCCGGATTCCACGCCCGCCAGTGCGAGCTGTTGACGTAACGCATCCCGCTCCTTCGTCTGCACGACGAAGAGGTGGTACACGTGCCGGCCGTAGCTCATCTCTTGCGGAAGAGAGATGTCGCTGTGCGCGAACGCCTCTGCATAGACCTGAGCCGCCTCTCTTCGCTGGTCGTTCCAACGATCCAGGTGCTTTAGCTTCAGGGCCAGCATGCCTCCCTGCACTCCTTCCATGCGGAGGTTCAGCCCTGCAAAGGAGTGCTCATACTTCTTGCTCGATCCATGATCGCGCCACATGCGCATCCGCTTGGTGAGTTCCGGGTCGTTCGTGGTCACGGCTCCACCCTCGCCGCAGGCACCCAGGTTTTTTGCTGGATAGAAGCTGAAGCATCCTGCCAGCGAAAGCGATCCCGATTTGCGGCCCTTGTACTCAGCACCATGCGCCTGGCATGCGTCTTCAATCACGGGGATGTTGTGTGCATCGGCGACCGCGAGGATCGGATCCATATCCGCGGTCTGCCCATAGATGTGAACAGGAATGATCGCTCGCGTTCGCTCGTTAATCGCCGCCTCGAGTTGCCGCGCATCCATGCAATAGCCATCCGGCTCAATATCAACGAAAACAGGCGTCGCCCCTACTGCCGTGATTGCCTCGGCCGTGGCGATAAATGTGTGTGGAACAGTGATGACCTCGTCGCCCGGCCCGACACCCAGGGCAGCCAGCACCAGGTGGAGCGCCGCTGTGCCCGTGTTGACCGCGACGCAGTGCGCAACGCCGCAGTACGCTGCAAAATCTCTCTCAAACTCTTCCACTTCCGGCCCGAGCACAAAGGAAGAGTCCGCGAGAACACGCGAGAATACGTTGCGCAGGTCGTCCTCCATACCGCGGTGCAGCAGCTTCAGATCGACGAACGGAACTCGCATCAAACCTCCACAATTCTCTTGAACCTGGCAGGGTTCCCGGCCACGATCGTCCAGGGAGCGACATCTTTGGTCACCACGCTACCGGCACCCACAATCGCTCCTTCTCCAATCACGATGCCGCACAGGATTGTTGAACTTGTGCCGATAGAAGCGCCGCGCTTGACCACCGTCGGGATGACCTTCCAGTCCGCTTCCGTCTGCAGTTCTCCGGTGTGGGTCACAGCCCTCGGAAAGCGATCGTTGATGAAGGACACGTTGTGGCCGATGAAGACCTCGTCTTCAATCACCACGCCTTCACACACGAAGGTATGGCTCGAAATTTTGACATTCCGGCCGACAACGACGTTCTTCTGAATCTCACAGAAGGCCCCAATTTTGCTGTCATCGCCAATGGAGCACCCATACAGGTTCACGAAGGAGAAAATCCGGACATCCCGCCCCAGGCGTACATCCGCTGCAATCCTTTGATAGAGATCCTGCGTGTCTCGACCGACCTCCGGAGTACGAAGGGTCAGGCACGGTACCGGCATGGATTCGACCGTGGCCATCTATGCAGCCCCCGAGTACACCTGCATCGCAAGGTGATCGAGTTCGATCAGCTTGCCGCGTTGCTTCATGGAAAGAGAGGCGCTCTCCAGAATCCTGACCACCTGCAGGCCCGCATAGCCGTCCGTCATCGGCCGGGTGCGGGTTCGAATGCAACCGGCAAAGTGCTCCAATTCCAGCTTCAAAGCCTCAGATACGTCGAGTTGCGGAGCGAACATGTCTCCCGAGCGGTATCCCACAAGGGCGTTGTAAAGGGAGTCTGTTCCGGCACCGGGAGTGATCGTGATGCCCTTGTCATAGACCTTCACCTTTTCGCTGGGCTCCATGTCGTCATAGACGATCATCTGTTTTGCGCCGCCGATCAGAGTGCGCCTGATCTTCACCGGCGAGAGCCAGTTCACATTCACGTGGGCGATCAGATTTCCTTCAAAAAACATCGTGAGATACGCAAGGTTCTCGGTCCCGCCGCTGACATGGTTCATGCCGGTGGCCGCCACCGCACACGGACTGGATGGCAGCACGTGGCTCATGATGGCCAGGTCGTGCACGGCAAGGTCCCAGATCACGTCGACATCCCGCTGAAACAGACCGAGATTGATGCGGGTCGAGTCGTAGTAGTAGATCTGTCCCAGCCGCCCTGAGTTGACAAGCTCCTTAATCTTGCGGACCGCTCCCGTGTACACGAAGGTATGGTCGACGCAGAGAACCAGGTTGCGCTTCTCTGCCTCGTCGATCAAGCGAAGGGCCTGTTGCGAGGTGGAGGTCATCGGCTTTTCGACCAGGACATGCTTGCCGCTCTGCAGGGCCTGCAGGGCAAGCTCGTAGTGCGTGTGCACCGGGGTTGCAATCGCGATTGCATCGATCTCCGGATTCGCCAGAAGCTGCCGGTAATCCTGCGTGACTTCCACGGATGGATAGCGGCTGCGGACCAGGTTCAGCCGCTCCTCGCGCATGTCGCTCACGCCGACCACGGTGGTTCCCGAAGCCTCGAACATGCTGCGAACCAGATTCGGTCCCCAGTACCCGTAACCGATCACACCGAGCTTAACCACTTGTCTCCCCTGCCTTCTGATCCATCATGCAGCCCCAGTCATACGGCTAGGCACAGGCCCGCTCACATCTGTTCTGCTCGAAGGTTCGTAGACACCTATCGACGCCCGTTGCCGATCCGCACTGTGACGATCGACCTTACTCGTGCCGCAATCGTCGCCGCGTTATGCCTCGGGTCAAATGCACTTGGTCTTCCAAAGTGGTCGGCTGCTTAAACCACCGAATTACAGTCGTGGCGAAGCTGTGCTGAAGATTGGTGGTAAACGAAGGAGGCTGCCAAACGCCAACCCTGTACAAGCGGTTTGCACGATTCGCCTATGCAATTGCACACATTTGCGCGGCACCGTTGGGCGAGCGCTACAGAAGCGGGCATCGTGCAAGGCTGCAGTCCAATCATCCGCAGACCTTCTCAGTCAGTAAGCGCATCTGGACCCCGCCGCAGCGAAACGCTTCTTTGGTGTTGAACGTGCTTTATTGCAGGCGGAGTCCGCATGGCACTCACGAAGAAAAGACGGCAGTCTGTTGTCATGGTCCTGCTCCTGAGCGGCACAATCGTCTGCGCTTCCCAGGAGGTGGCCTCAAGCACTCATCCCGAGAGGTCGGGTGGGAACGACGCCGCCAGCGCGAGCCTCTCCGCAACGCAGCAGCCGTCCTCGCAGTTTGCTTTGGGCGCCGCAGACGTCATTCACGTCAACGTATGGAAGAATCCTGATCTCTCGCAATCGGTTACCGTCGGGCCTGACGGCTTTGTGTCACTTCCGCTTATCGGGGACGTTCACGTTGCGGGCATGACCGCAAATCAGCTTGGGCAGGATCTTGTCCACAGGCTCACGACCTACTTACTCAACCCGCAAGTTACGGTTAGCCTCACCGATATTCGCAGCCGTCAGGTGTTCATCCTGGGTCAGGTGACCAAGCCGGGTAGTTATCCAATAATCGCCCCAACCACTGTCTTGCAGCTCATTGCGCAGGCAGGGGGCCTGGGGATATACGCCAACACAAAGAAGATCTCAATCCTGCGTGGTGGCCAAAGCACGAGCAGCAAACTCAACTTCAACTACACAGCCGTGCTCCACGGTGACGGCAAGCAGGACATCACTCTGCAGCCCGGTGACACGGTCGTCGTTCCGTGATCCCGGCCCGGAGAAACCTGGTGGACAGGGTGGGCATGACGAAGATCTTCGGCCTGATCGGTACGGGCGCGATCATGTTCGGCGGACTTGGAGGCGGGTCGCTTGTCGCGCAGTCGGCGACAGAGTCGACCCTCCTTTCGGGCGCTGATCCCACCGCCCAGCCGGCGGCGAGCCAAGCCCCATTGAACCCTGCGGCAACGGTGGCAGAGCCGCCTGCCGCACCGGCCGCAAACCGCGCCACGGCACGGGCACCGGAGCCACGGTATACCTCAGCCCTGGACGGTAGCGGTCCGATCGATCTTGATCATCTCAAGCGCTCTCATGTCCAGGTTGGGGCCACAGTCACCACCGGCTGGGACAGCAATCCCCAGAGCCTCTCCCACGGCGATCCCTCGGCCACCTACACCATCAGTCCCTACTTTGAGTTCCATGGCAGCACGCCCCGCACGCGTTTCCTGATGCAGTATCAGCCAACCTTCGGCGGATACAGCGGATACTCGACGCAGACCATGCACGTCGTCTCAGGCAGATACATCCGCAAAGTCAACGCACGCTGGCTCCTCACAGCCGACGGAACCGGCAGTCACGGCGAAGACTCCCTCCGGCTGAACACTCCGCTTCGCAACGTCAGTATCGGTTCAGGTGCCGGGGCGAATCCCAATGCGGCTTCATACCTCCCCAACGCCGGGGTGATCACAGATATCGAAGGCGGTGCGGAGTTCTCGTCCGATCTTTCACCCCGAAGCTCTCTCCGTATCCGGCTCGCAAACTCCTACACCTCCGTACCGAGCTGGGCCAAGGTCAGCTCCGTTGCCGAGGAGAGTGTGAGCTATCAACGCGCCCTCACCTCAACATGGGGCTTTCTCGCCTACCAGAAGAACCAGCGCTACTACGGCAGTATCGTCTGCAGCACGATTGGTGGTGGAGCCGGCCTGCAATGGCAGCCAAGACGAAGCGTGAGCATCTCCGCGAGCGCAGGCCCGCAGATCGATACGCCGGCGTGCAAGGCGCAGCAGGGCTTCGCTTACAACGTAGCCATCTCCGCGTCCATGTCCCACAGCTCTCAGGTGTATGTCTATGCGGCGCGTGAACCAGCCTCGGGGTATCTCGGCCCTGGTCTCTGGCAGGACGGTGTCACCGCAGGATACCGGAGACGCGTGAGAGGTGCCGACGCCGTGATCACCGAAGCCGGCTTCACGCACAGCAGCTCCCTCCTCACGACCGGTTCCTACCAGGGGATCTTCTTCAACGCGAGTTACACCCATGCTCTGCGGAGCGGAGTTGTTCTTGCAGGCAACTACCGCACGTACACCAATTACGCTGACGAGATGTCCTCGTTGCGGAATCTTGTCTTCTTCTCGCTGGCCTGGACACCGCGCCTGGGCAGCCACACCGCCCACTGACTGCGAATGCCGCGAGACATCGATGCTTCCTGAAGCGCTCTCTGAAACAGACAACTCGACCGATCTTCGCGTCACGCTCAGGCAGTGCACGGATGCGCTCAAGCAACACCGTCATGCTGTCATCCTGGCTACCGTGCTTCTCTCGATCGCTGGCATCGTCGCTGTCTCACTTCTGCCCAACTCTTACCGGGCCACGACCACAATCCTGGTCGACCCGCAAAAAATCCCTGAGCGCTATATCTCCTCCACCATCACCTCAGATCCCAATGCTCACCTGAATACACTCACCCAGCAGGTGCTGAGTGCATCGCGCATCCAGGATGTGATTGAAGAGCTGCATCTCTACCCTGAGCTGCGCGCGAGAAAGACCCGCGAGGAGATCGTCGAGCTGATCCGGGCGAAGATCAAGATTGAACTCAAGCCTGGTGCCGAGCAGGGATTGAGCAGCTTCAGCATCACCTATACAGATCCCAACCGCCGCCTGGTTGCACCCGTCGCCAACACGCTGGCGACCAACTTTATCGAGTGGAATCTCAGGAGCCGTCAGCAGCAGGCGACTATCACGACGCAGTTCCTTTCAAGCGAACTCGACCAGGCGCAGAGGAGCCTCGAAAGCCAGGAGGCGGCACTCGAGCGATTTCGCCTGCAGCACCCCGGGGCTACGCCGGATCAGCTCGATGGCAATCTGCAGGCGCTCTCGCGGCTGCAGTCCGATGTTCAATCGAACCGCGACGCCATTAGCCGGCTCGATGAAGAACGAATCCTGATCACACAACAGAGCCCCTCGGAGTTACGGGATCCCTCGACGCTTAGCGAACGGTCTCGCCTGATTCTCGAGAGGAACCGTTTGGACGCAGAGATCCAGGCGCTGCACCGGCAGTACACGGACACCTATCCCGATGTCATCAATGCCCATGCTCAACGGGATGCGCTCCAGGCAAAGATCGCGGCTTTGCCTGCACATGCTGAGGGGTCCTCCAGAGATCTCGAGTCCGGCGCACAGCTGCGCCTGACCCTGATCGAAAAGGACATCCAACGGCATCGGCAGCAGCTTTCCGCACTTGACCAGCAAATGGGTTCCTACCAGAGCAAGGTCCAGGCAGTGCCGGTCCTCGAAACGCAACTTGCGGAACTCACTCGAAACTACGAAACATCCCGGCAGAACTATCAGTCCTTGCTCGATAAAAAGCTGTCTGCCGGCATGTCCGAAGATTTGGAGAAGAAGCAGCAGGCTGAACGTTT
>CAXTSF010000108.1:0-10934 GCA_964246865.1 uncultured Terriglobus sp.
TTGGTTTAGTACTACCGCTCGCATTAAACCGAAAACCTTGTCGATGATCCACTCTGGAAGAAGGCTACAATCGGCCGGGATTTCCCGGCAGACCTCCCGCTGCCGCCCTATGTGCAGACGCCGCTCTGGGCTTACTCCTTGCAGCCACTGTGCACGGCAACGTACTGGCCAGCGTTCAATAGGATCTTCGTTGTGGTGCTGGTGCTTTCGTTCGCGGGAATGCTATGGGTAACGGGGCGTTACTGGACACCGCATCTGTTTCATCCGCTGTGGATGGCGGGGGTATGTCTGCTGGTGCCATTGGAGCCTTTCCAGTATTCCGTCGTGCTGACGCAGACGCACGTTCCGTTCATTCTGATGGCGCTGCTGGCAGTGCTGCTGGCCCGAAAGGGTTTTCCGCTATGGGCTGGTGTCCTGCTTGCCCTGGCTGCTGCAGTCAAGATCACGCCGGGCCTGCTGGCGGTGTATTGGTTGGTGACACGGCGGTACAAAGCCTTCATTAGCTTCGTCATTACCTCTTTGGCCTTGTTTGCGCTAACTGTCGCACTGACAGGGACACAAACGGTAGCGGCCTGGCTGCACAGCATGTCGCGCGTGTCGAATGTGCTGCTACTGGCGTGGAACAACGATTCGTTTGCGGCATGGGTGATGCAGAGCCACTATGCCGCGGCAGAAAAGGGCAGATGGCTGAGTCTGCCCCTGCCGCACGGTGTGAAGCTGCTATCGCTGGCGTTGCTGCTGTCCTCGGCTATCCTCGGCGGGTACCTCGACCGCCGTACGGCACCACGCGGTGAAGGGCAGCCACCGTACGGAGCGATCCTCACGCTGATCGGTGCAACGCTGTTTACGCCAATCGCCTGGACACATTATTTTGCGCTGCTGATCGTTCCGATCATGCTGGCGTTGGACGAGCACCTGCGCCGGCGTACACCGGTCCTGGTGGGCACGGTTGGCCTGCTTGTCGCGCTGAATACCTACGACTTCGTGTACCTCCATGGGTCGCACCTGCGGACGGCGTTGCCATACCTCGCACGAACGGAGTTCTATGCCGGGCTAATTGCGATGGTGCTGCTGGTGTACCTGCCTATGAGGCGGCTCCGAGAGGATGCTGCGACAGCATGAGCGCCCCTGTGATTGGTCGTGCCTGTAATGGATGGCGGTGCGGCCGTATGAAGACTCCGAAGTAGGCATGGACCGCGGCGGTCGCGCTATACTTCGGCTTGCTGCGCGATCTTTGTGTTGCGCTGGGAAGTCTGAGCAAAGTAGAGGGTTTAAGGGATGTCTGGCCACTCCAAATGGGCAACGATCAAGCATAAAAAAGGCGCGGCGGATGCGAAGCGGGGTAAGGTCTTCACGCGGCTGATCAAGGAGATCACGGTCGCTGCAAAGCAGGGCGGCGGAGACCCGGATGGGAACCCGCGGCTGCGCACGGCGGTTCTCGCGGCAAAGGCCGAGAACATGCCGGCAGATAACATCAAGCGCGCGATTCAGCGGGGCACGGGCGAGATCGAGGGCATGTCGTATGAGGAGATCACCTTCGAGGGCTACGGACCGGGTGGCGTGGCCATCATGGTGGACGTGCTGACGGATAACCGGAACCGGGCGGTGAGCGAGGTGCGGCACGCCTTCAGCAAGAACGGCGGGAACCTTGGGGAGACCGGGTCGGTGAATTACATGTTCGCGAAAAAGGGCATCATCATCGTCGCGAAGAACAACGCGGATGAGGACCGCTTGACGGAGATTGTGCTGGAGGCGGGTGCGGATGACCTGAACGACGATGGTGATTCGTGGGAGATCGTGACGGCGCCGAAGGAATTTGAGGCGGTGCGTGACGCCGTGGTGAAGGCGGGCCTGCCGACAGAGCATGCGGAGGTGACGATGCTGCCGTCGACGTATCAGAAGCTGGAAGGTGCGCAGGCGAACAGCATGATGCGGCTGCTGGAGATCCTGGAAGATCTGGACGACACGCAGAATGTGTACTCGAACTTTGACATGGATCACGCAAACGTTGCGGCTTAGGGCAGAGGCTTGCGTGAGATGAGCAGGGCCGCCGGAAACGGCGGCTTTCGTTTGTAGAGGGTGGATGGATGAGAGTTTTATCAAGTCTGTTGCTGACCTTGGGCGCGCTGAGTGCAGTAGGTATACCGGAGAGCAGGGGACAGGCGGTGCAGCGAGCAGAGCCCGTGGCGATCGAGGCGAGCACGCGGCCATGGGAGTTTGGGGCGTTGTTTCAGGGCGGCGTGGGGCTGACGCAGAACCGTGATGGATTCAGCTTTCTGATGGCGGGTGCGCACGCAGGGAAGGTGCTTACCGGCGAGATCGGCAAGGGCACCTTCCGGGGAAACTTTGAGTATGCGGCGGAGCTGTTTCCATACTGGCAGTCGAATACGCCGAAGTTTCAGCGGTACCAGTGCACGGCAACGAATGTGGCCTTTGTGATTAACTGCAGCCCGCCTTACACGGTAGGGGGCACGTTTCACGGGGTGACAGTGACACCGGTCATTCTGCGGTGGAACTTCACCAAAGGACGGAGGGTGATGCCATGGGTGCAGGCCGCGGGTGGTCTGCTCTGGACGAATCACAAGTATCCAGCGTTCGGTCAAGGGCCGGTGAATCTGACCAACGACGGACCAAATGCGGATGCAAGTGTCTTCAACTTCACGCCGCAGGGCGGGGTCGGTGCGCATTATTTCGTGAAGGACCGGCAGTCAGTGGATTTCAGCGCCAATGGAGTGCACATTTCTTCGGCGAGCCTTGGCGACAGGAACCCGGGGGTGAACGCGAGCGTGCAGTTTTCCCTCGGTTACAGCTGGTGGAAGTGAGGCGAATGTGCATATCCCGGGAGTGATGGCTTAGGATGCTGGGGGACAACCGAGGTCATGGCAGAGCCGATTATTGAATGTGTTCCGAACTTCTCCGAGGGCCGGAGCGAACCGGTGATGCGGGAGATCCTCGCAGCGATGCGGGTGTACGGTGTGAGCCTGCTGGACTGGTCCATGGATGCAGCGCACAACCGGAGCGTGGCGACGATTGCTGGCGCACCGGAGGCAGTGGCGGAGGCGGCGATCCGTGGCGCGGGACGGGCAGCAGAGTTGATCGACCTGACGCAGCAGGACGGGGTGCATCCGCGGATCGGTGCGGCGGACGTGGTGCCGTTTGTGCCGGTGGCGCACTACACCCTGGGCCAGTGTGCAGCTCTGGCGAGGCACGCGGGCCTGGAGATCTGGCGGAGGTTTGCGGTCCCGGTGTACTTCTACGAGGCCTCGGCGCTGCGGCCGGACCGGGTGCGGCTGGAAGATGTGCGGCGTGGCCAATTCGAGGGATTGCGCGAGGCGGTGCGAACGGATTCCAATCGACAACCAGACGTGGGTGCGAGTGCACTGCACAGCACAGCGGGCGCGACCGCGGTGGGAGCCCGGCAGTTTCTAATCGCGTACAACATCTACCTGGAGGGCCGGGATGTGTCGATAGCCAGAGGGATTGCGCGGGAGCTGCGAGCGTCCAACGGCGGTATGCAGGGTGTGAAGGCGATGGGTGTGATGGTGGATGGGCGGCCGCAGGTGAGCATGAACATCACGGATTTTCGGACAGCGCCTGTGCAGTCGGTGCATACGGCAGTTTGCGCGCTAGCCAGGAACCATGGCGTGAAAACGGCGGAGGGCGAGCTCGTGGGCCTGCTGCCAGAGGCGGCGTACGACCCGAATGCGCTGTGGGTTCGTCAAACAAGAGATTTCGATCCAGCGGAGCGGGTGCTGGAGCGGCGGCTGGAGGCTCCGATGCCGTGGCCGGAGCAGGCCGTCAGCGCCGTCGTGCAAAGATGATTTCCGGAAGATTCGAGTTGGAAGTGCGAAGGAGATGTGCGTGAAAAAGATCTGGCAACAGGGTTTGTTGGGCGGAGCGCTCGCCATGGTGGCGATTTCAGCGCAGGCGGCGCAACTGGGCGGTGACGCGAAGTCGGCGATTCCGCGCGACCTGCAGCAGCTGATTGTGGTGGACTACCGCGCGATGCAGAACTCACCGGCGGCGATGACGCTGAAAGACAAGGTGCTGCCGCCGGAGTTGAAGCGGCTGGAAGTTGCCCTGAAGCAGAGCGGCATGCGCGCAGAGCGGGATACGGACATGCTGGCGTTTGCGGCTTTCCACGCCAAGGACGACAAGACGGACACGCTCGGCCTGGCACAAGGGCAGTTTCAGACGACGGCGATCCTGGCGAACTTCGCCAAGCAGAAGGTAAAGCCGGCAAAGATGCGCAATACCGATGTGTACCCAATGGGTGCAGCGGGCCTGAGTGTCGCGTTCCTGAACCAGACGACGATGCTGTTCGGAGACACGAACGCGGTGAAGGCGGGGCTGGATGCGCGGGACGGCTTCGCGCCGAACATTCTGCAGAATGGCGAGATGATGAACGAGATGGCCGCGGTGGACTCGCGGGCGCTGTGGAGTCTGCTCGATCAGAAAGGCACGCAGACCATGATGCGGTCGGTGCTGGGCGAAGCTTCAGGGTTGACGGACTACGACTCGGTGAAAAACCGGATGAAGAGCTCCCGCTACACCATGGATTTTGCGAACGGCGTGAAGTTTGATATGGCTGTCGTAATGTCTGACACGGTGACGGCCGCGACGGCAGCGACACTGATGAAGGGTGTGGCACTGGTGAAGAAGGCACAGGGTTCTCCGCTCGAAAAAACAGCGATGGATGCAACGTCCATTGATTCGAACTCGGGGACGCTGCAGGTGTCGTATGCGTCTTCGGACAGCCAGTTCTCGAGTCTGCTTGGATCGCCGCTCTTTCAGCAGGTGGTGCGATAGCTCCAGATTAGAAGGTGGCAATCAGTCGCTGAAGGTGAGGCATAGCGCCTCACCTTTTCGCTTTACCCGAGCAGAACTCCACTTACGCAATGCGTTCGCGGCTCTGGAAAGTGTTGCACTGGAACAGCTTGATCAGGAGTTTGCCTCCGCTCAGGCTGGCGATGGCCGCGGCTAACGTACCGTACGCCTTTGGCCGAGCGATGAGGCGAGCAGGCGGGCGCAGCCGGCCAGCACCAGTCCACCGAGCAGGAAGGGGGCGGCGCCGACCATCACGGACGTCATTGCACTGTTGTCAGCCTGGAGGAGCGAGCTCCAGTTCTGCAGCAGAAGGATAAGCCGGCTTTGCGCCCCCGCGAAGTTGCACAGATAAGCAAATGCGAGAAGACTCGCGCTGAAACCCAGGAGGTGGTGCGAGGAGGTGTGCCGGAGAACGCGGCCGAGTTGCGAGGCGGTGTGGAGGTCCGTGATCGAGGGGATCGCATGCTGTGAGGATCGTGCCTGGACGGAAAGCATGAGAGGAGGGTAGACGTACCAGACTGGGAACAACATGACACGAAAGCGGGAGCGGCCGGGAGCCATGTGGGATGGGCGGACCTGCCTTGACTGGCCGGCGGCGACGCCTGTCCATCGAAACTGCGGGGGTAAGCCCCGCATTTATGACGCAGGGTACTAGTTCGATTCGTCATATGTACCGGGTCCTCTCCGGATACGGGTTACCAGAACGGCAAAATTTCTTCATCGTTTTACGGCAGAATGGCTCATGGACGAAGTCTCTCCGTGCGGTAGCCGCAGGGACGCCCTTAACGAATAAAAGATGAAGTGAGTCTCCCATGCAGCTCTGGTCTGAATACGAAGGAAGAACGATCGCAGGCACCTACGATTTAAAGAAGCTCTTGCGTTCTGAAGGTCGAAACGCGTTCTTCGCCACGTCCGATAAGCAAAAGGAAGGCGCGGTGATACGCCTGACCGAAGCGCACTTTGATGAGGAGCAGATGCTGCAGCGGTGGCGTCACGTTGCCGCGGTCGATCAGCACTATCTGCTCGCGATTCGTGAGGTGGGCCAGACAAGTGTGGATGACGTTGCGGTTGCGTACGCTTTGCTGGAGCCAAACGACGGCAACCTCGCCGAGGTGCTTCAGGAACGTCCGCTGACGTCCGCTGAGGCCCTTCAGGTTGCCAAAAGTGTGGTCAGCGCGCTACGCATCCTGCATACGAACGGCCTTGTGCACGAACATGTGCAGACCCTGAACATCCTGGCCGTGGGAGAGACGGTGAAGCTGCGCAGCGACTGTGTCCGGGAGTGTGTGGCAGACCAGGAGTTCACCACGCCGGAGCAGTGCGAAGCCCTCCGCTTGCGGGACATCCACGATTTCGGCATCGTTCTGCTGCAATGCCTGACGCTGGATACCGTGTGGAAGTCGACACTTGCCTTGCCCACTCCATTTGCGCAGCTCATACCCGGAGCGCTGGATGGCAGCTGGAGCCTCGAACGGATTACCTCGGCAATAGAAGCGGTCGAGAAAGCGGCAGCTCCAAAGACGGTCAGTACAACGACACCGGTTGCCGCAGATGCCGCCTCTGGGCCGCAACGACCTCCCGTTGACACCGCACCGCAGGCACGGCTGGTACCTGCGCATGTGATTCCGGAGAGGGTCGACAGGCCCGTATCAAAGATGTCAGTCCCGGCCGCAGGCGATGCGACCGGATCGCCCGCGCTGTTGGGCGCACGCCGGGAGGTTGGCATCGCCGAGCAGCCCCGGACCGGTGCGCGATGGATGCTGCCGCTTGCTGCGCTTCTTCTTATCCTGCTGCTTGGCTGGTATTTCGTCGCACATAGAACATCCAGCCCCGCAGCCGCTGTGCCCACGTCCACAGCTGCGGTACCTACCTCCACGGCAACCGTACCCACCTCCCGGGTGAGTACGGTTGCGCCATCGCCTGCTCCGGTTGCAGCCGCGCAGCCTGCCAGCCCGCTTGCGGCTGCTGGAACGACCAAGGGCTGGTATGTAATCGCGTATACCTACAACCACAGGGGGCAGGCCGAGGCGAAAGCCGCTGTGCTGAGGCAGAAGTATGCCTCCTTGCAGCCGCAGGTGCTGAGTCCGCCGAGGCAGGCTTTGTTTCTGGTGAGCCTGGGTGGTCCGATGAGCAAGGAGCAAGCGAGTGGCGTTCTCAGGCAGGCTCGCCGGTCCGGCCTGCCCCGGGATACGTTTATGCGGAACTACTGAGGCGATGTTGAGTCGCCGCCGCCACCGCTTCCGGAGGAGTCTGCACAGACCGGCCTGCGAGCCGCAGACCTGCCGAGCGGGAGTTGACGTGGGTCCACAGTGGATGCTGCGAAGCGTCTGGCGGGCCCGCGAACAATCAGGGATGAACGGCCTGAACGGTGGTGCGGGCGAGTAAAGCGAGCAGGGCATCGCGCTGCTCGCTCGTGAGGCGGGTGTCATAGAGAAAGGCTGCGATGAGAACGGTGTGGCCGTCCGGCCAGGTGAGGATGCCGATGTCGTTATAGGCCGCCGTCCTGCCGCCGCCCGAGCCGCTGGTACCCGTCTTGTCGGCCAGGCGCACCTCGGGAGGGAGACCCGCACGCAGGCGCCGTGGGACCGTCTGGGCGTACATGAGACGGAGCAGGTAGTCCGTCGATGCGGGAGAGAGCAGTTCCCGTGCCCAGAGCTTCTGAAGGAACTGGACGGCCGTGCCGGGTGTCGTGCGGTTACGCGGATCGGCAAGAAAAGCGGTGTACCCGGTATCGAGGCGTTGCTGCTTCTGCGCCACTGTCTCATCGGCGGGTGGCCGCCCTGGATCGTCGAGGTGCTCGAAGAGCCGGGCGAGGGCGCGCTCATCCATGTCTATTCGCATGCCGTCGAGATCATGCGACCAGAGAAAAGCTGTGATCGCCCTCGGGCCGCCGGCGCCCCGGACTAATGCATCCACAGCGGTGTTGTCGCTCTCACTCACGGCAGCTGCGAGCAGCTGGCGGACGGTGAAGGTCATGCGGTCACCGTGAAATTTCTCCCCAATCGAGGGTACGGCCGATCCGGGGTCGATGTCGGCGCGGGTGAGCATAACTGTCTGGTCCAGCGAGATCCGGTGGCCGTCTACCCCGGCCAGTACCGCGGCGGCCACGGGTGCCTTGAAGACGCTCATCATGGGATAGGCGCGGTCCGCGTTCATCTGCCAGGTGTGGCCATTGGAGAGGTCAAGGATAGCAACGCCCAGGGTACCCGGCTGCGCCTCCCTGGCGAGCCTTTCCAGAGCGGTTTGCAATGGGTCATTGCTCGCTGGCGAGAGAGGAAGCTGTGCATGAGAGCATGCTGAGGCAAGAGCGAGAGCGACACAGATGGCGAGGACGCGGTTTGGCATGGCGACTCTTGCTGAGGCGACCGCCCTGCAGGAAGAGTCTGCTACGCGGGGTCTGCAAGTCTCATGTCGCGCAGGTCAGCAGCGCTTACATCGCGCAGGTCAGCAGCGCTTACATCGCGCAGGTCAGCAGCTCTTACATCGCGCCATGATGGTGGCGATGGTGCGCTCGCGAGCTTCCATGGGAAGGGCGTAGACCTGGTGGTCGCGATAGATCTCGATAGTCCGGCGGGTCGTGTTGACGAGGATCTCGCAGTGGTCGCATTCGACGAGGTGGGATTTGATCTCGGCGAGCAGTCCGGGTTCGACCTCGCCGTCGAAGAAGTCCGTCATCTGGGCAAGAAAGTCGGTGCAGGTCACGGCTTGGAGCTCCCATCCTTGCGCTTCATGTATCGGCTCAGTCGTTCGCGAAGCTGAAGCCGTGCACGGAGCAATCTCGACTTCACTGCCGGCACACTCAAACCGAGTGCAGCGGCGGTTTCCTCGGTCGACAGATTTTCGATGTCGCGCAAGGTGAAAACGGTGCGGAAACCTGGGGATAGACCGGCAATGGTCTTCTGGAGGATGTCGCCGAGTTCGGCGGTATTGAAATGCTCCTCGGGATTGGGAGTCCAGTCGGCGAAGTCGCGTGGGATGGAGCCCTCGTCGGTCTGGACGTCCTGGTCCATGGAAACCGTCCGGCTGGTCTTGCGCTTGCGGAGCCGCATGAGGCTCTCATTAACGGCGATGCGCGTTAGCCAGGTGGAGAACTTGCTGTTGCCCTGGAACTGGTCGAGCTTGTTGTAGGCCTTGAAGAAGACGTCCTGGGTGATATCTTCGGCGTCTTCTCGATTTTGCGTGATGTGCTGGGCGACACGAAAGATCTGCCGGTCGTACTGGCGGACGAGCTGCTCAAAGGCGGCGCTGTCGCCCTCCTTCGCGCGGGCGACGAGAGCAACGTCGGGGTGTACCTCTTCAGTTCCGGTTTGTTCGAGCACGGGCATAGAGAAGGGCAGCGTCCTTTCCCAGTGTACGTGCAGGGTGTCCGGCGGGCAACGCCGAGGGAATGTGAAGAGTTTCGGAGGGCCGTTACCGAGAGAGGTTCGGCCTTGGGACAGGGCCGAGGTGCCGGTGGCGACGAAAGCCGTCTAGAGTGGAGTGGTGAAACTGTTGCCCTGGATGAGCCGTCCCTGCCGCATTTCTGGTGTGTTCCTATTGGCTGCCATGGTCCTGTGCCTGCCCGCGCAGACGCGCAAAGGCAAGCATGCCGGCGCGAAGGGTAGCCCTGCCGCCCGGTCCGGGACGGGGTCGAGCAAGACACCCAGCCGGAGCGGAAAGCCGGGGTCCCGCAACTCGGGGAAGACTGGGGCGAGGGGCGCAGCAAGGCGAAGCAGTACGCGTACAAAGCCCGGAAGACCGGGTGCGCGTGGAGCTGGGTCAAGACGGGTACGAACGACGCGGGTAGTCTCTGAGCCGACGGTGCAGAGCCGGAAGCTGAGCAGCGCATTTGTGGCTTCGGAGCAGTTGCGGCCGATGGCGCAGCAGCTGGCCCTGTCTCGTTCCCCGGCCGCCTTTGCGGGCGTGCAGAACTATGCCGCGGCGCATCCGGGGGAGGGGGCCTCGGCGGCTTCGCTGGCGCTGGGCCATGCCTACGCACTCGATCACCGGTATGGGGAGGCGGGCACGGCGTTCCGGCAGGCGTCTCAGCAGGGCGAGGCGCTGAAGGACTATGCGGACTTTCTGGGCGCACAGGTCGCCCTGCAGAACCGGGATGCGGCGACAGCCATCCCACTGCTGACCGGGTTTGCGGAGCGGTACCCAAGCAGCATCTTCGGCGCGACGGCTCCGGTGGTGCTGGCGAATGCGTATCTGCTGAACAACGATGCGGCCGGCGCGCTGCGAACGCTGGCATCTCTGACAGAGACGGCCACCGGGCAGAAGGCAGACTTCCTGCTGGCAGAGGGCCGGGCCATGCAGATGTCGGGGGACAGCGCCGGCGCGGCTGCCCTGTACCGGCAGATCTATGTGAGGCTGCCCTTCTCGCCCGAAGCAGTGCAGGCGCGGACGCAGCTGCAAGCCATGAGTGCCGGACCGACGGCAGGCGAGCGTAAGCTGCACGCCGATGCGCTCTTCAATGCGAAGCGGTACGCGGAGGCCGGGGAGGAGTATCACGCAATCCGGCGGAACGACGCGTCGCTGTCGCAGGCGGACCGGGATGCACTGGAGATCTATGGGGCGTCGTGTGATCTGCGGCTGAAGCACCTGTCGCGGCGCGATGCAGAGCGGCTGCCTGCGACATCGGACGACAGTGCGGCCCTGAAGCTATACCTGTTGGCCGAGATCTCGCGCAATGAAGGGGACGAGGCAGGGCACCGGTCGATCCTGGCGCAGATGGAGTCGAAGTATCCGCACAGCCGGTGGCTGGAGGAGGCGCTGTACTCCGGCGGGAATATGTACCTGATCAAGCGGGATTCGGGGGCGGCGATCGAGCACTACTCGAAGCTGGTGGAGCTGTTCCCCAACAGCACGTATGCGCCGTCCTCGCACTGGCGGACGGCGTGGCTGCAGTTCCGGACGCGGAATTACACGGAAGCAGCGCGCTTGATGGAGGAGCAGGTGGAGCGCTATCCAGCGAGTGCGGAGGCACCCGTGGCGCTCTACTGGCGCGGCCGGCTGCTGGAGGATCCCGAGCACAACTTTCCGCAGGCGGCGAACTTCTACCGAAAGCTTTCCGAGACCTACCGCAACTACTACTACGCGGGGCTGGCACGTCAGCGGCTGAACAT
>CAXTSF010000109.1:0-615 GCA_964246865.1 uncultured Terriglobus sp.
CCCTATAATCCCGGTGATGCCCCATCCGCTGACATGGCCCGGTCCTCTGGACGCCCTCGTCGCCGCCCCCGATCACCACCATCTCCTTTTTGAAAATGAGTCCGTCCGGGTGCTCGACATCCGCGTCCCGGCCGGTCACACCGTCCCCTTGCACACCCATTGCTGGCCGGGCACCCTCTACTATCTGGCTTGGAGCGACTGTATTCGCCGCGATGAGCAAGGCACGGTAGTGATGGATAGCCGGACCTCTGATCCACGGCCCGCCGGAGCCGCTTTCTGGTACCCTGCCATCGGTCCGCACACCCTCGAAAACGTTGGCATGACGGAACTGCACGTCATCGGCGTTGAGCTCAAAAACGCCTCATCGATCGATTCAGGTGTTTGGGCACCACAAACGATCTAGCAATAGATGTCTCGCTCCAACCGGCTCAAGCGCAGAGTTGGCATGGGTTTTGTCCCGGGCCTCTTCCGGCCCTCCCCGGATTCAACCACGCGTACCTGCGACACCACGATTTGAGGCCGGTCTAAACTCCCAACCGCCATCCGCCCATCCGCAAAAATTTCCATCTTCCGCACCGCCAGATCAAGGTAGAGCCAGCTTCGCGGGAAAATCCT
>CAXTSF010000109.1:625-10904 GCA_964246865.1 uncultured Terriglobus sp.
CACAAAGAGGTGAACTCACAGCCCCCTCTGGCGTGAGGCGCAACCCACCCACGCTGCAAGCCCTTGCGCATACCGGGCATCGCTGCCGGTCGGGCAAGAAGCTGGGTCGCAAAGTGGGAGGAGGCCATCCCCCAGGTATGCCCCTCTAGACCGCCTTGCGCTGGAAGTTCGTTTTCTTGCCGGCAAAGGAACTCTTTGCCTTCACCGCATTCAGCGCCGCCTTGGACGTGTGCTTGTCGCCGCTCGTCTGTTGTGCCGCCTTTTCACGCGCAGCCTGTAGTTTCTGCGCCGCCCGGCTTAGACCGCCAACCTTGACCGTACCTGCCTTTGGAACCCACTCTTCACTCATACGGAAATGCTCTCATGCGGCAACGCAGGATGGAAGTCTCCGGAGGCTGCCAGAACAGGCACGGACGTTAGAAGTGCCGCAGACTCCGAGCCGGCTCTGCGGCGGCGCTCTGCGGTGGGCGCGTCGACGGCATCTCCACGGGACTGATGCGGTCCGCCGCATTCCGCTCGATCGAGCGCGCCACGATGTCTCGCGACCCAAGCCCGATGGCGAGCGCCAGTGTCAACACCATGCCTCCGAACAGGATGCCGAAGCCAAGCTCCACCACCACACCGCCAACGTTCATGTGATCCAGCACCATTGCGCCGGTGAATACCAGCACAAGCCACTTCACACCGAGCGACAGTGCGCGCGCGTACTGGAGCCGTGCATTCACACCCGCGATCAGTACCGACCGCGAGATGTAGCGGGCCAGCAAGGAGCCAACGATGAAGATGATGATGGCGCCGATCGAGCGTGCAACATAGGGCAGCAGAAACGGCGTGAGGTCGCGCGTGCCATAAGCAGCGTCATAGGCCGAAACACCGACGACGAGGCCAAGAACGAAGAAGCTCCAGAAGACGACGCGGCTGATCAAAAGTGTCGGACTGTGGTCCGGCGACCAGTCGGAGACGCCTGCGGAGTTGCGCTGCCCGACGCGCTCGTCGAAGCGCATGCGCTGCAGCAGCCGGCGCACTCCCCAGGCTAGACCCGCACCGATCAGTGACAGCAGCAACACGGCCACGATCAGGGCAAGGACACCAGGCAGGAAGATAGCCAGGCGGTTCACCACCCGGGTGAAGGACTGGAACAGCGCTTCCGGGACTTGCGAGAACATATCGATCTCCTCAGGTACAAACTGTGTGTGGCCGTCCGGATACTAGGGATTGAAGCGATCCGGCCAGCGCCACCGTGAGACAAGATACGGCTTATCGGCTTCAAAGCTCTTTGCGACCTGCTCCAGATGCGTCTCTGCCTCCGCGCCCTGCTGCAGCAGCTGCAGGTGCGATGCGACCCAGCCGAGATAAAGGGGGGCAAAGGCCCCGAGCAGATGCCCGCGGTTGAGCGTGCGCAAGCGGTGCGCAAGCGTGAAGTCGTATACCACGCGGGTCCAGAGCGCGTCCGCAAAGACAAACTGCTCGGTCCCTGCAAGTGACAGACGCTTTAGGCCGAGCAGTGTGTTGGGCGGGAGGACCAGCGACCAGATCTCATGCAGATTGCTGTAGCCGAGGCGGAATGTCTGCATCATCTGGTGCAGCTCTGTTTCATCGGCCGGCTCATGCAGACCTGCCGCAACCGCATTGCCGTGCAAGGTCTGGGCTGTCAGCAGCGTCTGCGCTGGACGGGTTCGCTGCCAGAAGGACGCCTTCGCTTCAATATCGGAAAAGAGCGAACCTGCAACCGAGTTGAGAATGCCGCCAAGATCCAGGTTGGTGGCCGGCAGATTCCGTTCGCCGCATGCGATTTCGGCCACGGTAAAGCCGGAGGTCGCCGCCTCCGCTACAGGCCACAGCACCCCATCGTTTTGCCCGGACGCCGTCATGCGCTGAGCGGCGGTGGCCATGCGCTCCGCCATACGGAAAGAGAGTGCCGCATCCAGCGGGAGAGGGTAGCGCACCTTCAGGCCATAGAGGGCCCGTGAGAGAGGCGAGAGCACGGCCGAGTTCAACAAGCCCTGATCCGGCCGGACAGCATACCGCGGAATCGCGAGATCGGCGCTGCCATTCACCACGGCATCCGCCATCAGGCTGACCGCTTCGGAGTCCAGCGAATCTGCATCACCGCCCAGCAGAATCGCGCAGACCGCACCCTGCGAACGCATCAGTTCGAATGCACTCAAATAACATCCGGCGGTTTGCACGACGACCGTTTGCGAGTTCTCCAGCGGCCGGTAGCCAATCAGGGAAAGGCCGCCTTCTAAAGAAGTGGCTCCCGTCTCGCCGGAGGGAACGGCCACGGAGAACGGCAGGCCCGTCTTGCTGAAGGCGTCTGCAAGCCGCTGAAACAGAGGAGCGAGTTGCTCACTGGGCACACCGTCGTATGCCGGTCCCAGAAAGACGAGGATCGCTGCCGCCCGGTCGATACCGCTCGCATCCCGGGGCTGCTCGGCCACATCCACGATGGTGGTTCCTGCGCTCATGCCTGTACACCTCGCGTGACGCCAGCCTCCGTTCCATCCAGCAGGCGCAGCACACCCAACAATGGTATGCCGATCCAGCCTGGACGGTTATTCACCTCATAGACGAGCTCATACAGGGCCTTTTCCAGCAGAAACGCATTAAGAAGGGACCGCGCCGCGTCCCGCTCAGGCCGCTTGTAAGTATTGGCCGGGGAGAAAGCGTCCTCGTAGCCGGCCAGGAACTCCGCCGACGCATCCCGCTCCCAGGCGGAACGGAGTTCGGCGGCGTGGACGGCCACGCCGAAGCCCGCGGCACCGGCGTACGAGATGGATCGCAGCATGCCGGCAACATCCTTCAGGGGATTCGCCTTTGCGCGGCGTTCCTCGAGCGAGCGCGCCGGTTCTCCTTCGAAGTCGAGAAGAACGAAATCCGTCCCGGTACGAAGGACCTGGCCAAGGTGGTAATCGCCATGGATCCGCGTGCGCCATCCGGCGCTATCGGGCTTTGTGTCACGAAGTGCGTCCGCGGTCTTTTCCATCTGCTGACGGCGGGCAAAGAGCGCAGCCGCGGGCGCGACCAGGTCATCCGGCAGGGTGGCAAAGCGCGCCTTCAGCGCCTGCATGGCCGCCTCAATCTGCCGTGTAAGCCGCCCAGCGTCGTCGATCAGAGAGGCCGGTGTATTTTCCTCCACGCGGAATGCGGGGTCGTCTGTGGTTGCGGCCAGGGCAATGTGCATCTCGCCTGTGCGTTTGCCGAGCAGGCGCAGCGCGGAAAGATAGCTCCGGGAGGCCTCCTGCCGTTGGGCAGAGGGGAGCTCCCGCATGGCTTCAAGCTCGCGCAGTGTCCATTCCCAACCATCGCCCGTATTCTGCACCAGGCCTTGCAGGAGACCGATCGTCGTCGGCTCGGTAGCCATACCGCCGGTATAGACGAGTTCCCCACCATAGGGCGCAATATGGGGGAAGTGGGCGACCTCGGTAAGAAAACGGCCAATCTCCGCATCCGGATTCTCCCCGGGCTGCAGACGGCGGAAGAGCTTCAGGATGAGGCGGTTTCCAAACAGCAGCGAGCTATTGCTCTGTTCCGCGGAGCCCTTTCGCGATGGGAGGGCCTCGGTGCCGTACAGATCCTGGAAGGTGGCACTTCTTTCCCCGTGGACGTTGCCGCCGGCACGCGACGCCCGATCGGACCGGTCACGAATCATCCCGAGCAGAGCCTCACGGAAGGCAGGCAGCACAAGTCCGTCGGCCAGGACAATCGTTCCGGTACCGCTGTGCAGGTTGGCGATGACGGCTTCCGGCGAGTCAGACAGGAGTGCCTCCGCCGCATCGCCGGTGAGTACGGCCAGCGGCATGGTGTACTCGTCGGGTGCTCCTTCCACGTACTGCACGCGAAGCAGAAGCAGTGCCGCGTTGTGCTCGGGAAGGGTGAGCGCATCTTCGATGCAGACGTCTTTGACGGTGCGTGACTTGGCACCGAACCAGCGCTGCCCACTGATGAACTTTGGCAGGTAACTTTCCTGCAGAAGCTGAGCTCCTGCACCGGTAAGGATCCCCTCAATGTCCTCGGCAGGCACCGTGACCTGCGGCGACGGCAGATCCTGTGGGGTTGTTTCCGCTTCGGCCACAACAGCCTCCTGCAACTCGAGCCATAAAAAAGCGTAGGGGCCCAGGGTGACGGCGTACGGGCTCCTGTCAATCTTTGGAAAGGGAACGTAGCCCAGCATCTCGACCGGCACCATGCCTTCAAAGCGTGAGAGATCAAGGGTGACCGGTTGGGCAAAACGGGAGAGATTGGCGACGCACACCACACGCTCAGAGTCGTATTCGCGCACATAGGCGAGGACCTTGCGGTTCTCCGGCTTCAGAAACTCGAGGGTGCCTCGGCCGAAGACCTGGAAGAGTTTGCGCAGGGCGATCATGTTGCGCGTCCAGTGCAACAGGGAACTGGTGTCCTGTTCCTGCGCTTCGACGTTGATCGCCTGATAGCCCCAGATGGGGTCCATAATGACGGGCGAGTAGAGCGCGGCGGGGACGGCACGGGAGAAGCCGGCGTTGCGGTCGCCGTTCCACTGCATGGGCGTGCGGACGCCGTTACGGTCGCCTAGATAGATGTTGTCGCCCATGCCGATCTCGTCGCCGTAATAGAGGATGGGCGTACCCGGAAAAGAGAACAGGAGCGAGTTCAAGAGTTCAATACGGCGGCGATTGTTGTCGAGCAGCGGCGCGAGCCGGCGGCGGATCCCGACGTTGATGCGCATGCGCGGGTCAGCCGAGTAGGCGAGATACATATAGTCGCGCTCGTCGTCGGTCACCATCTCAAGCGTGAGCTCATCATGATTGCGCAGGAACAGACCCCACTGACAGTTGTCCGGAATCTCGGGCGTCTGCGCCATGATGTCTGTGATGGGCAGGCGATCCTCCTGCCGCAGCGCCATGTAGATGCGTGGCATCAGCGGGAAGTGAAAGGCCATGTGACACTCGTCGCCGTCGCCGAAGTAGGGCCGCACATCGGCGGGCCACATATTCGCTTCGGCCAGCACGAGCCGGTTCTGATACTCGGCGTCGATCACGGAGCGGATCTCCTTGATCTTGACGTGAGTCTCGGGAACGTTTTCGCAGGAGGTACCATCGCGCTCGACAAGGTACGGAATGGCATCCAGGCGCAGGCCGTCCACACCCATGTCCAGCCAGAAGCGCATGGCGGAGAGCACCTCCTCCATCACGCGCGGATTGTCGAAATTAAGGTCGGGCTGGTGTGAAAAGAAGCGGTGCCAGAAGTATTGGCCGGCGACCGGATCCCAGGTCCAGTTGGAGGTTTCCGTATCGGTGAAGATGATGCGGACGCCCTCGTACTTCTGCTTCGTGTCCGACCAGACATACATGTCGCGGTCGGGCGAGTCCTTCGGCGCATTGCGGGCACGCTGAAACCAGGGGTGCTGATCGCTGGTGTGATTGATAACAAGCTCAATCATGACCTGCATACCGAGGTTGTGGGCGGCGTCGACAAAGCGCTGGAAGTCGTCAAGGGTGCCGTAGGCAGGGTTGACGCTCCGGTAGTCGGAGATGTCATAGCCGTCGTCGCGCTGCGGCGAGGGAAAGAAGGGCAGAAGCCAGATGCACGTGACACCCAGACCCTGCAGATAGTCGAGCTTGCCCATCAGGCCTGCGAAGTCACCAAAGCCGTCGCCATTCGAGTCGGCAAAGGCTTTCACGTGCAGCTCGTAGATCACCGCATCCTTGTACCAGAGGGGATCGGTGGCGCTTGCGGGACGTTTCTTTTGCAAAGTTGCGGATGTACTCACGCCGGCTGGATCTCCATGGTCACACTCAGGTTATCTTCCGACAGATGCTCCGGACGAAGATGAAGGATGTGCGCGGGCATCTTCTGTGGGTCCAGCAGAACATAGTTGCGTTCGCCCTTCCACCGGTACTCCTCGCCCGTCAGAAGGTCGGTCGCGTAGAAGCCTTCTTCAATCCCAAGACCGAGCTCCTGGAGATCGAGTTCCGTCCAGCCCGTCTGCACCTCTCGCGGATCCAGGTTCACGACCACGAGGATGGTGTCTTCTCCGGCGCGCTTGCTGTAGCAGAGAAGGAATTCATTGCCGATCTCGTGGAAGCGCAGAGACTCGTTTGTCTGCAGCGCCGGATGCGTGCGCCGTACATGATTCAGAAGGGTAAACAGCGAAGCGAGACTTTGCGGGCTCTCACGATCCCATGCGCGGATCTGATACTTCTCGCTGTGCAGGTATTCCTCGCTGCCGGGCTTGGCGGGCAAATATTCCTGTAACTCAAAGGCTGGTCCGTAGACGCCGTAGCTCGCGCCCAGGGTGGCTGCCAGAATGATGCGCTGCATAAAGGCGGGACGGCCGCCTGTTTGCAGAAACTCCGGCAGAATATCCGGCGTGTTTGGCCACAGATTCGGCCCGAAGAAGTCGGCCACCGGAGCGGTTGTAATCTCCTGGAGATACTGGGTAAGCTCCTGCTTTTCCACGCGCCAGCTGAAGTACGTGTAGCTCTGCGTGTAGCCCATCTTCGCGAGGCCGTACATGACGTGGGGTCGCGTGAACGCCTCGGCCAGAAAGATCACCTCCGGATGCCTCTTACGCACTTCGGCGATACACCACTCCCAGAAGGGCAGCGCCTTGGTATGCGGGTTGTCGACACGAAAGATCTGGACGCCGTGGTCGATCCAGAAGGTGAAGACAGAAAGCAGCTCCTTCCACAGGCCACGCCAGTCGGCCGACTCGAAGTTGAGAGGGTAGATGTCCTGGTACTTTTTGGGCGGGTTTTCCGCGTACTGGATGGAACCATCGGGGCGGATCTGGAACCAGTCCGGATATTCGCGGACCCAGGGGTGATCCGGCGCACACTGAAAGGCGATGTCGAGCGCAATCTCCATGCCCAGCGAAGCTGCCTGCGCAACCAGGAAGGCGAAGTCGTCAAAGGTGCCGAGCTCCTTCAGGATGGCCTTGTGCCCTCCATCGGTGTTGCCAATGGCCCAGGGACTGCCGACATCACCGGGCTCGGCAGTGACGCTGTTGTTCTTCCCCTTGCGAAAGGCGGTGCCAATGGGGTGAATGGGCGGCAGGTACACCACATCAAAGCCCATGTCGGCGACCTTTGGCAGCATAGCCGCAGCGTCGCGCAGGGTGCCGTGCGCGCCAGGGGCGCCGGCGGAGCGGGGAAAGAACTCATACCAGGAAGAAAACCGTGCGCGCTCACGGTCGACCCAAAGGGGCAGTTCGCGGCGATAACGGGTGGCAAAGCTCCGGTCAGGATATTTGGCCGCCATCTCGAGGAGTGCACTGCTGAGGGGGAACTCAAACGGACCTAGCCGCGTCTCCGCATCGGATCGCAGGGTGTTGGCGGCTGCCATCAGGGACTTTGCGTCTTTCCCGCGCGCCCGGGCCGAGGCAAGCTGCAGGAGCTGTGCGCCCCCCCTGAAGGCCAGCGCGACGTCCGCGGACGCAGCCGTAGGAACCGGCTTCGGCGCAGGTGCGTCCCCGCCGCTTTGCGCCGCGCCGTCCATGTCCGCCGTCACGGTTGGTGGCAGGTTCCCGGTGCCCTGGGCCGCCAGACGCTTGCGCAGATCACGCACCCAGGTGCCGAAGTGGTCGACCCACGCCTCGACCGTATACTGCCACGGCCCGATGGCGTCGGGCACAAACTCGGCCTCCCAAAGGTCATTGCCGAGCTCACGAAAGCTGCTTCGCTGCCACCTGGCCGATCCTGAGCGGCGATAGAGCAGATCGGCGGCAACCATGTCATGGCCGTCTCCGTAGACGGCTGCGGTGACGCGAACCGTATCCCCGGCGATGCGCTTCGCCGCGTACCGGCCGCAGTCGACCTCGGGCCGTACATCCTCGACGATGACCCGGCATCTGCCTTCCAGCTCTGTCCAGCGCTCCTGCATGCTCACCCCAAATCTGTTGCTGTCGTTCTATTCCACTGTGCATCCAAAAGGGATGCGCGTTGAGAGCCTGCGACCCCTGTTACGTCCGTGCCTGCCAGGCTTACGGATGCGGATTTCGGGAGTGACGTTTGTTGCCGCTTCCTGTGTACGTCGACGATGCCAGGAGCCCTCGCTTGGTTAATGAGACTGTGACGAACCTGTCGAAGGCCCCGCGTATCGAGGATTACATGATGATCGGCGACTGCGAAACCGCAGCGCTGGTGTCGAGCGATGGATCGATCGACTGGCTATGCTGGCCCGACTTCGGGTCCGGAGCCTGCTTTGCCAGTCTGCTTGGCAGTGAAGAGCATGGATGTTTCCAGATCAGGCCTGCCGCCGAAGAGACAGTCACGGGTGAGGAACGGCATTACCGCCCGCATACCCTGATCGCCGAGAAGGTCTGGAAGACAGAGGCCGGCGAGGTTTGCGTCACGGATTTTATGCCGCCGCGAGGCGAACACTCGGACGTAGTCCGCATCATCCGTGGCGTATGCGGCACGGTCAAGATGCGCATGAACCTCACACTTCGATTTGACTACGGCCGAACTGTTCCCTGGGTGGAGAGCGTCGACCACCATGTGCGAGCGATCGCGGGTCCACAGCTCGTCGTGTTACGGACGGAAGCACTGCTGCGTGGCGAAGCGATGAGTACGGTTAGCGACTTCGAGATCCGCGAAGGACAGACAACCTGCTTTGTACTCTCCTACGGGTCATCATTGCAGGAGGACCCGAGAGCGATCGATCCGCACCAGGCCCTGCACGAGACCGAGGAGTTCTGGCGGGACTGGGTCAGCCGGAGTACCTATCAGGGCCGCTACCGAGAGTGCGTCGAACGTTCGCTGATCACGCTGAAGGCGCTCACCTACCGGCCAAGCGGCGGCATTGTGGCTGCTGTCACCACGTCGCTTCCTGAAGAAATAGGCGGCTCGCGCAACTGGGACTACCGGCTCTGCTGGCTGCGGGATACCGCGTTCACCCTGTTGACGCTGCTGCACGTGGGGTACACGGACGAGGCAGTAGCGTGGCGAGGGTGGCTTCTGCGTGCCATTGCAGGCTCCGCGGAGCAGGTTCAGGCGGTGTATGGCTTACGGGGCGAACGGCAGCTGACGGAGTGGACGATCGACTGGCTTCCTGGATACGAGAACTCTCTTCCGGTCCGGGTCGGCAACGGGGCGCAAACACAGGTACAGCTTGATATCTACGGCGAGGTGATCGCCGCAGTCACCAAAACGCCCTTTCAGGAGGATGACCCCTTCAACGGCTCGTTGCGTTCCCTGGCGGTTCATCTGCTGGATCACGTCGCACGCATATGGCGTGAGCCTGATGAAGGGATATGGGAGGTGCGCGGTCCGAAGCAGCACTTTGTCCACAGCAAGATGATGGTCTGGCTTGCCTTTGATCGAGCCATCCGCGCGTATGAGCAGCACGGCGGTGAACGGGATCCCAGACTTTCAAGCCGCATCGACTCCTGGCGCAGATTGCGCGACGAGGTTCATGCCGATGTGTGTGCGAAGGGATTCGATCCGGAGCTGAACAGCTTTGTGCAGGCGTATGGCTCCAAGCAGCTGGATGCCTCCTGTTTGCGCATGGCGCTGGTTGGCTTTTTGCCCGCACAGGATCCGCGCGTGCTGGGTACGATTGCGGCGATTGAACAACGGCTGATGTCGAATGGCCTCGTCCTGCGCTACGACACCGCCGATGGCGAAGACGGACTGCAGGGCAAGGAGGGAGCCTTCCTGGCCTGTTCCTTCTGGATGGCCGGGTGCCTGCAGTTGACGGACCGCAAAGAGGAGGCGACTGCCTTCTTTGAACATTTGCTGACGCTGCGGAACGATGTCGGCCTGCTTGCTGAGGAGTATGACACCGGCGAGAAACGGCAGCTGGGCAACTATCCGCAGGCATTCACGCACCTTGCCATGGTGCAGGCGGCACTGATCCTGAGCGACCAGCCCGGACCCTGGAACGAGGACGCCCATCCGCCGCACAGTGACGAGACGAAAGCTGCCACATAGGAAATAGCAGGCTGTCAATTTCGTATGTTGGCGCGGCTGGGGTACCCACGCAGGAGTGCAACCTCCGGGTGGGCCAGCAGCACCTAAGCAGACAACCAGCACACTCTGCGCTCCTGCGGCTTCGCCGGAAGACGTGCGTTCTGTGCTTTCACTCACGTGCACGAAAGAACATGATGCCCCGGATACCCCAATCCACGTACCGTCTGCAGCTCCACGCGGATTTCACCTTCGACGACGCCTCATCTGTCGCAAGCTACATTCGCGATCTGGGTGTATCGCATGTCTACAGCTCGCCCTATCTGCAGGCCGGACCCGGTTCGCAGCACGGCTATGACGTGGTTGAGCACAACAGACTGAATAAGGAG
>CAXTSF010000110.1:0-10371 GCA_964246865.1 uncultured Terriglobus sp.
GATCATCGCCGTGCACAGTGACCCTGGGGACCGGGTGCTGGACTTCTTTGCGGGCAGCGGTACAACAGGCGAGGCAGCGGCACGGCTGGGCCGGAGCTTCACGCTGGTGGACAACAACCCAGCGGCGGTGGAGGTAATGGCGAAGCGGCTGGCGTGGACGGGGTGTGAGGTGGTGCGGTAAGGGATCTGCAGGTTTCTGGCGGTCGCGCTTCTCATAAGAAGCGCCTTTGACCCCGAACTCCGGTTTAGCTTCGCGAACTTGGGGCTCCGCGAACCTGGGGCACCCGGCACCGTTCCCGATGGCGCTTGTGGGAGGTTTACGGCCTCGGCCAGGTTTTCGGTTACAGTTTGGTTACGCCGTTTCTACTCCCCTGTGAAGGATCCAGACGATGCCCAAGTTCTCTGCCGTGGCGGCTGTGGCTGCCGTTGTCGTTTCTGCTGCTGTGGCCCTGCCGGCACAGCGAATTGAGTTCGTGTCCGGAGACACGACGCCGGCGATCCAGGTGCGGAAAGCGGGTGTGTCGCTGGATGTGAACGCGATCGATAAGAGCGCAAACCCCTGCGATGACTTCTATGCATATGCATGCGGTAACTGGCGCAAGAACAACCCGGTGCCGGCGGACAAGACGCGGTGGGGGCGCTTTGACGAACTGGGCGAGCACAACCGGTACACCGTGTATGCGCTGCTCGAACAGGCAGCGAATGCCCCCAAGACGCCGCTGCAGACGAAGTATGGCAACTACTATGCGGCATGCATGAACCAGCCGCTGGCGGACCAACTGGGGACGAAGCCGGTACAGCCGCTGCTGGCGAAGATTGACGGCTGGAATGACAAGGCGAAGCTGGCCGGTCTGGTGGCGGAGATGGAGCGCGAGCATGGGGTGGATCTGCTGTACAACTTTGGATCAGAGCAGGACCAGAAGGACAGCACACAGCAGATTGGCGCGGTGCTTCAGGGCGGGCTGAGCCTGCCGGACCGCGACTACTACCTGCAGGACGATGCCCGGATGAAGGGCATTCGCGAGAAGTATGTAGCGCACGTGACCAAAATGTTCACGATGCTGGGCGACACGCCGGAGCGGGCGGCGGCCGAGGCGAAGTCCGTGATGATGATTGAGACAGCGCTGGCGAAGGGATCAACGCCGCGAGTAGAGCTTCGCGAGCCGGCAAATGTTTACCACGTCATGACGCTGGCGCAGCTGGAGGCGCTGACGCCGGACTACCAGTGGGGCGCGTATTTCAGCGGGGTAAAGCGGCCGTTGACGCAGCTGAATGTGGCGACGCCGAACTTCTTCAAGGCGATGGATGCGCAGATTGCCTCGGCAAGTGTGGCAGATCTGAAGAGCTATCTGCGGTGGCATGTGATTCACCGGGCGGCGGGCAATCTGACGACGGCGTTTGATGATGAGAACTTTGAGTTCTTCCAGAAGACGCTGGGCGGGCAAAAGGAGCAGGCGCCGCGCTGGAAGCGGTGCACGCAGGCGACGGACGCGGCGCTGGGCGAGGCGGTGGGGCAGGACTGGGTGAGTGCGAACTTCCCGCCGGCGGCCAAGCAGAATATGGAGCTGCTGGTGCAGGACCTGACAGTGGCCCTGGGGCAGGACATCAACTCGCTGGACTGGATGAGCGCGCCGACGAAGACGGAAGCGCAGAAGAAGCTGGCGAGCTTCCGGCAGAAGATCGGCTATCCGGAAACCTGGCGGGATTACGCGAAGCTGGATGTTAAGCGCGACGACCGGCTGGGCAACGGGATGCGGGCGGCTATCTTCGAGACCAACCGCGATCTGGACAAGATCGGCAAGCCGGTGGACGAGAAGGAATGGGGTATGACGCCGCCGACGGTGAATGCGTATTACAACCCGGCGATGAACGATATTAATTTTCCCGCGGGCATTCTGCAGCCACCGTTCTACGACTTCAAGATCGATCCGGCGGTGAACTTCGGGGCGATCGGCGTGGTGATCGGCCATGAGATGACGCATGGCTTTGACGATGAGGGGAGCCAATACGACGAGAAGGGCAACGTGCGGATGTGGTGGACGCCGGAGGACCGCAAGAAGTTCGACGCGCGGACGGACTGCGAGGTGAAGGAGTACGGCGCGTTTGAGCCAGTCCCGGGGCAGACGCTGAACGGCAAGCTGACACTGGGTGAGAACACGGCGGATAACGGCGGCCTGCACGTTGCCTATGCGGCGTTGCACACCGAACTGGCCAAGCAGGGCGCGGATGCGGCTTCAAAAAAGGTGGACGGGTACACGCCGGACCAGCGCTTCTTCCTGGCGTATGCGCAGGTGTGGTGTGAGAACACGCGGGAGGAGACGGCACGGATGCGGGCAAAGACCGATCCGCACTCGCCGGGCCGTTTTCGCACGGATGGCGCGGTGCAGAACTTCGACAAGTTCGGTCAGGCGTTTGGCTGCAAGAAGGGCGATGCGATGTTTCCGGCGAACAGCTGCCGCGTTTGGTAAGTTGCTTCGTCCAACAGAGCGGCGAGCGGGTCCGGAGGTCGCGGGGCCCGCTTTCGTTTTCGCAAGGGGAGAGCTTTGGTAGGTTCCGTGGGTTATGGGCGACGGCGGTGGCGCAAAGTCGACCATGCTTTTACAATCGCAGAGGTACAGCACCGCCCCGCCGAGCCGAGTTTGGCGCGTCAAACCGTGCTGGCACAGGGCAGGCAGTCCATTGGAGACTGCAGGATTGAAGGAAACAAGCGATGAAGTTTAGAGGAATCGGCCGGTTCTTGCTGGCCTGTGCGGCCACCGGGGCAACCGTGCTGGGCATGGCGGCCTGTGGTGCGGGCACAAACGGCTACTTATGGGTACTGGCCAGCAAGTCGGCTGCGAACGGATCGGTCGATGGCATTACAGGTTTCAAGATCGACAACAACTCCGGCAATCTGACCGAGATTGTGCATTCGCCGTTCCCGGTGGGGTCTAACCCGGTCATGGCAGTGGTCAACCCGGGCGGGCGCTACGTCTTTGTGGTGAACACGGGCGATGCGAACTTCACAGGTTCGGGAGTGTCGGTGTTCAGCGTGGGCGGTGATGGTGTACTCACACCGCAGCAGACCTATCAGACGCCTGGAGCCACACCGGTTTGGCTCGATATCAATGGCGGCAATCTGTACGTGCTGGACAGGGCGCAGCCGCTGCTGCCCGGGGCGAAAGCACCTGTGGCATGCCCGAGTTTGACGGACGCGAAGAATACGCTGCCATGCGGCGACATCACGGTCTTTGCCATCGACTCGAGCACGGGCCGGCTCACGCTGCAGTCGAACCAGTCGGTCAAGCTGTCAGATGGCAGCTCACCCTACTACTCGACGGTGGGCCCGGCACCGACGCGCATGAAGGTCGTGAACTCGACCTCGGTTTTGACAGTGAATTCGGACAACACGATCACATCGCTGGCCGCTGCGGGAAATCAGCTGACAACCACGCCGAACTCGACGCAGATCATCGACCAGGGCGGCACGGGCAATCCGACCCAGGTGACCTCGATCACCACGGGCGGGAGCTACACCTACCTGACAGATGGCGCGAACAATCGCGTGTTGCAGTACACGGTAACGGGCGGGGTATTGCAGCCGGTGACAGGTGGGCGCATCGACAATGCGGCGCTGGCGCCAAACTCCACTCCTGTGTGGACGTTTACTGACTTCAACAGCCGTTTTCTGTATGTGCTGAACCAGAGCAACAGTGCCACCAATGTGCCGAACAGCAGCATCTCCGGCTACCAGTTGAATGCCAACGGGGCACCCACGGCGATCTCGGGTGTGGGCATCAATCCGGCGGCGGTGGGCGCAAATCCGGTATGCATGGTGACCGACCCTTCCCACCAGTATGTCTACACGTCCAATCAGGATGGAACGGTGACAGGGTTTGTGATCGATCAGACACGAGGAGACCTGACGGTGCTGAAGCGGAACTCCAGCTTCGCCGTTTCCGGCCGACCGAGCTGCCTGATCGTGAGCGGTGTAACGAGCTAACGCAAGTATTCGACGGCGGGTGCACGGCAAGTTTGCCGGCACCGCCGGTGCAGCAGACAGAGGAAACGGAATTGATGAAGCGAAACCAGATTGGCCGCCGGACCGCGGCCGGCTTACTTTCCTTGGCGGCCTGCCTTGGCTTCACGGCGTGCAACCGCGACTACACGGTTGCATTCCTGTATGTAACGTCGGCTCAGGGTGTCGCTGGGAATCAGCACGGATCGATCAACCAGTACGGGATCGACTATCAGACCGGCTCCCTGATCACGCTCTCCAGCTCCGGCCAGGACACCCAGGGCAAGAACCCTGTAGCCCTGGTGGTGACGCCGAACCAGAAGAATCTGTATGTCATCAACCGGGACGACTCCAACATCGGCGAGTTTGCCGTCGGAACGGATGGCAAGCTGTACCCGCAGAAGGTAACGACACTGGCGGGAAGCTTTCCTACAGGAATTGCGGTCTCGCAGGACAGCGCGTACATGTACGTGACTTTTACCTTCCACCCGGGCTACAACTACAGCGTGACCAGCCCCGGGCCAGCCGGCCAGCAGATCTTCAAGCTGGTGAAAGCACCGGATAGTTCGCAGGCGGGATCGGGCATTCTAGCGATCGGCTCTGCTGTCAACAATCCGGCAACTGGCCTGCCCTACTTCCCGCTTGGCTATGCTCCCGCCGGTCTGGCGATTGGACCGAACCGGCTGCCGGGTGCGAGTCCCGCGAATCCGTCTGCCTGCACCACAACGCCGGCCAAATGCAGCAGCTATCTGTACGTCGTCGATCAGGATCCGGGCACCTTCAACAATCTGCAGGTCTTCAACCGCAATGTGGCGGACGGTACGCTGACGCCGGTTGGACCGACAACCATCGGCACGGGTACGACTGGCTCCACCGGCTATCTCTCGGGGACGCAGGCGAGCGCGGTTGCGGTGACGCCGGTGGGCAACTTCGTCTATGTCACCGACCGGCTGGCGAATCAGATTTTGGCCTACGGTGTGGGCGACCAAACGCCGCTGACGCCGATCGGTCTGCAACCGACGCCGACACAGCTGACACCCGTGGCGCTAACCATCGATCCGCGCGGCAAGTTCCTGTATGTCGCGAATACGAACTCGGGATCGGTCTCCGGATTCGCGATCGATCAGGCCTCAGGCGGGCTTTCCGCCGCGGGCACGCCGGTTCTGATTCAGGGAGCTGGACCGACCTGCGTGACCATCGAGAACGCGCTTGGCATCTACCTGTATACATCGAACTTCATCGACGGAACAGTATCGGGCCAGCAACTGAACTCGCAGACTGGCAATCTGGTAAAGATCCGTAACTCGCCCTTCCCCGGAACGCCACAGGCGACGTGTGCGACCGCAGTGGCGAACGGCACGCACGCGACACAATTGGTTCAGTAGAGTTCAGTAGATCTGATCCACGGATGCCTAGGAGCCCCGCTGACAGCGGGGCTTCTCCTTTTGGTGCTGTTTGCTGAGCGGCCTGCGGGGTCACCACCGTTTCTGTCATTAGGATAGGGAGATGCGCCGGGTTCACCTGATCACGACGGGCGGAACGATTGAGAAGCGGTATGTGGAGCAGGCGGGCGCCATGCAGAATACGGAGCCGCAGATACGGCGGTGCCTGCAGATGCTGCGGCTGCCGGAGACTGCGATCACGGTCGAAGAGCTGATGAACAAGGACTCCCTGCTGATGACAGAGGAGGATCGCGAGCAGATCGCAGAGCGGGTGGGCCAGGCTGCCCGGCGGGGCGAGGCGGTCCTGGTGACGCACGGCACAGATACGATGGTGGAGACAGGGCTGGTGGTAGCGCGGCGGCTGGTGAGGCCGGAGGTGCCCGTGGTTTTCACCGGGGCGATGACGCCGTTTGGTGTGGAGGGGTCGGACGCGATTCAGAACCTGACTGAAAGCCTCTTCGCGACGCGGCTGCTGGAGCCGGGTGTGTTCCTTGTGTTTCACGGAGAGGTGTTTCCCATCGCGGAGGTGCGGAAGGACCGGGAGGAGAGCCGCTTCGTCAGGAAGACTTCGAACAGCGGCTGAGAGACGATCTCGGGAGCTGGAAGCCCGGTTTTAGGGTACCTATATCTCTCGCGGGGGCTGAAGTCCAGGTCTGATCTGTGGCGTTTGTGGTGTTGTTCAGCAGTGTCGATTGGGCGGAGATGCCTAGCTTCCAAGCCGAAGAATGGTGGCGCTGTAGGGAGCGATCTCCATGGTCTTGCCGGCCTGGGTGGGAACAGGTGCGGGATCGGCAGGCTGCCAGCTGCCCTGTGCATTGACTTCGGCCAGACCAAGTCGCAGGCCGGCGGTGCTGGTGATGGTGGGTCCTTCAAGCTGGAGAACAGTCGCCAGACCTTGAAAACCATGCAGACGGATCGATAATTTTGCCGCACCGCGGTTGATGAGAACAAGCGTCCGTGTGGACGAGCGACCTTCGCGGGAGGCACTGGCAGCGTAAGCGGTGAGCGCCACGGGCGCGGGCGCGAGGTGGACCGTATGCATGGTACCGCCGGCGATGCCGCTCTGCGCAAAAGCGAGCATGCCGTAGTACGGTGCGCCGACGGAGGCATTACCGGTCTCGTCGTTGCGGATGGGCGAGTAGGAGCTGAGGAAGCCGAGCTGATTGAATCCGGTCTCCATGTTGACCCCGGCGCAGCCATTGACGGCAAGCAGCAGCATAAAGTCCAGCGTCCAGAGTGCACCGGCCAGGGTATCCGAGATGCCGGGGCGGCCGCCGCCGTAGAAGGAGTTGGTCTCGCACATGCGCCAGGGAGGGCGGCTGTTGCGTGTGGCGGCGTGCAGGCGGCCGAGTTCGGCTTCGAGGCCGGTGTCGGGCGTCAGGAGTTGATCGAGGGTGGCTTTGCGCTGGTCGCCCCGGTAGTAGTGTGTGGTGAGGAGCTGAGCCTCGCCGTGCCCGTCGGCGGCCATGTGTTCGAGCCAGCCGCTGTCGTCGGCGGTGTCGGGTGCGGCAAAGGACAGGCCCGGTACGGCGGCGAGAATGGCAGCGCGCCACCGGGTGTACTCGGCACGGAAGGCGCGGTAGTCGTAGGGCGGGGTGCGCAGGGGCCTGGTGCCATGGCCGTAGTTGTCGACCTCATTGCCGAGTTCGAGCGCGAGTAGGCGTGGACCAAGGACCTCGTGGACGGCGCGGGCCTCCGCGATGGCGTCGGGCAGGGTACCGGCACCGAAGTTGACGCTCCAGATGGCGGTCCAGTTGGTGCGTTCGAGGAAGCCGCGAAGTTCCAGGAGGTTTGCGCGGGTGATGACGGTGTGTTTCGGGTCGTGCTTCGATGTGCCGGTGGCGGCGTAGGCGGTGAAGTCGGCGACGATGCCGCCGAGACGGAGGACACCCTCTGTGCCGAGATTCCCAACGAGACGAACGTAGGTGTCGTTGTGGCGGGAGAGGAGCCCGGTGCGGGCCGCGGAGGAGAGTTCGTAGCCAAGTCCGGTAAAGTCGGCAGGAACCGGGGTGCCGGGCGTTCCTGTGTCCACATGGAGATCGATTGGCATGCTGGCCGGTGATTCGGCTCGCAGAAGCCGGCGGAGCGCTGCATAGCCGCCAGCGGCAAGGGCGGCGCGAAGGCAGGTGCGTCGCGTGATCATGCGTGAAGGCTCGCAGAGGAGGGACGAGTCCGCCAGACGGCATTGGCTAGAACGACAGAGGTTTCGATCTGGCGGGTGGAGACGGTCCAGTAGGTTTTGAGCAGGTGCGTCTTCTGCTTCGCCGTGATGGTCTGGAAGCCGTGCCGTTGGTAGAAGTGAATGGCCCAGGTGGCAGCAGCCCATGCGCCGATGAGGATGGGACCGCCATTGTGGAAGGTGAGCGAGGTGAGCAGACGGCCACCAATGCCCTGTGCCTGGCTGGCGGTGCGCACGTAGGCGTGGCGGATGAGGGTCACATCGCGGACGGCCTGAATGCCCATCACGCCGAGCGGAAGGCCGCTCTGCTCAAAAACAGAGAACATCACGCCGCTGTCTATCTCGTGCTGCAGTTTATCGCGCGACATGTAGGGATCGGACCAGCAATCGGGCGGGATGACGCCGCGATAGGCCTCTGCGCCGTCGTTGATGATGGCGTACAGGTGGTCGAAGTCGGCGGGGGTGCAGGGGCGGATCATGCCTGTTGCTCCGTTCGGCACAGTGCGATATCAGGGGTGGGCGGCGAGGAACTTTTTGTATTGTCCATCGAGACCAGAGACGAAGGAATCGAGAAGAATGAGCTGGCCCTGCAGGGTTTCGATGTGGGTCTTGATGGAAGCGGCTTCGCCGTTGGTTGGGTCGGGGTCGTGCTTGGCCCCGTTGATGAAGGGAGCCAGGCTGATGACGGCATCGCGCGCGGCCTGCTGCTGAATTGTGAAGACCTCGTCCTGGGTAGCATAGATTTCCGAATACTCTTCCGCCGCAGCGTAAGGCATATAGGCGAGCGCTCCGGTAGATTGTGCGGTCTTCCACGCCAGGCTATTGAAGCCGCGAATGTGGAAGGTTATCTCCATAGAGCTGTGCTCGGGAGCTTTGCCGTTCTTGAGGATGTAGTTCAGGACGACGACGTCATGCTTGAGAGCTTCCTGCGTCTTCTTGATGTCATCCGAGGTTTCTTTGGAGCCGTTGACGTTGTTGCGGATCTCTGCGTTCAGGCTGGCCTCAGCCTCGTGGACGAGATGGCGGTGGTGCTGCCATTCGACACATCCTTCGAGCGAAAGGGCGATGAGCAGGCCGATGGTGATGGTGACGAGGTGGAGCAGGAAGTCGCGCCAGCCGAGGATGTGTTCGTGGGGCGCGTGGACGTCGAGCATGGTCTCTCTCCCTTTCGCCTCCAGCGTACTTGAGTGCGAACAGAAAAGCAGGTTTTCCCGCTACGCCGGCATGACAAGGAGAGCGCAGACGCTTACTACGCGCCGCTCCGCTGGTGAGGGGGCAGGTGAGATGGTGGGGTGAAAGGGTCATGCTCCGCATAATGCGCACTCGACCTGGATTCGCTTTGCTACCCAGGACACCCTTGTGACGAGGCGGTCGGCTAAACTGGAGGAGTTGCGGGAGTGGCGAAATTGGCAGACGCACTAGACTTAGGATCTAGCGGAGAGATCCGTAGGGGTTCAAGTCCCCTCTCCCGCACCACACAGCCTGTTTTTCCAAAGAGAGTTTGAGAGAGTTTATGAGTGAGAATCGCGCCCCCGAGCCCACCATTCGCGTGACCGAATCGGAAGACTACAACGATCTGTACAGCAACAGCGTGCAGGTGAAGATGAGCGTATGGGACTTTCAGCTGGTGTTCGGCACCATGTCCTCCTCTTCGCCGGAAGAGGTGACGTTCACCAGCAAGCAAGGCATCTACCTGAGCCCGCAGCAGGCAAAGGCGTTGTTCAATGTGCTGGGACAGAACCTGCAGCAGTATGAGGGAACCTTCGGTGAGGTGTCGCTGGAGCCGAAGTTCGGCAACGCCGGCGCACAGAGCAACGGCGGGCCGGTGCAGTAGCGCTGATCCCGTGAGTTTGAGACGGGGCACAGCGCAGCTGTGCCCTTCTTCCGGTTTGCGCAAGAGATACGTCTGAGGCTTCCGGTTTTGGCCCTGCTCTCGATGTTGCGTATTCGTTCTGAACGGTCCCGCCGCGGCCGGGTGGCGAGACCGGTCTCGCTGCCGCTGCTGTTTCCGCCGATCTTTGTGGCTGTGTACCTCCTGCACTGGACGCTGCTGCGGCTGCCGTACTTCTGGGATGAGGCGGGGTATTACATCCCTGCGGCCTGGGACTTTCTGCGGCGGGGCACGGTCATTCCAGAGACGACGGTGCGCAATGCACATCCGCCGCTGCCATCGGTGCTGCTGGCGGGATGGTGGAGCGTGGCGGGGTTCTCGCCGTACAGCACGCGGCTGCTACTGTGTCTGGTGACGGCGGCAGCACTGCTGGCGGTCTTTCGCATTGGGAGATTGCTGGCCGGGGAGGCAACTGCGGCATCGGTGCTGGTGCTGACGGCGGTGTACCCGGTGTGGTTCGCGCAGTCGACGCTGGCGCATGCGGATATGTTTGCGGCGGCATTCTCACTTTGGGGGCTCTCCTGCTACCTGGACCGGGCGGCGTGGACGGGCAGGCAGAGCGATCAGCCGAGTAACCGGATCAGCGCGGCACTGCTGTTCTCACTGGCGGCGCTCTCGAAAGAGACGGCGATCGTAACGCCGGTGGCGCTGTTCGTCTATGAGGGATGGCTGCTGTGGCATGGATGGAGGAGCAGCCCCGGCGATGCGCATGCGCCGGAGAGTGCGCGTCAGTTACGGGAGGCCGGGCCCTCCGGGATGCGCACTGCCCAGCCAGGTGTGCGGGCGGAGGCGCGGCACGGCTGGTGGCTGCTGGCACTTGCTGTGCCGGTGCTGCCGCTGCTGGCATGGTTTCTCTATCACC
>CAXTSF010000110.1:10449-10845 GCA_964246865.1 uncultured Terriglobus sp.
GCGGGGGGCCGGGGGGGCGGGCGGGTCGGGGGGGGCGGGGGCCGGCGGGCGCGGGGAGCGCTGCTTGCCGTCATCGTGGCGCACTGGTTGTCATTCTCCGTGCTTGGCGGGGCGCTGCTGACCCGGTACCTGCTGGTGGCGTACCCGCTTGTGCTGCTGCTGTGTGTAGCGGAGTGGCGGAAGCATGTGCGTTGGTGGCCGGTACTGCCGGCCGTGTCGCTGCTGGTATTTGCGGCCGGGTGCGAGGTGAATCCGCCCTACCCGTTTGCGCCGGAGGACAACCTGAACTACCGTGACATGGTTCTGGTGGAACAGGACGCGATCGGCTTCGCGACCGCGCACTACCCGGGCGCAACCGTTCTTACCGCATGGCCCGTGCTGGCGGATTTACAGCGG
>CAXTSF010000111.1:0-10839 GCA_964246865.1 uncultured Terriglobus sp.
CTGTCGAGGGCAGGCGCTCTGCAGAGAGCATGGGGCTGGCAAGCAAAAGCAGAAGAAAGGAACGACAGATCGAACTGACGGGCATACTTCAGTGTATCGACATCCCACCTTTAGCTCACCACCCATGTGACTCCTGTGACATAGACAAGAGAGAGGACGCACCACCACAGGGATTTTTCCGGAAATGACAGAAAGTATTTCTGACAAAATCAGAAAACATGTCCGGCTAAATAAGTTGCACATTCGCCTAGCATCGGCGACATGCGACAAACATATTGGGTTTTTGCAGCAATTGCGGTCCTTCTTCTCACCGGCTGTGGTGCCGGCGGCATGCTCCCCATCGCCGGAACGGAAGCAGTCTCTCCGTCGAGCGTGAAGGCTGCATCCCCGTCAGCATCACTTCTACCCTCCCCCTCCCCCACACATATTGCTTCGCCCATTGCATCCACACCCACGCAAATTGCCTCTCTGAGCTCCGGCATTGAAATGCCAGTTGCCGTCGCCGATGCAAGCAAAGGCTGTAAGAAAAAGAAGAAGAGATGCACGCCTGTCGTCGCACCCGTGACTCCGGTACCGGTCGCGCCCGGGCCCACGCCAGTAGCACCTGCGCCCCAACCGGCTCCTGCTCCGGCACCGGTTGGCAATCAGGTCTGCAGCGGAATGAGCCTCGGGCCAAATGCATCTCTCAACGGATTCACGCCCAGGTCTATCCCTGAACTGCTTCAGGACATTTCACAGTTTCCGATTGATCAGGCGCGCAGCTCAGCCTGGAAGGCAGCGTACACGCTGGGCGGTGCGGACCACATACACACCGATACCACTCTGCCGTATGAAGTGGTCGACACAACGGCAACGGTACAGCTGGCAAGCGTCGGGTATGCCGATGAGAGCGATCTTGTTCCTGTTCCCCTCACCTCTTCCACTGTGACGGAGAACGGCATCATGGGTGTTGCTGGCGTCAGCCTGGACAGCAGTGTGGATCATCACAGCATCATCCTGAACCGTGCCAACTGCTCCCTTTACGAGCTCTACCAGACGCAGCTCACAAACGGCAGCTTCAGTGCGCTCAGCGTCACCACCTGGGACATGGCTCGCGCGGAGCGTCGTCCTTATGGGTTCACCTCTGCCGATGCCGCTGGCCTCTCCGTTTTCATCCCGCTGCTTCGTTATGACGAGGTTGCGAATGGCCGCATCGCACACGCGCTGCGCATGACGTTTAACAACACATCGCGCTACATCGTCGCACCAGCGACCCACGCTGCCGGCAGCAACGACACGCAAACGGCGTTGCTGGGCGCGCGTTTGCGTCTGCGTGCCGACTACCCGGAGAGCGGCTTCTCGCAGGCCAACCTCGCCATTATCCACGCGCTCAAGCAGTACGGTGCCGTGATCGCCGACAACGGCTCCAACATGTACATCACCGGCACCGCCGATCCGCGATGGAACCAGGACGATCTGCAGAACCTTAACAGCATCAACGAGTATGACTTTGACATGGTGCAGAGCGGAGCTGTTCTGGATGGCAGCAATCTTCCCTCAGGTCCAGCACCCGTCATCCATGCATTCAGCGCAGCTGTGGCAAACGGTCATACGACCCTCAACTGGAGTCTCAGCGGAGAAAGCTATAGCTACATCCAGGAGTACGGTCCCGTGACGGCAACAACGGCCCTCACACTTCCCTACCAGGCCGGCGCCACCTACACGCTGGTCAGCAACAATGCGTATGGCAGGACGGTGAAGACCATCACGGTCCAGTAACACCGCACGGCTCACAGGCTCCCGCATGGGAGGAGATCTTCTCCTCCCATTTTTTTGCGCGAGTTATACAGGCCTTGAGGCGGCCCGTTCACTGTGGCCGGAGAACTCACTTGCCCGCGCCTCGGCATAGGCCGCCGCTCCCAGCAGAGCGCAGCGCTCCTCCAGGATGACGCGCACAGGTACGGTGTGCAGCAGTGGCGAAAGCCGGCCCTTATCAAGAAACGCATGCCGGAACCCGCCACCCTGCAGCGTCTTTAGAATCTTCGGCGCAACCCCGCCACCGACATAAATGCCTCCATGCGCCAGCAGCTTCAGAGCCATGTTGCCACACTCCGCACCAAAGGCACCTCCGAAGATTTCCAGCGTCTTCGCCGTCAGCTCGCAGGTGCCATCCTCACCGGTGGTGCCGATGACGTAGTTGGGATCTTCCTTCTGCATACGGTCGCGCAGCCAATCTGGCTCCGGCATGCCGTATCCGTCGCGCAGAAATTCGTAGATATTGCGCAGGCCCAGGCCAGAAACAACACGCTCCCAGGAGACACGTCCCTGCAGCTTCTTCATCAGGAACTCAAGCAGCGCAATCTCATCCGGGGTGCGCGCCGCAAAATCGGCGTGGCCGCCCTCTGAGGCAATCGGAATGTGCCTGCGTGCAACCGCGTCCCAGATCAGCAACGCTTCCCCCAGTCCCGTGCCGGCCGAGACAAGACCGCGATGCCCAAGTGCGGACGTGTCGCCCTCCTCCAGGACGAAGATGTCCTTTGGCTGAAGTTCGGCGATGCCATAGCCGTTGGCCTCCAGGTCGTTGATCAGGAAGATATGCTCGATACGGAGAATCTTGGACAGATCCCGCGAGTCCAGCTCCCAGGGCAGATTGGTGAGCTTCAGGTGCCCATCCTTCACCGGACCCGGGCAACCGAAACAGGCGGCCATTACCTCGTGTTCGACCTTCTCCGCATTGTCGTCCGTGCCTAAAAAGGCCTGAACCACAGCCTGCAACGACGGATACTCATTGGCGGGATACTTGCGGCTGCGCAGCTCTTTGAGCACGCCATCTTCAAAGGCGTAGAGCGCAAGGTCGACCTTGGTTCCGCCCACATCTCCGGCCAGAATCATCGTGTCAGCTCCAGAACCCCCGTCTCGGCGTCACCATGCATGCCGATCTTCGGGAGCCGCCTCGCTGCTTCCGCGTCCAGCAGCAGGTAGAGCTTGCCGCTGCGTGGCCGGATCATCTGCGAAGGCAGCCTTTCGGGATCATAGTCGCCCATCAGCACCTCATGCAGGCGATCTGCCTTGGCAGGGCCCTCGATGAGAAACACGACGCGCTGCGCCTCATTGATTACGGGCGAGGTGAGCGTAATCCGCCACGTGTCCTTCTCTGGCACATGATTCGCGATCACCAACCGGCCAAGCTCGTGCAGCCCGTCGGTGTGGGGGAACAGCGACGCGGTATGCCCGTCGTCTCCCAGACCGAGCAGCAGCAGATCAAAGCTGGGCACCTGTGCACCCTCCAACCTGAAATTGCGGCGAAGCTGAGCCTCATAGCGGTCCGCCGCCACCTGCGGCTCCAGCTCACCCTCCATGCGAAAGACACGCTCCGCAGGAAGCGGCACTTTGCTTAGTAGCTGGGACCGCGTCATGCCATAGTTCGATTCTGCATCGTCCGGACCAACGCTCCGCTCATCCACCCAGTAAAGTTCGATCCTGTCCCATGGAATGGCAGAGGCGAATGGCTGGGATGCATCTGCCAGCAGAGCGAACATCTGCTTGGGTGTGGTGCCGCCCGAGACGGCGATACGCGCGATGCCCCGCGCGTGCGCCGCCTCTGCGGCATACTTAGCGACCATCTCTGCCGCGGCGAGCGCGACGCGCTCTGGTGTGTCATAGACGAGGTACTCAGCAACCGTGCTTCCAGGCATCGCACTTTCCTCTCTGCCCTGTTTCGCCAAAGGAAAAGCCGCCCACAGGGGGCGGCGGATTCGGTCTCGTTACGAAACGCGCCAGGACCGTCCATCGCGTTTCAGCAGGTCGTCACCCTCCTGTGGTCCCCATGAACCTGCGGCATAATTCGGGAAGTCCTTCTTCTGCTGCTTCCATGCTTCCAGAATCGGCGTCATCAGCGCCCAGGTCGCTTCCACACCCTGCCTTTCGGCAAACAGTGTGCCGTCTCCGAGCATGGCATCCAGCAGCAAACGCTCATAGCCGTTTGCGGACGACTTGCCGAAAGAGTCAGCGTACGAAAAGTTCATGTTCACCTGGGCCACATTGGTCGTCGGCCCTGGCACCTTTGCGCCAAACTGCAGCTTGATGCCGTCGTTTGGCTGGATGCGCAGCGTTAATACGTTGGGTTCCACCTTGCTGGTCGCGTCTGCGCCGCTGAACAGGTGCAGCGGTGCCTGCTTGAACGTGATCGTCACCTCGGTCACGCGCTGCTCTAGCCGCTTGGCGGCACGAATGTAAAACGGTACACCTGCCCATCGCCAGTTCTCGATTTCGAACTTCATCGCGGCGTACGTCTCCGTTTGCGAATCCTTGGCAACGCGGTCCTCCTCGCGATAGCCAGGAACCTTTTGTCCATCCACCTCGCCGGGGCCATACTGACCGCGCGCGGTGTTCTCCACCGGTATGCCTTCGATTGCTTTCCACACCTTCAGCTTTTCCACGCGCACCGCGTTTGCCTCAAAGCTGTCTGGCGGCTCCATCGCGACAAAGGAGAGCACCTCCATCACGTGATTCTGCAGGACATCCCGCAAGGCTCCCGCGGTCTCATAAAACGGCCCACGGCCTTCAATACCGATCGACTCTGCTGCCGTGATCTGAACGTTATCGATGTAGTTGCGATTCCAGACCGGCTCGAAGATGCCATTGGCAAACCGGAAGACAAGGATGTTCTGCACCGTCTCCTTGCCAAGGTAGTGGTCGATGCGGAAGATCTGATCTTCCTTCAGTACGGCATTGATCTCGTCATTCAGCTTCCGTGCCGACTCGAGATCCGTACCGAACGGCTTCTCGATCACGACACGCACCCAAGGCTCCCTGGTGTCGTCGCCCGTCATGCCATGCTTGCCGAGCCGCTGCGTGATGTCCGCAAAGAACTCGGGAGCCACAGCCAGGTAGAACAGGCGATTGCCTTTGGTGCCAAACCTGCCATCCAGGTCCGCAAGGAACTTCTTCAGTCCCTCGAAACCCTCATCGTTGTCGAACTCCGTCTGGAAGTACTGGATCCGCTCGACAAAGTGCGCAAGCTTCGCCTCCTTCTCATCCACGCCGCCGCCCTTGAGGATGCCATCCCTCATGTCGTTGGCGAAGGTCTTTGACAGATCCCGCCGGGCGACGCCCACCACAACAAAGTCCTGCGGTAGAAGTCCGGACTGCTCCAGATGGTAGAGCGCCGGCAGCAGCTTGCGCTTGGTCAGGTCACCGGAAGCACCAAAGATGACCACGACACATGGCTCAGGAATGCTCTCCTTGCCTTTGCTCGCCTCCACCTGTGCCTGTGAAACATTGATTTCGGTTGTTGCCATGTCAGTCTGTTTCCTCGTGCTTGGAGTCGGCGCAGGGGCCGCTTGCAGATCCATCGTCACTGTCGTGCTGCCGGCGTATCAATCCTTCTTCATGGAGTGACCGCCGAAGGCGTTGCGCATGACGGAGAGCATGCGATCGGTGTAGTTGTTCTCTTCCCGCGAGCGCAGCCGCCGGATCAGCGACTCCGTAATCACCGGTGCCGAGACGTTCAGGTCGATGGCTTCAAACACAGTCCAGCGGCCCTCGCCGGAGTCGGTCACGTACGCCTTCAGGCCGTCCAGTTCCGGATTGTGCTTCAGCGCTTCGGCGGTCAGGTCCAGCAGCCAGGAGCGCACGACGGAACCGTGCCGCCATATCTCCGCGATCTGCGGCAGGTCCAGGCCGAGCGGCTCCTTGGCCTTCATGATGCTGAAGCCTTCCGCGAACGCCTGCATCATGCCGTACTCAATGCCGTTGTGCACCATCTTCACGAAGTGGCCCGCGCCGGATGGTCCCGTGCGTCCCCATCCCCGGTCCGGTGCCGGTGCCAGCGTCTCGAAGATCGGCTTCAATCGCGCAACGACATCCTCATCGCCGCCGATCATCAGGCTGTAGCCCTCTTTCAGGCCCCATACACCGCCCGAGGTGCCTACATCAACGAAGCCGAAACCTTCGGTGACCAGGGCCGCATGCCGCCGCTGCGTATCCTTGTAATTGGAGTTGCCGCCATCGATGAAAATGTCGCCCGGCTGCATCAGCGGCTTCAGCTTCGCGATCGTCTCATCCACGGGATCGCCCGCCGGAACCATCATCCAGATGGTGCGTGGAGACTCAAGGTTCTTGACCAGGTCTTCCAGCGAGTTCACACCCACGGCACCCGAAGCCGTCAGCTTTGCCGTGGTTTCCTTGTTGAAGTCGAAGCCGACAACCTTGTGTCCTCCCAACCGCAGGCGCTCCGCCATGTTGCCGCCCATCTTGCCAAGACCGATCAATCCTAGCTGCATGTCACTCCCCGTTCCAGTGCGTTCCCGTTTCTAACAGTTCGATGCCGCGACTCCCGAGTCGATGCCCAGGTTTTTGTGACAACCCGGGTGCGACGAACCGGCAAGCGGTGCTCCCAAGCGCGGGCCAACGCGAAATGCTCTCGCAGCAAGGCACATCCTGAGCAGCCGCAGAGATAGGAGAGGGTCCGCGCTGGCTTCAGAGCAGACCCTCCTCAGCTACTTGGCCATGGCTGTCTGAGCCGCCTTCACCACGTTCTCCGGCGTAAAGCCAAAGTGCTTCAGCACCTCGGGCCCCGGTGCCGAGCCGCCGAAGTGATCCAGGCCGACAATCTGGCCGTCGCGTCCGACATACTTCCACCAGCACATCGTCGCTCCGGCTTCGATCGCCACTTTCGGCACGCCATGTGGGAAGATGCTCATCTTGTAAGCCTCATCCTGCTCCTCAAAGACAGCGAAGCTCGGCATCGAGATCAGGCGCGCGTGGATGCCTGCCTTCTCCAGCTCCGGCAGGGATTGCATTGCAAGCGATACCTCGGAACCGGTCGCCACCAGGATCACGTCCGGCTTCTCCGGCCCAGCCTCCAGCACATACGCGCCCTTGCGTGCACCCTCGAAGATCCTGTACCTGGCCTCATCCATCACCGGCAGATCCTGGCGGGACAGCGCCATGAAGGACGCCGACTTACGCTCCACCATCAGCTGGTAACACACCGCCGTCTCATTCGCATCCGCGGGCCGGAAGTCCGTGAGCTGCGGAATGGCACGGAGCGCGGAAAGGTGCTCCACCGGCTGGTGCGTGGGTCCGTCGGCACCAAGTCCGATGGAGTCATGCGTGAAGACGAACAGCGAATGCGTGCTCATCAGCGCGGCCATGCGAATGGCAGGCCGAGCGTAGTCCGAGAAGACAAAGAACGTCGACCCAAACGGGATGATTCCGCCGTGGGCCGCCATGCCGTTGACCGCCGCGCACATGCCAAACTCACGCACACCGAAGAAGATGTTCTTGGCCTTCGGATCGTCGTGGAACTTGCCGGAGTCCTTGAAGATCGTCTTTGTGGACGAGGTAAGATCCGCGGCTCCGCCAATCAGCTCCGGCACATACTTGCCGATGGCCTGAAGCACCACCTGGCCCGCATTGAGCGTTGACATCGGCTTGTCCGCCGGGAAGGGCTTGATGTCCTTTGCCCATCCCTCCGGCAGCTCACCCTTGATCCTGCGGTCGAACTCCTTCGCCAGTTCAGGATGAGCCTGCTGGTACTTGCCGAAGAGATCGTTCCATTCCTTGTGGGCCTCCGCTCCGCGCGTCTTGGCCTCCAGCCAGTTCTTGCTTGCTTCCTCCGGGATCACAAAGCTCTTATCCGGGTCAAAGCCGAAGAACTCCTTCGTCTTGCGTGTCGCTTCCTTGCCAAGAGCCTCCCCATGCACATCCTTTGTGCCGGCCTTGGGCGAACCATAGCCAATGATGGTACGTACACGGATCAGCGAAGGCTTTTCCTTCTCATCCTTCGCGATGCGGATCGCCTGCTCCAGCTTCTCCAGGTCGTTGCCATCGTCTACGATCTGCACGTGCCAGTGGTATGCCTCAAAGCGTTCGTCCACATTCTCCGTGAAGCTCAGTTCCGTCGGGCCATCGAGCGAGATCAGGTTGTCGTCGTAGAAGACGATCAGCTTGCCCAGGCTGAGCGTCCCCGCCAGCGAGGCCGCTTCGTGCGACAGGCCCTCCATCAGATCGCCATCGCCGCACATCACGTACGTGTAATGGTTCACGATCTCCATGCCGGGCTGGTTATAGAGTGAGGCAAGATGCTTCTCCGCAATCGCCAGACCCACCGACATGCCGAAGCCCTGTCCCAGCGGTCCGGTCGTCACCTCGACCCCCGGCGTGAAGCCATACTCCGGATGTCCCGGTGTCTTCGAGTGCCACTGCCGGAAGTTCTCCATGTCATGCATGGACAGGTCATAGCCGCTCAGGAACAGCGAGCCATACTGCAGCATGGAGGCGTGACCATTCGAGAGCACAAAGCGGTCGCGGTTTGTCCACTGGAAGTCCGCCGGATCATGCACCATATGCTTGGCATACAGCAGGTAGGCCAGCGGAGCCAGCCCCAGTGGCGCACCGGGATGTCCGTTGGCGGCCTTCTCAATCGCATCCACTGCAAGCAGCCGGAGCGTGTTAATCGATAGCTGGTCAAGATCGCTCATTCGTCTTCTATCCTCTCGCACGCATTCCGTGCGGTGCCGTTCCATGCCGCGCCGGTGGTCGTGGGCGCGCCGCGCCAGTGCTCAAAAAGCTCTCGCTAGTGTACAAGTGCCGCGCTAAACAGAGTCACCGGGCCGTCTCGCCAGTCAGCGCCACCACAAAGTTATAGCCCAGCCAGCGATCCTCATCCACCCAGTGCAGCGTCAACTCCATGCGGCTGCCCATTTCCGGCGTGATGGCAATCTCCGCGCAGAAACCCGGGTAGCCGACCAGTTTGGCATCCGTTGCGTGTTTCGTCTGCCAGCCGTCCGTCGTCCACAGCACCAGGAAACGCGACCGGTCCACCACGTGCATGGTTTTGCCCGCGGATACGGACCGCAGAGGTCTCGCCACCTGGAAAAACTCGCTTTCGCTGCGGAACTTGCGCTGCTCACGCGGAACGCTATAGCGTTCCTCCACCGCGGAGATGCGATCGAAGACCTTGCCATCCACCGCCGACCGGAGCAGCTTCAGGTACTCCGCATGGCACCACACCAGGGGCTGCGCCGAACCTGCGGACCTCCCAAAGTACAGGCCCTTCCCCGGCATATCCGCGTAGTCCCACACCTGCTCCGGCATCATGCCGCCAAATGACGAAAACCGTTCCATGGCACGGATCAGCGCGCGATACTCCCCGCCGGCAGCCAGCTCATAGTGCGCGCGCTCACCTGTCAGGATCGGCCAGGCCCGGCCCTGGCCGTAGTGAATAAACGGCTCGCCGTCTTTCTGCTGGCCATACCCATCATGGTTATATCGCCGCCAGCTAGGGCCGTACGGCGTATCGATCTTAAGCACGTGATCGATCACCTTCAGTGAGTCCACGACCAGAGGGTCATCCGCACGACGGATGCCGTAGCGCACCAACTCCAGAAATCCGGCGTCCACGATCTCGCGCGCCTCAAAGTTATAGCGTTCGCCCGGAGAGCGGTTTGCGACGTTATAACGCCCATCTCCGGAGTCAGGATGGTAGAACTGCTCCCCCGGAGTGGGTGGCTGGATGCGGACATAATGCCGTTTCACCCCGGCGAGCAGGCATCCGTCGCGGGTAGTGGTCCACTCGTCCAGGTGCTCCTCGATCCAGTCCGCATACTCCTCCAGGAAGCCGCCAAGCTCGGGCGCATGGTGGGCGCGTGCAATGTCCGCCGCACACACCAGCGCGGAGATCACCGTGGCCAGGGTTGAAGGCGAGTATCCGGACGCCTCCTCCCAGCGCTCCTGCTGCGTGATCGGCGCATAGTGCACCAGGAAGGCCGCGGCGTTCTCCACAAACGGGAAGACGTCGAAATCACCCAGGCCATTCACCTTCCACAGCCGCCATGCCAGCATGATTGGGAACGCCACCTCATCCAGCTGGATGCCGGTCCAGTACGGTGTTCCGTCAATCCAGAAGTTCTGCGCAAACGACCCGTCCGGCCGCTGCGTGCAGGCCAGGTACACCAGAGCGCGGCGCGCCGTGTCCACCCGTCCGCAAGCCAGCAGCGCCGTCGCGGACTGGATCATGTCGCGCGTCCAGACCAGGTGGTAGCCGCCAAGGTCGTCGTCGCCCTTGGCATTGCCCCAGGGAATGGAGGCCGATGCAATAAACGCACCGGAGTAGGTCTTGTCCTCATGCGCCAGGATTGTGTTGTGGCTGATGCGCATCAACCGTCCGCCGTCCATCGATGCCGCGGCCAGCCGCTCCGGGGATGCAGCCCGATGCCACTGCGCAATGAAGCGGTCCAGATGCTCCTCATAGGGCGTCGAGAGGGACTGCATCATGCCCGCCATTACGGCCAGATTGCCGTCCAGCGCCTGCCCGAACTCCCAGTCCATCCGCATGTTGCTCTGCAGGTCCTGAAATCCATCCGAGCTGCCCACATAGCCGCAGGAACTCCGCAAAAAGCCGCAGCTCGCGCCCATCGCCAGCGACGTATTGCCCTTCCACGCGAGAATGCTGCGCCGCCCGGCCACCTCAATCGACCGCGCCGAGTTTCCCGCGCCGCCGCCGTTCAGGTGCGGCGCCAGGAGGGCGTAGCACTTCAGCCGCGAGAGGACCGCCTCTTCGCCCTGCAGCTTTACCCGGACCAGCACCACCGGGTGATGCGGATCGCTGATGAACTCCTTGGTCACGGTATAACGGCCCTGCAGATCGCTCGCCACCACACGCACCGCCAGCGCGTCCGGGTCGATGTAGTGGAAGTCGTACTCGAAATCGCGCTTCTCCTCATGCACGAACGTTTCCCCATCCGTGAAGATCAGCTCCATGTCCCGCGTCTGTGGCCGGTCGATCGTTGGGTAGTAGATCTCATTCAGCGTGCCGTGCGACACCGTAAACCAGACGCGGCTGGAGGCTGCATA